>CAYLJO010000022.1:0-43905 GCA_964383905.1 uncultured Blastocatellaceae bacterium
TGTAACCATTGGCACTTAGCTTATGCCCTTGGTTACGATTCTCCCTAATTACCTATCGATAAATAACCAATACGGGATCACGAAAACGGATTTACCTCCTCGCGCCGAGGCGATTCTGAATAATTACCACGGCAAGCAGGATGAGTCCACGCAGCACCAACTGCCACCACGGGCTAATTGTACCCTCTAAATTGAAGAGATTGAAGATCACCCCGAGGAGGAGCACGCCGACAAGTGTCGACCCGACGCCGCCCTGGCCGCCCGTCAGCAGCGTGCCGCCGACAACAACTGAGGCGATCGCGTCCAACTCCCATCCAGCCCCGGCCACCGGCTGGCCGGAGCCCAGCCTAGAGGCGAGAATCACACCGGCGAGCCCGGCGAGCGCGCCGCTCAAAGCATAGACTCCAAGAAGCACGCGTCCGGCATTGACGCCCATCAGCCGCACCGCCTCTTCATTATCTCCGACGGAGTAGACGTGGCGACCAAAGGCCGTGTGATTGAGAACCACCCAGGCGGCGGCATAAGCCAGGACGAGGATCAACACCGGAACCGGCAAGGGGCCGATCATCCCACGCCCGAGCCAGGTGAAGCCCTCGGAAAGGCTGCCCACGCTCACCGATTTTTCACCCGTGTAGACGAGAGCCAGCCCGCGCGCTGCGATCATCATCGCCAGTGTGGTAATGAACGGTTGGAGGCGCCCCTTCGCGATCACCAGGCCATTGATCAAGCCCAGGAGGGTGGTGAAAGCGACTGCCGCGACAAGGGCGATGATGGGCCCTCGCCCCGCGAGGCCGGCTGCAACGACGCCGGCGACTGCCAGCAGCGAGCCGACCGAGAGGTCTATACCGCCGGTCAAGATCACGAACGTCATGCCGAGCGCGACCAGTCCGAGCATACTGTTCTGGCGAAGGACGTTGGAGAGATTGAATTCTGTGAGGAATCGCTCGTAGCGCAGCGTGGCGAAGACGCATACGATGAGGAGCACGACCAGCGCGCCCTGCCTCTGAATAAAAGAGGCAAACCTGGCCCGCGCCATTCGCCCACGAGTCGAGCCCGATTCGCTGGCGGTCGATGTCGCCCGGCTCATAGACCTCACAAGGAAGGCAAAAGGTGACGGGCAAAAGGCAAAGGGGAGGTGTTGCCAAAATTTAACTGAATGTGGTCTCCGACTGACTTTTTCATTTCCCTTTACCCTTTCCTTCTTCAGATCGTTTTCGGTCGTTGAATGTAGACCGCAAACAGGATGATGGCCGCCTTCAGTACCAGCGACCAGGAGAACGGGATGAGCAACATGTTAAAGCTGGTCGTAATCACCTGCATGATAAGGGCGCCAACGAGCGTGCCTAGGATAGTCGCACGGCCGCCGGTGAGCGTCGTGCCGCCGACAACGACCGCCGCGATGGCGTCGAGTTCGATGTACAGCCCGACCTTGGCCGCGTCGCTGGCCCCGAGGCGCGCCGTCTCGATCAGCCCGGCCAGCCCGGCGAGCAGCCCACTGATGGCATAAACGGCGATCTTCGTGCGATGGACTTTGACGCCGGCCAGCCGCGCGGCCGCTTCATTACCCCCCACGGCCAGTACGTAGCGGCCGAAGCCGGTCGCACTCATGACAAAGACGGCCGCCGCCACGACGATCAGCATCACCAGCACCTGAACGGGCACCGGCCCGACGTAGCCTTTACCCAGGTACTCAAAAGCCGGGCTGCTAAAGGGAATAAGCTGACCGCCACGGCTGAGCACCTGCGCGGCACCCCGCCCCGTAATCAACAGCGCCAGTGTGACAATGATCGGCTGGATGCGAAAACCGGAGATCAGCGCGCCGGTAAATGCGCCGACCGCGAGCGCGACGGCGAGCGCAATAGCCACTGCCTGCCCAACACTGCAATCAAGCGAGGTGGCTGCGAGGGCTGAAGCGACCGCCATCACCGAACCGACCGACAGGTCAATGCCGCCGGTGGCGATGACCATCGTCATCCCCGTCGCCACGAGCACGGTTGTGGATACCAGCTGAAGGATGTTCCAGAAATTGCTGGCCGTCGCGAAGTTTGGCGTCAGGATCGAGTTGACGATGACGAGCAGAACGAGCGCGATCAGTGCGCCGTAGGCCGGGCCGAGTGCTCCCAGGCGTGCGAGCAGGCCGCCACTTCCCTCGCCTCGTCTCACCGCCGTAGCGTTCCGCATAATCGAGAAGGTAAAATAAAAAAAGGCGGGGGCCAAAATTTAATTAAAGGCGGTCGCCGCCTGACTTTACTTTTGCCTTTTACTTTGACCTTTTAACTTCTTCGGCCGCGCTTCCCTCAGCCATTGCATGAATGATCTTCTGCGGCAAAATATCGTCGCCGCGCAACTCGCCGACGCGCTGGCCGTCCCGCATCACGACCACACGCGAGCTGCCTTCGACCAGCTCTTCCAGCTCGGATGAGATCATCAACACGCCGAGGCCGGCCTCGGCCAGCTCATTGACCAGTGCTTGAATCTCGCCCTTGGCGCCGATGTCGATACCGCGCGTTGGCTCGTCGAGGATTAAGAACTTCGGGTTTTTACAGAGCCAGCGTGCGAGCAGCACCTTCTGTTGATTGCCGCCCGAGAGCTCGCGGATCTTTTGGTCGGCACTCGTGGCCTTGATCCCTAACCGCTTCATAAAGTGTTCGACGATCTCCCTCTGCCTGGCGCGCGAGACAACCCCCATCGTGGTCAGTGTGGGCAGTGCGGCGAGGGTCAGGTTCTCCCGTACAGATAATTCGGGGATGATCCCTTCGGCCTTGCGATCCTCGGTTAAGAAGGCCATGCCGGCATCAATGGCATCGCCGATCGAGTGTGGCTTGAGCGGCTTACCTTCGAGAGAGACCTGGCCTGCTTCAACCGGATCGGCGCCGAAAATGGCTCGCGCCGTCTCGGTGCGACCTGACCCCAGCAATCCCGCCATCCCGACAATCTCACCCCGGCCGACTTCGATTGTGACATGATTTAGTTTCCGGCCGCGCGTCAGGTTTTCGGCATGCAGAAGCGGTACGCCACGCGGTCGGGCCGCGTGGCGCTTGCCGAAGGCGGTTGTCCCATGGCGCAGCTCGTCGCGCCGTTTGCCTAACATCGAGCGGACCAGATCCAGCTTTTCCAGGCCCGCCAGTGGATGCGTGCCGACGAGCTTCCCGTCGCGCAGGATCGTCACACGGTCACAGACGGTATAGAGCTCATCAAAACGATGGCTAATGTAGACTACCGCCGCGCCTTCGGCCTTCAGGCGGCGGATCACGTCGTAAAGGGTTGACACCTCATGCTCGGTTAAAGAGCTGGTCGGCTCGTCCAGTACGACGACCTTGGCGCCGAACGAGACACCGCGCGCAATCGCCACCATCTGCCTCAAAGCGATGTTCAGGCTGCCGAGGGCCGCCCGCGGGTCAATATCCAGGCCCAACCTTTCCAGCAAGGCGCGGGCATCGTTGTTCATACGCTTCCAGTCGACAAAGCCGAACCGACGCGGCTCGCGACCAAGATAAATGTTCTCGGCCACGGTGCGGAATGACAGCAGGTTGACCTCCTGGTAAACGGCCACGACACCCGCCGCCCGCGCCCCTTCCGGCGAGCGGAACCCGACCGGCTTGCCTTCCAGCCACATCGCCCCGCCATCCCGCTGGTACACACCCGTCATGATCTTAATCAGCGTCGATTTGCCCGCGCCATTCTCTCCGACCAAGGCGTGAGATTCACCGCGCCCCAACGAGAGATCGACGCCCGACAGCGCAGGAACGCCCGAGAATAACTTTGTGATTCCCTCCATGCGGAGGACCGGGTTGGCTGTACTCATGAGACGGTTGGATCTTTTAATATGCCTCGTTAAGGAACTGCTGTGCGTTGCTTGAGTCGAAGAACCTGTCCTCGAGAATAATCTTCGGCGGCAGCCTTTCTCCCCTGAAATATTTTTCCAGGGTGTCGAAGGCGAGCGGCCCGAACCGCGGGTTGGATTCGACACTGGCATTCATTTCGCCCCGGATAATCGCCTGAAGGGCCGCCTTCTCTCCGTCGATGGAAACGATCAGCACATCCCTGCCCGGCCGCATCCCCGCCGCCCTCAGGGCCTCAATCGCGCCGAGCGCCATCTCATCATTATGCGCATATACAGCCGTGACCTGTTTACCCATCGACTGGATGATGTTTTGCATGACTCTCTGTCCGGCGGCGCGGTTGAAATCACCCGTTTGAGAAGCAATGATCTTCATACCCTGGTGTTTATCAATCTCATTTTTGAAGCCGTCGTGACGGTCCTGCGAGACGGATGCTCCGGCCGTTCCGGTGAGCTCGACGATATTGGCCTTGCCGTTGGTCTGCTTCGCCAGCCACTCGGCGGCCCGCCGCCCCTGTTCAACGAAATCGGACTTGAGCACGGTGATAAAATCCACGCCAGGCGTTCCCGCGGCTTCGCGATCAACCAGAAACATAGGGACCCTGGCCGCCTTTGCCGCCTGGACGGCTGGGGCGAGCCCCTGAAACTCACGCGGGGCAAGGAGAATAAGATTGACACCGCGCGAGATTAAATCTTCAACGTCGGAAACTTGCTTGGCCGTTTGGCCTTGAGCATCGGTAATGACCAGGTCAAACTTATCGCTGCGCTTGACCGCTTCGCTCTTCATACTACTGGTCTCGGCGATGCGCCAGGGGCCATCGTTCTCCATCTGCGAGAAGCCGACGACCGTCTTGCCATTTCCTCCCGGCGTCGATCCGCCGCCCTGCTTCCTGCAGCCTACCCATGAGACAAGAGTGAATAGTATCAAGACGATGACTGCGGTCGGCGTCCGACGGTTAAGATAAGATGTCATGATCCGTTTTTCTCTACGACGTTCCGAGATTTAACAGCCGGACCGCTCTCAATGCGTGGTCGTAATACGCAGCCAGTCGAATCTGGCCGAAGCGCCCTCCGAACCACCGCACGTGAGCGCGACGCGCAGGCCGCGATCCCACGGCGGCAAGTAGCTGCCCTCCAGCTCCTCACCGACATTCTTCCATTCACGCCCGTCAGCACTGACGGCGAAGCGAAAGCGATGGCCGTTGGTCGCTGCCATGCGCAGGTAAACGACCGACGACTTAGGCGCATCTACCGCCCCGACGTCCGTGTCCACGTTCTTCTCACGCCGCCAGACGAACACCTTCAGGCCGCCGAGGGCGATTCCGAGCGCATTTTCTCGGTCGCCGAAAGCCGCCAGCCCCGCGACCGCTTCGGGTGGCCGTTCGCCGCCTTTGACCGCCACCGTCGCCACGTAATCGCCCATGGTCGTTGACCATGCGACGACCGAGCCCAGGACATCATTGGCCTTCGCGTTCTTCGGTGAAAGTATTAACCAACCTCCGCGCCCCGTCTCGATCCGCAGGGCGGGCTCGTTTGCTTGCGGCCACTGCCAACCGGGTCTCAACTGTGGCGACGTGAAGTCGTCAAAGAATGAGTACTCGTTCTTACGCTTGGCGTCGCCGAGGGGCGACGGCGCGCGAACGCTCGGGCCGTGCCCGCCGTTGATCGTGGGCCAGCCGCTTGCGCCGAATTTGACCTCGTCAAGCATCGCTTCCCGCCCCACGTAAACGAAATCTTTGACACTGTAGGCGTGGTAGAGCAGAAAATAACGCCCCCTGGTATCAGTCACAATGCTACCGTGGCCGGGACATTTCCAGGTCTCATTACCTTTCAGGATGGGATTGGCCGGATTCTTCTCCCACCGCCCGAGCAGCGTGCGGGAGCGCGCGACCCCGAGCGCGTAATGACACTCACGCCCGCAGCAAGCGTTGCCGGAATAGAAGAGGTAGAACCAGCCGTTGTGACGCAGGACATACGGCCCCTCGACCAACTGCGCCTCCCATGGCGCATCATTGCGGATCAATTCTTTCTTCTCGCCGACAAGTTTCGTACCGCCGGCGGAGAGCTTTTGTGCCCAGATTGGAGTCGGCTGGTGGCGACTGTTGCCGTCCTCTTTCCACACGAGATAGCGCTCACCGTGCTCGTCGGTAACCGGCACGGGATCGATGGAGCCGTCTTCCTGGCAGACGAGCGGGCCATGATCGGTATAGGGGCCGGACGGCGCGGCCGCGGTCGCGACCGCGACACACAGCGGGCCATCCTTTTTATGCCCAACATAGTAAACGAAGTAGCGGCCGCGGTACTCGGAGATTTCCGGAGCCCAGTAGTTGCCGTTAGACCATTGCGGACGCCTCGGGAAGACCGCGCCCACGACCTCCCAATTAATCAGGTCGCGGGAGTGGAGGAGAGGAAACTCCGGCGCCCATTCTGATGAAGTCGCGGTGGCCCAATAGTCTCGCCCGACGCGTATAATGGACGGGTCAGGGTAATCACCCGCGAGCGCCGGATTGCTATACGTCGCGCGTCGTTGGGCCGGCACGCCCGACCCGCAGGGGGCGAGCAAAATCAGCGCGAGCGTCGCTATGATTGATTTCATCCTGTACCCTAATCTTTCAATCGCTGATCAGTCCTTATTCTGTGTTGCGCCCGCCCGGCGTGGGTTGACTTCAAAATAAGCTTTCGCTTACCCCCTTCGGCCGACCCCGCCCGCTATTTCCTTCACGTCTCTTCATATAATGCGCCGGACTCCCGTTAAATGTCTTGCCTCTGTGGTCGAGCCGCGCACGACGAGGCGCGTCGGTATGTGAATTTCTACGCCCGGCTGATCGGGGTGTTCAACCGTCAGCATGAGAGCTTCGACGGCTCGACCGCCCAGTTCTTCGCGCGGCAGGTTAACAGTCGTCAAAGGCGGGTCGGCAAGCGCCGCGAATGCGATGTCGTCAAAACCGACGATGGATATGTCGCGCGGTATCAAGAGACCGGCAGCACGACATTCCTGCATGACGCCTAATGCCATCATGTCATTGGCCACCACGACAGCCGTCGGGAGATCATTCGCCGCGAGTATCTGACGCGCGGCGCGGCGCCCACCCTCAAGCCGGAAGTCAGCTTCGTAAATAGCCGGTGGCGGAGCATTGGGCAGGTGTCGCGCGATGGATTCGCGAAAGGCTTCGAGCCGCCTGGTCGCCGAACGCAGGCGGTTGGGGCCGCCGACGTAGGCGATTGTCCGGTGGCCGAGTGAGACAAGGTGTTGGATCGCCTCTTCAATTCCCATTTCATAATCCGCCACGATGTTGCTCATGCGCTCCCCGGCGGAGCCGAGGTCGAGGAAGACGACGGAGACATGCCGGCGCGCGAGCTCATCAATGAGGGCGGCATCCAATTCTGAGGTCATCAGGGCGACCCCCGCAACTTTCCTCTCGATGATGCGTCGCACATATTTTGATGTGCGCTCGTCATCGTAATTTGTGTTCAGTAGGATTAGATCATGACCCCGGTCGAAGGCCGCCGCTTCAATACTTTTAACAAGCTCGGGGAAGAACGGGTTCGCAATATCCGAAACCAGCACCCCCAGCACGTGACTGCGCCCCGAGGCGAGACTGCGCGCGTGCGCGTTCGGATAGTAGCCACACTTTTCAACCGCGCGGAGGACCTTCTCACGCGTCGCGTCCGAGACAAATCTCGTCTTGTTGATGACGTGCGAAACGGTCGCCGTCGAGACCCCCGCTTCGCGCGCCACGTCTTTAATGCGCATCTTCTAAAATGATTGATGAGGAATGATGAACGAGGGGTGCGAATAAAGCTTTGATTCAGCCCTCGGCCTTCATCCTTCATCCTTTATTTCATGCGCGCCGTCGCACGCTTCAAAAACGTAAATCGCCGGGTTGAGGTTAGTCGCTTCATTATACTTACGGGTAACGACGGCCCGGAATTTTTCGAGGGCGTCAAGTTCCACAAGATTTACCGTGCAGCCGCCGAAGCCGCCGCCGGTCATGCGCGCTCCCAACACGCCTTCGATCGATGACGCGATCTCAACCATGATGTCCAGCTCGGCGCAACTGACTTCGTAGTCGTCACGCAGCGAATTGTGTGAAAGAAACATTAAACGGCCCATCTCTGCGAGGTCGCCGGAGCGCAGGGCGTCGGCCGCGGCCAGCGTCCGCGCGTTTTCTGTGACGACGTGGTGACACCGGGAGCGGACGGGCTCCGGCAGGCGGTCTTCATACTTCTGAAGATCTGTGACGCTCACGTCGCGCAGCGCGCGGATGCCGGGAAGCACCTGGCGTAAAATCTCAACGCCGCGCTCACACTCCGCGCGCCGGGTGTTGTACTCGGAAGAAGCCAGTTTATGCTTGACGTGAGTGTCGCAGACCACGACCTTCACGCGCGACGTGTCGAGCGGGATGTGCGTCGTCTCGAGCGAGCGGCAATCGATGAGCAAGGCGTGCCCGCGGCGGCCGAGCGCGGCGGTCAACTGATCCATCAGCCCGGATTTGATTCCGACGTAAGTGTGTTCGGCCTGCTGTCCGGCAAGCGCCAGCGTGATCCTGTCAACGGCCGACCCGGAAACAGACGAGAGCGCCATGCCGACCGACACCTCGAGCGCCGCCGACGATGAGAGACCTGCGCCCACCGGAACATCCGATTCGAGGGCGAGATCGGCCCCGCGCAAAGGCAGATCGCGGCTTAACAGCGCCTGCGCAACGCCTTCGATATAATCGAGCCATTGACCCCGCCGGGTTGGCCCCGGCGCATCCAGGTCGAACTCTGCTGTCTCGTGAAGGTTGAAAGAGTGAACACGCACGTGCCGGTCCGGGCGTGGCGCGGCGGCGACCGTGGTCGCGAAGTCAATTGCCATCGGCAGCACAAAGCCGTCGTTATAATCGGTATGCTCGCCGATCAGGTTCACACGGCCCGGCGCGCAAAACAGCCGCGGCTCGGTCCCGTAAAGCTTCCGAAAGGCGCGGCGGACTTCTCCCGCTTCAATCACGATATGCCTCCTCTTAGGGCCACGCGACAGGCGTGACGTGCGCGCGCAGCTCCGCTGCCTTCTCTTCGGCCAGCGTGTCGTTAATGAACATCCCCGCCCCTGTTTCGCTCCCGGCGAGATACTTCAGCTTAGTCGGCGTCCGCAGCGGCGGGTAAAACTCTATGTGAAAGTGGTAGTAATCATAGGAGCCGCCGTCGACCGGGCGCTGATGCATTACCATCATATAAGGAAAGGACAGATTGAACAGGCGGTCATAGGCGACGAGCAACATCTTGATCATCGCCGCCAGATCATTCTGTTCCATCTGATCCATATCCGTGAGCGCCTGTAAGTGGCGCAGTGAGCAGATGTGCGCCTCGTAAGGCCAGCGCGCGTAAAACGGGATAAACGCCACGAAAGAGTTGTTTTCGGTCACAACCCGCCGCCCGTCACGGCGCTCTTCGGCGGCGATGTCGCAGATCAGACAGCGCCCCGTGCGCCCGTGGTGCTCACGGGACTGTTCGAGCTCACGCGCGATGCGTGGCGGCTTGAACGGGTAGGCGTAAATCTGCCCGTGCGGGTGATGAAGCGTGACGCCGATCGCTTCGCCCTTATTCTCAAAGATGAATACGTACTCTACGTAATCCAGCGCGCCGAGCTCGCGAAAGCGATCCGTCCAGACCCTGACCAGCTTGTGTATCTGGTTGACAGACTCCGCGGCGAGCGTCGAGTAATGGTTCGGCGTATAGACCACAACTTCGCAGACGCCCTGCGCCGGGCGCACCGGATAAAGTTCCGAGCCTTCAACAGCAGGCTCCGGCGGGTCGGGACGCAAGGAAGGGAAACGGTTCTCAAAAACAACTATGTCATAGGTGCTCTCCGGTATTTCGGTCGGGAAGCCGCCCGGCTTTGTCGGGCAGAGGGGGCAGAAATCGGGGGGCGGCAGGAATGTCCGATCCTGCCGGTGTGTCGCCGTCGCCACCCATTCACCTAACAAAGGATTCCAACGAAGCTCAGACACGGCGCTCCTCCTCTGCCAGCGGCTCAGGTTTCGGCTCGGGAGGCTGCACGTTTGCCTCCGGAGGCGCCGGTTCGTCTTCGAACGTGTAGAAGATTAAGTATCGCCCGTCTTCTTTAATGATTCGTCTCCGACGCATCATACTCCAGTTTAAGCCGACTGTTATTGCGCCACGCTGAGTGTAATCACGGACACCGAATGCGCCGGCAATTCGACGACGAGATCGCGGCCCGCGCGCGCTTGCGAGCGCATGATGGATACCGCGTCGGGTGTCGCAAAGCTGTTTGCAGTCGTCAGTGTGGGGGCGGTAATTGTTTCCACGTCCGCGCTCGCCCCAACTTCTGCTCCCGCTAAGCTAATCGTAGTACGCACGGGTCTTTCCCGGTCAGTATTCACCGCCTTGATGTAAATCTGCCGGCCGTCGGCCGAGCGACTCGAGACCACATCGAGAACCGGTACGCCTTTGCCCTCGCGGGTCGTGTCAAACGTCGGGCCCTCCACTTCTGCATTGAGGCGCCTGGTGCCGAGGTGGTTATTGTAGAGTTGGATGACCAGGTATGTCGGCGTCACGAATAGGCCATGGCGGCTCGCTTGAATAATGCCGCCGGGCCAGCCGTTAACCAGGTCTGATACCGCGCTCATCCCGACCATTTCACCCGACCGCTCAAAGACATTCATCAGCCGCGCGCCGTAGAGGGCCGACTCCATCGAGTGCTCTGACGGCAAAGGCAGCGATGTGTTCCACTCGTTAATATTAAGCCTGATCTGATGGCCCGGCACTACTTCGCGCATCAACTGCCCGACCTGCTTGTAGAAGCGCTCGTAGAAGAGGGGCCGTGCCATGAGATTGAGCGGGTCATGATGCATTTCGCCTGTGCCGTAATAGTGATGAATGGCCAGGTAGTCCATCCGCTCGCCCGCGAGCCTGAGCACAGTCCGATTCCATCTCATGTCATTGTCGCCGCAGCCCGTAAACTTGATTGTCGGGTCGACGGCGCGCATGGCCTCGTAGTAGCGATTAAAGTTGCGCCCGTAGGTCTCGGCGTCGGTGTGTCCGCGCACCCAGCCGCCCCAGATTTCGTTGCCGACCTCCCAGTACTTGACGCTGTACGGAAGGGCATGCCCGTTCGCGGCGCGCATCGCGCCATACCTGGATGTCGCAGGGCCGTTGCAGTACTCGACCCACGCGGCGGCCTCCTGGGGGGTGGCTCCGCCCCCCTCCACATTGACCGTGATGGACGGCTCGGCCCCGATGTTATGGCAGAACTGTATGAACTCGTCCGTGCCAAAGTCGCTCGGCTCAGGCTCATTCTTCCACGAAAGATTGACCCACGTGGTACGCTCATCGCGCGGGCCAACCCCCCACATCCAGTGGTAGTCCTGCGCCACATTTCCGCCAGGCCAGCGGACGAATGCCGGGCGCAGGGCTTTAACCTTCTCGAAGACGTCGGCGCGCACCCCGTCAACGGCGTCGCCGGGAAGCAGCGAGACCTGATCAACCCAGAGCCGGCCGCGCCCGTTGACGAGAATGGCGAACCTCGCCAGCGGGTCGCTCCTGTCTGGCCTAAGCGTAAAGTCGTATCTCCTCCAGTCACCGCTGACCTTATTAATGGCAGCCTCCGCGTATGTTTCGCCGCCTGAGATGTCACGTTCAAGCGCGAGGGTCACCTGCCCGTTGAAGTCATTCGTCTTGAGCCACAGGTACCCGCGATAATCGGCGCCTTGCCTGATCGGAATCTGACCCTGATAAAGCCCGTGGCGTGGTAGAACGCCTTCGCCCACGTCGATGCGTATAGAATGTTCGGTCGATCGGGCTGCGGGCCTCTTTGTTACGGGGTAGGATACCGAATCATCCCAGTGAAAATTCAATGCGGAGTCGTCATTACGATCGTCAGGGTAACGTTCCCAATAGCGCGGCAGCCCGATCGCGTTCGGCGCCTCTTCAAAGCTCCGGTCGCGAATTAGCTCCGCAAAGAGCCCGCCCTTTAGGTCCTCGAACATGAACTCGGTGAACTGGCCATAGAGCAGCGGGCTGATCTGGTTCTCGACCTTGCCGGCGTCAATCGTAATGTGCGCCGTCGCCGGCTGCGTCGCTGCGCCCGATGCCTGTAAGGCAACGATGCAGAAGAGCAGCGCGATAGGCAGAAAATAGTCTTTAAGCCCGACCGACCTGCGGCGGCCCCGCGCGATTCTCAATTCATAGACCACTACTCGCCGCATGTGCTCTGTTACCGGTTGCCTCCTACTTCGTTCTCAGCTTAGGCGAAAACGCGGTCCCGCTCGTGTAACGAATAATCGCGTCAAGCAGGCGGGTGGCATACGGGTCGCCGCCGTACTGGTCGAAGCGGAAAGTCGTCGCAAACAGTTTCCCATTGCCCGCCTGCATCTGAACCGCCAGCGCCGCATTGTTGTTAAGCCAGCCATAAAAGATGCCGGCCAGCACGTCATCATAATCTTCGCCGCGGACGCCTTGAATAATATAACGCGGCACGACGCTGTCTGATTCAAAACCGAGTATTTTGGTGAAGGCGACGTCACTAAACGGCGGCATGTCCGCCCGTATCCAGTTGAAGTTTGTCACCCAATTACCGTCCAGATCGGAGCCGGCGCGCGCCACACTCTTGTAGGGCGCACTCACAGGAAACGCTTCTTTTGCGTCGGCCAACACGACGGCGCGTCCTCCCCTTTGCAGGTACTGTTGCACGTTATCATCAAGCCTGGTTGAAATCATCAGTGTGTTGGTACCCGCGCCGGCGATACTGCTGCCGTTCGCCCTAAAGACCGTATAACCGGAGGTCGTCAGCGCTTCCGACAACTTCTCAAGGCTATTTGCCGGATCGTAAATAGAAAGTTTGAGATCTTTCGCAGCTACGTTCTTCGGAAAGAGGAAGATCTCGTAGCTATTTTCGGCGATGAGAGAATCATCACGACCGCGAACTTCGATCAACAGCCGTTCGCGGCGCGGGCGCTCAACCTCTGGCGCAACGAAGGAGATGGATGAAAGCGGCTCAACGCTCGCCCGCCTGACGGGCCTGGTGATCGCGAGCCGGCCGCGCGCGCCTGAATCGGTTGTCCATTCAACCCGTCCGCCCGAGAGCTCCATGCCGCTGTAGTGTGAAATCAGCGTTGGGATCTCAATGGGCTCGCCCACCGTATAGTTGCATTTTGGCGGCCGTGCCAGAATTACGTCCGGCTGTTGAATCTTCGCCAACTCTGAGGCATAGACCTTCGGGTGGCGCCACATGTCCATCAGCCCATTAACTTCCCAGTTGATGTCTGTGAGCTCCGTGATGACGTAGCCCTGGATCGAGGGGTAACGGCGGATCTCCTCGATCTCGTGTTTGAGCGAGATAAACTCGTGCCACTCAGTCGCTTCGGCGAGCGAATTAAAGTCTGGAAAGAGACGCCCGAATTGAAACTCTTTAAAGCGATCAAAGACGCCGGCGGGCCGCGTCACCGCGCGCCCGGCGAAGTCGCGACCGAACCACCACGGCAACTCTTTCGGGAGCCGTGGCAGCCCCCAGTTGCCGAATTCTGAAAGGACGAGCGGTTCACCGCCCGTGCGTTCGGCGTCGCCGTACGGGCTGAAATTCCATTTCGGATGCGTGGCGAAATCGGCCACCCACCTGTCGAAAGCAACGTGATCGTCGGGGATTGAGTTGTAACGATGATTATCTTCAATGTCGGTCCTGACATGAAAATTATCGCAGCACGCGCTGTTATCGACGATCAGCCGGCCCAGTGGCGCGGTCAATCTCTTTCCGCGGTCGTAAGCCGCGCGCAGCCACCGGCGCCGCTCCCCTTGCTTGAGGTCGGCGCCCCACGACTCGTTAATAATGCTCTGGATGACGATTGACGGGTGATTCCAGTCGCGTGCGACCTCTTCGGCGAAAATCTTCTCGTCGCGCTCGGCCGCCTTCGGTGTGAAATGATGAAAGTCGTTCCACGACGGGATCTCGTACCAGACGAGCACGCCCGCTTCGTCGGCCACCCTCCGATAAACAGGATCCGGCACCTTGATGTGGCAGCGTAGTGTGTTTAGCCCGAGACGCTTGGCCTTCAACATCATGTCGCGCACGTACTCCTCAGACGGCGGCGTATAGATAGTTTCCGGATAAAAATCCTGGTCGAGCGCGGCGATCATGTAGAAGGACTCGCCGTTCAGATAGAAGTGGCGGTCGCGCGCTTCGAAGGAGCGAAATCCGAAGCGATCTTCCAAGGTATCCTGCCCCTCCAGCGTGACTTCCACCGAGTAGAGGGAAGGATTGGACGGGCTCCAGAGTTGCGGCATTTTAGCACGTCCGGTAAACGGATAGGGTCCAATATCGCGCGCCCGCAGGGTCTGAGTAAATTCGGTCCCGCCTTGCGGGTTACGAACTTTAACGCCCAGCATCCTGTTGAACATTCCGGCGACACGCGCGCCGCCTGAGAGCTTCACTTCGACTCTAACTTCACCGTCGATGTGGGGTGTAACATGTACCTGCTCAATGTAGATATCGGGCTTGATTTCAAGCGTCACCGGCTGCCAGATCCCGCCGGTCTGGACATACCAGTTCTGCTTGCCGTGGGATATCTTGTTGTAAGGCATCTCGGTAAAGCGCGGCAACTTCCCCTCCTCGTCCATCGGAGGATCGATCACCCGCATGACCAACTCATTCGCACCGGGCTTGACGTTATCCGTGATGTCGAAGACGAACGGAGTATAGCCACCTTCGTGCGCGCCAACCGGTTTACCGTTGAGGAACAGTTCGCTGAAGTAATCCACCGCCCCGAAGCGCAGGAGCACACGCCGCGGGTCGCTCAGCTGCGGAACTTCGAACCTCGTCCGGTACCACCCGACGCCCATGTAATCGCGCAGGTCTGCAAACTGAGCATTCCAGGACAATCCGACACGAACATAGCGCCAGCTCTTATCGCCGTCGAGATCGTTTAACTTGAGCGTGGCTGATTGATCCACGAGAAGCTGCCAGCCTTGCTCCAGCCTTACCGTCTGTGCGCCGGCTGCGGTGAGGAGGAGCAATAGCAGGCCGGTAGTGAATGCCGCTTTGAAGACAGGTCGTGCTTTCGACACCCCTCTCATCGTTAATCCGCAAACTCTTACGATTAGTCGGTTAAGGTTGCTTCGGCGTCACGACACGCACCGATTTCCAATCGTTTTCCGACGACCCGTAGCCGTAGAGCATGACGTGAAAGGCACGTGGTAAATTCCTGACCATCTTTTGCAGGCCCGGCTGCCCGTTGAGCATAAAGAAGAACTCATCGCCGCGACGGACGACGCCGAGTGTCGGGTTCCTGACCTTGGTGGCGAGTTTCCGGTTGTCGAGCCGCTCGCCTCTGCCATCAATCACCGACCACGCTTCAAACGTCCCCTCGCTCGTCAGTATCCATTCAATGCGATTACGCCCCGAGCCGTCAAACAAAATGGTCAGAATGGCGTTGCCAATCGGCAGCCTTCTCTGCCCCTCCTCCGGCTGTGCCTCACCCACTTTAGAAACCGTGGCTTCAACAATAAAGCGGTCGGCGACGAAGGCCGGCTTGCTTCGCACACCGGAGCGCGAAGCTCCCATGCCCCTCATTCGGAGCTGGCCATCTTTAACTTCAACCTTGCCTCCGCTACCACCTTCGAACGTGAAACGCTCCCACTTGCTGGTATCCAGAGTCTGACCGTTAAACTCATCTCCCCATTGAGCAAAGGCCGTGGCGGTCGCGGGCGTCGAGGATTGGCCGGGAGGCGGTTGCTGCGCGGAAACCAGTGATGCGGAGCAAATGGTCATGACGGTGATAAAAACTGCGCGTGAAAAGTTAACCATCACAGCACCTCGAAGAAGGGAAGGGGCGAGCTGCTAACCATTTATGCTTTTGGACTGAGATGCCCGATTTAAGAATCGAATTTGAATGTCCGCGCCGGGTGGCCTACGTTCGCCGATACTTACATAGCCGGCTTTAGAATCGCACGTTGGAGAGACGACGAACCAGATCCTGCCTCTCATTCTGAGCTTGCTCCTGCTGGCTGTCACTCAGTCGCTTAAATACCGCTAACTCCCTTTGGGCGTCGGCGGCTCGCTTGAGGCGCGTGTAAACACGGCCGAGTTGATAGTGAGCCTCGACCAGATTGGGCTCGGACGCAACCACGCGCTCAAGTTGACCGGCGGCCTCAGTCACCCGGTCCAAGCGTAGATAGAGTTTTGCCAGCGCCAGGCGGGCCGGAGCGAATGACGGGTCGAGCGCCACCGCACGTGCGAGATGGGACTCGGCGCGCGTCAGATCACCCGATGTTTGTCTTAATACGGCGTCGGCGGCAAGATAATGGGCGGCGGCGAGACGCTCATCAGCCACCAGGGCCTTCTCATAGAGTGAGATGGCGTCAGCGTACATGCCCGTTTCGTCATAGATCAATCCCAGATAAGCGAGCGCCGGGGCGAACATCGGGTCGAGCTCAATAGCGTGCTTGAAGGCGACGGCCGCATCGTCATGTTTGCGATATGTGAACTGAGCGACGCCTAGAGCGAACCAGAGTTTAGGTGAGCGTGGGAATTCCTTGAGCGCCTCCTGCAAGCGTATGATGGCGGCCGCCGGAGCCTTCGTATCGGTTAAAAGCATTCCGTAACGGAAGCGATAAGCCTCGTTCTTTGGATCGCGCTCAACGGCGAGGCGCATCGCCGGAATGGCATTCTCGATATGGCCGGAAGATTGATAGATCTCAGCCAGGGCAGCATAAATAGGCGCCGCGTCAACGCCGCGCGCAACCGCCGCCTCGAGAGTACGACCGGCTGATGGAATATCCTGATGGCCTAAATGGGCCCGCGCGAGCAGCAGTATAGCGCTGACGTTCGTCGGGTCGGCGGATACTGCAGCATTGAGTTCCTCTACCGCCTCGCCTATGAGTTCATCACTCAGCAAAGCCGCCCCCAGTTCAGCGCGCGCTGATGGTGCGGTGACCCCGCTCGTCGAGTTGGAGAGGCGACCGACGTAGTCACGATAATTAGCGGCGGCAGCCTGACGGTCGTTGAGCCGCAGGGCTATGATGACGAGAGAGCGTGCGACCTCCGCATCAGGCGCGATGGCCTGGGCGCTCTCGAATAAATTGCGGGCCGCGCGTAAGCCTTCCGTGGTCCCACTGGAGAAGCGAATCTGCGCGAGGTTGATGAGCGCGCCCGGCTGCATTTTATCCAGGCGGAGCGAAGTCTCGAACTCGGAGGCTGCTTGTTGGACGCGGCCGAGCCGGAGCAGGATCGCCCCGTAGTTGTTTCGGGCCGCCGGCGACCGCGGCTCAGAGCGAACAACGGCGGCGAAGTGCCGCTCGGCCTCTCTGAGTTCGCCGGTGCGGTCAGCCATTATTCCGAGATAGGTGTGTGCCGCGCCATTATTTCGATCAATCTCGAGCGCACGCTGGAATAAGGCTTTGGCGGAAGTTAAATCACCCTTTTCAAGCGCGGATGCTCCTTCGGCGACAAGCGCCGCCGCCCGTTCCAGGGCCGCCGAGTCTTGCGCCAAGCACGAGGATGCACGCGCTTCCTGCGTGACGCTCCCTTCAATCGCGATTAAAAAGATAGCCGCTATCGGTGCGAGGCTAAATAAAATGGATGTCACGCGTGACATGATAAGTGAGCTCAGTCAGTCAACAATCAAAGGAGAGGAAAACAAACGGCGCGGGAAGAGTTGGCCCAACTTTCCCCGCGCCGCTCGATCAATAGCGTCCGGGCTAAAAGATTAACCTTGCGCCGACCTGGACGGTTCTTGGTCCGTAGACGTTGGTATTCCCCTCGACCCCGGAGAACCCGAAACCATTGCTTGGGCCTAAGTCAGCAAAGTTAAGATCCGGCATAGCGTAGCGATGCCGGTTAAATACATTGAAAAACTCCGCGCGGATCTCCAGCGACACCGTCTCGGCTATACGCGTCTTCTTCAGCAGGCTGAAGTTCTCGCTATAGAAGGGCAGTACGTGCACGTTGCCCAACACAGCCGGCGCGGTGCCAAAGAACCGCGAGGGGTCAGAATAATAAGCGGCATACGCCGGGTTCGTCACGTCGGTAGTCGGCGGACTTTCAAAGTTTGGCGGCTGTGCGAAAGCGGTTCCACTCACGAGCTGAAAGAGCGTGCCGCTCGGACTGTTTCCGGTCAAGATCGGCTGCCCCGTCAGATTGGGCCGAAGAACGGCACCGCGGAAGCCGGCGAAGCCGACAAGATTCAGGAAACCGGTATTCTGGCTGGTTGTGACAACCAGCGGCAATCCCGTCTGGTATCTGTGGATACCGTTAAACTGCCAGCCGCCAACTATCCTGTCCACCACCCCACTGTAGTTGAGGAAACGCTTGCTCCTGCCAAAAGGCAGCTCAAAGATGTAGTTGAAGACCACTACGTGCGGAGCGCTGTTGGGGGAGATAAACCGTGGTCGCTCATAAGGGCTCTGCGGCTGGTTGACTGCCGTGCCGCCGTAGAGGTCCTCGGCCCCGGTCGTACGAAGTCTTGAGAAGGTATAAGCCAGACCAAACTGTATCCCCTGCGAGAAGCGGCGATCAAGCTTGACTTGGAGGGCATTGTACCAGCTCTGCCCGTTGCTCTCGAGAATGTTCTTGATTATCCCGTACTGTGGGAATGGCTTCAGCGCCTGAGCGACATTACCGCTGAAGCCTGGGAAAACCGCATTATTATTAGTCGGAAGATTGAAACCGAGTTGCTGGGCAAAGGCCCGCTCCTGAGACGTCACATCGCTGAGATTCTTGTTCAGCAAAGGGAATCCCAACTTCAGCGCGTTGAGGGGCAAGGCATTCAGTCGCCCGAAGTCTGAGCGGAGGCGTGTCCCCTTGTGCCCGATGTAACCCACTGAGACCGCGAATTTCGCCGGGAGCTCACGCTGCACGTCGAGGCTCCACTGCTGCGTGCGGCCGGTTTTGAAGTCCTTGTTAAAGTATGAGACATCCGAGCCGATGAACTGATCACTAGGGTTGACCGACGGGCGGGCAGGATAGCTGCGCAGGAAAAAGTTCGCATCTGCTCCGAACTGCGGGCGCGCCTGGTGAAGGTTATAGCCTTCTGTCCCCTCGGTGATCGCGACGTCGCCGCTGAAGCCATAGAGAATGGGGGAATAGTAGATCCCATAGCCGCCACGAACAACCGTCTTGTTGTTGAGAGAATAGGCGAAACCGACGCGCGGGCCCAGGTTAGAATAATCAGGTTTGGCTAGACCTTTATACTGCGCCTGAAGGCCCCCTTGCCCGTTAGCGGAGACGAGCGCGCCAAGCCGGTTGGCCACCGGATTCATGACGGTCGGGTCAAAGGACCGGTAGCGGTCGTGCGCCTCGGTGCGTGGATAACTTATCTCGTAGCGAACGCCCAGATTCAGAGTCAGTCGGGGCGTAATCTTGAAGTCATCCTGGAAGAAGACCGCCGGGTAAAAGTAGCGCCAGCCGGGATCAAGCGTCTTGTTACTGTTGAAAGACCATTCGGTCGCGCCGGTGATCAGGCTCGCGATGGGCCAGCCCTGGTTGTTGGTATCGACGTTGGCTGTTTGCAAGTGCCTGAAGTTAAACCAGCCGCCGGGGCTGAGCAACTGGGCGGTGTTGAATCGCTGAAAACGTAGGTCACCACCTATCCGGAAGGAATGGCGGCCCTTGACCCAGGTGGCAAAGTCGGAGAGCTCGACAGTGCTGTCGGCGAAAGGCAGGTCGTTGAAGAATGAGCCGCCGAGCCCTTGGTAGGCGCGCGTGTCGCTAGATCTCCCAGGTTCGCCGTAGCCTGGGAAATCGACGGCCGGGAAGGCCCCACCCAAAACCGAGTTCAGCGGAAGGCCAAGCGCGAATGGGTCGGCTGCGCCGACGCCCGGGCTTTTATTCGTGGCGACGACACGATTCCACCCTACGGTAAAGTGATTGAGCAACGTCGGGGTCAACGTGAAGTCATGCGTCGCCCTGGCGAGCTGCGACTTTAGTGTCTGATCGAACCTGCCGAATGCGACGAGCGGCCTCGGGAACCGAGGGAACCCACCCTGCATCGTGTTGTTTTTGCGGAAAGAATAGCTGAAGGAGATCCGCTGCTTCGGCGTCAGTACGTCGTCGATCTTGAACACTTCGTTGTTCATGACCGTCGGGACTGTGCTTGCAGCCGTGTAATTTCTAAACACGCCCGGCTTGGTTGGTGTGGGTATAGATCGAAGGATAGCTAAGCCAACCGGGTCAAACTTTGAAGCCGGTACGATATTACCCGCAAACGGGGTCCGGTTGCCGGGGCCGCCACTGGTCGGATCGTAAATCTGAACGCCTCCGGGGAACTGCGCGAGCACGGCAGGATCCGTAAATAGCTCCGAGAAGTCGCCCTGACGCATCTTGAGCGTCGGTACTGAGACGTCGACGGTCTCGGACTGGTTGAACCGGTAGCCCTCATAGTTAAAGAAGAAGAACGCACGGTTCTTGCCGTTATAGACGGAGCGCCCACCCTCGCCAAAGCGCGGCAGGTAAATGGGGCCGCCGATGTTGAAGCCGAAGTCATGCTGGAGGTCGCGCGGCTTGGCGATATTGTTTGCGTTGTTAAAGAAGCTGTTGGCGTTAAGCGCGCTATTACGATGGAGCTCGTACGCTTCACCGTGGAACTGATTGCCCCCGGATTTGAGTGTGAAGTTGACGATGCCGCCCGACGAGGCGCCAAACTCCGCTGAGTAGGTGCTGGTCGAGAGCGTAAATTCCTGGAAGGCATTTGGGCCCGGAGCAGTCTCGGTGAAGAATGTGCCGTTCTGAGCGCGCCGTGTAGATGAACCATCAACCAGTATCTCGGTGCCCAGCGCCTGTCCGCCGCTGACTCTGAATCGTGAAGCGTTCGTCCCACGGTTATCTTGTGAGCCGATCCCGCCCGACGATGTGACGTTGCTGTCGAGAAAGATAAATGAGAGAGGGGTTCGACCGCCGCTTTCGGCGGTGACCTGAAGCGGCAATTCTTCGACCTGCCGCTCGGTGACGTTCGTCTGCCTGACGGGCGAATCGGTCTGAACCACCGGTGCCGCGTCAGTACTACTCACAGTCACCGTGCTCCCGATCTCACCCAGCTCAAGCTTGAAATCGGCGCGGCGGGTCACCTGGACAGCCACCTCGATCCGGTCAACAGTGGAGGTCTTGAAGCCCTGCTTTTCGGCCGACAATTTATAGGGATTCGCCTTCAACTCCGGCAGGGTGTAGTCGCCCGTGCCCGAGGTGGTTGTGTTGCGCACTTCGCCCGTGACGAGATCCGTGGCCGTGATCGTCGCATCAGCAACAACGGCGCCATTAGGGTCGGTGACCGTGCCGGTGATTGCACCCCGGTCGCTCTGACCAAAGATAGGCGCTGCCCACATTAAAGCGAACATTAATAGCGCAAAAGCAAGAACCTTACGAGACTTCATGACCCCCTCCTGAATCTCGACCAGCGTCGAGAAGGTAGACTTGACGAGATACACCCGCGAGGAAAAATATCAAGGCCCGAACGCAAGAAGTAAAATGCCCTCCAATGCTCGCACCAGGCATCCCAAGCGTACTAACTTTGATGTGCCCTAATCAGGCGTCATCACGGATTACGACGAGAGATAGTTGAGCGATGGAATTTTTCTCAGGCCGCTCATCCGAACGATTTAAACGATTACGTAAACGGTTAACTAGATTTGCAGCTTATAGCAGGACTGCAAGCTGATTGTCAATATTTTTTAGAAATTGCCCGTAATCGGTCAGTAAATGGGGGTATGCAGACCACACCGCTCGTCAAGCGATCAAAGCCAAGCAGTTGTGCATTGCTCGCCAAGCAGTTTCTCCTCCCGCTCATCTCACTTTAACTGCTATCCGTTTGCAGGAGCAGTCCTGCTATTTTCAGTCGCGCGTTCAAAGCCAATTGATCCAACACAGCTTTGAACTTCTGTCGCGGATCAAGGACTCTCTTTTTCAGAGTCTGCATCACGCTCATCAACACTTCTCGCGTGTGTGCCCCTTCTTCGGCTTGCGATCCGTGACTGACTTCCCTCGCGATCACCGTCGGGCGCAGCTCTCGCTCCGCTCGATTATTCTCACACGGGACCCTGCGATCACTAACCCAGTGATCGAGATGCTTCTCTTCTTCGACAAAGAAGTCGCGGCCTTCGCTTGATCGCCAAGTGATGCGACTCTTGATGGCACGCGGCCAAGATCTGCTTTTTGATCCGTGCGGCCTCCCGATAATAGTCATCCTCCGCAGGTTTGCTACTTTGTAAGCGCATCGCCTGCGAGAGCCCCTCAATCATCCCCTGCGCATAGGCTTCGACCTCTTTCTCCTGGGCAAACTCTACTTGCAGATCCTGCGGATCGCGCAACAGATGTGCATAACAATACTGCACCTGACACCCTACTCGGTGATAACCCTGGTACCGGCCCACCACCGAATAGCCGGCCAGTGGCCCCTTTCCCAAAACTTCTTCCACAACCTTGGAAGAACGCGTCTTGCGGTAGAGGTGCACGCCTGACAGAGTCACTGGTAAAAAGCCAGCAATAACCATTCTGCCCATCCACCCTCCACCCAGTCTCGTCCGCATGACGCACCCACGACTGCTGATAGATCGCCTTTAACTCTCTCAGCACAGGCCCGAACAATCCTGCCACATGATGCAAGGCTTGTATGACGGGGCCGTAGTTCAACTCCCAGCGAGCGCACACCCGCTCCAGTGGCATCCCGTGCAGGTAATGTGAGTCGATCACCTCCGCGAGCAGTTGATTCGGGAGCAGCAAACGCGGCAACGCCCCCGCGGCTTGCGCCCCAACGACGCGCTGGCCATGACCACATTCTCGTCTTTGCAGCCGATACAATACTTTCACTACCTGGAGCGGGTTGAGATCCAAGACCGAACGCTCCCGATCATCCTTCTCCTTCATCACCGCATGACAGTATGGGCATCGGGACTCGACTTCAACCGTGCGCACCTCATCCACCTCTGGCTCTGTCTGCTTCTTGCGGCCATTGCCTTTGTGACCAGGCTTGGCTCGGCCGCGCTTCGAGGCCTCTGCGGCTGGGGCACTGGCTTTGACAGGTATTCGGGCGGAGGGCGTGGAAGAGCCGAAGAAGCCTTCCTTTTCTTTGCGCTTCTTCGCCGAGAGCTTGAGTCTGAGTTGTTGAATCTCTTCTTTAAGGCGGTCAATCCCGCGCTGCTTCTCCAGACAGCCCTCGCATAAGCTGACGCCGTAAGTGGGACTCTTGGGTGGTTGATAAACTGAGCGCATGGAGATTCTCTCAGGTTATCAAATGCCGAAAGCGCTGCTTTTTCCTATCCCCTGCACCCATTTACTGACCGATTACAATTGCCCCTTAAACAAGTTTGATATAAGGTCACTATTTGGGTGAGTCTATCAATCTAAGGCCTGTCATCCCTTGTTGTTGCTCACCACGTAGCTTTTCAGCGAGTGCAAACATGGTTTGCGCGCGCTCCTTCTCGCCCAGTCGGGCGTAGACGAGTCCAAGCTGATAGGGTGCTGTCGTATCTTTTGGGTCGAGTTTGATGGCCCGCTCCAATTCGGCGCGGGCCGCCAGATAATTCTTCTGCTTAGCGTAGACGATGCCGAGCGCCGAGTGCGCCGGGGCGTGCGTCGGTTCAGACTTTATAGCGCGCTGCAACCACGCAACGGCCCGATCAGATTCGCCTTCATGATGGGCAATCATGCCGAGGTAATATTGGGCGTCCGCATATGAGGCTAGCGTAAGACAATGTTCCAGTGCCGCTCGTGCTTGCGGGAACTGCTTCATGCTATAGAGTGTTGCTCCGAGCAAAAAGTAACCGCGCCCGTCCTGTGGCCGCAACTCAATGTAACGATTCATGAGCGCTTGCGCACGTGCCGCCTCACCATTTTCCAGGCGCGCAATGGCAAGCGCGTACAGATAGCCCGGCTCATCAGGCTTCATCCGGTAAAGGCGCTCAAGGACTGGTATTGCATCGAACAACAGGCGCAGGTTCAATGCCGTCCAGCCAAAATCGTATAATACGGCCGGGGAATTGGGGGCGAATTTTCGTGCGCGGATCAAGTACGCAAGCGCCTTTTCAAGCTCACCCCGTTCACGCGCCACACCTGCCAGCGCACGCAGCGTCGCCACGTCATCGGGTTTAACCGCGAGTGCTGCCGCATAACACTGTTCGGCGCGGTCCCACTCACCCTTCTGAAAATAGGCCGCGCCCAGATTGTAGAGTACGGCAAAGGAATCCGGTGTCTGTCGCCTGGCGGCTTCCAGAAGCTCAATCGCCTGATTAGGCAGCCCGTGTTGAGCAAAGACGATGGCAAAGCTCGAGGCGACATCAGCCGAAACGGCGCCCGGTCGCTTGAGTGGGTTGGCGAGCGCCTGTGCTTCGCTCACCCGCCCAAGACCGAGGTAGCACTTAACGAGCAGGTAGAGATGGTCTGTACTAAATAGTTCTCGTGGAATCTTTTTCAAGTACGTGAGCGAGAGATCATAGTCGTGCCGCTCTTCATAAAGCGCCGCCAGATTGTAATTAACGTCTGCGCGATCAGGCGCACGCTTACTTGCCTCCGTGAATGCCCAGAGGGCTCGGTCAGACTTGTGACCGTTGGCGTAAAGTTGACCGAGATTCAAATAAGCTCCTAGTAGATCTGGCGCAACGTCGAGTGCGCGCAAAAATAGCTGTTCCGCTTCACCGGTACGCTGCTGTTGTGCACGGACGACGCCGAGCAAGTTAAGCGCATTGGCCTCATGTGGGGAGACACGCAGCGTTGCGTTAAGCTCCGTCTCGGCGCGTGAGAGTTGGCCCTGGCGGATCATCTCAGCGGCGCGTTCGAGACGGTCGTAGCTGGCAGAATTTTGAATAACAGCAAACGCAGGCGAGGCGGGCGCAAGGAGGCCCAGCAGGATGAAGAAACTAGCTGGAATTTTGACCGACATTATTTGCACGAGTACCGCCGGAATATTAAGAGTAAGATAGAGAATCCTTCACTACTTAAGAGGCTCTTCCGCCGCATCACACATTCAGATCGAAGAGCCTCCGGTGAACCTCCGCGATTTGCTCGGGTGCGACCTTCGGCTGCCGGTCATAGGTGAGCAGCCCGTTGATTTCCTGCTCAATATCGGTCAATTGCGTGTAGCAGAATCCTGCCAGGAAGCGCAAGGATGAGATTCCTTCCATGAGATCCTGGTACTTCTCAAACAACTCCTCCGGTGTTTGAATAGAGCCGTAGAACCGATAGAGGAGGTCCCGCTTCTCGGGCGGCACGTCCGGCGGGATCATCAGAAAGCCGCCGACTTCGGTCAGCATGATGGGCTGGCCCCTGTAACGCGAACCGAGTACGAAGAGCGGCTTTTTACCGATCCAGACGTGCGCCGGAAGCGACCCTCCGCCCGAAGTCTCGCGGTAGCGCTCCCGCAACAGCTCGGCCGTGGGGGTGTAGTCGTGGATGGCGCAAATGTCCGTAATATCCGAATGTTCCCAGCCGTCGTTATCAATGACAGGCCGTTTTGGATCAAGCCGCCTCGTGGCGGCAACCATCCGCTCGATGAAGGCGTACTGGCCCGGATGGCTATGCTTGAGGCCCGGGAAGCCCATGCTTTCGTTCACCGGAACCCATGTGATGATACACGGGTGATTGTAATCGCGCCGCACGGCGCGCTGCCATTCCGCCGAAAGACGCTCCTCAGCCTGCGATGACCATTCTCGGGCGTTCGGCATTTCCCCCCAGACGAAGAGCCCCAGCTGGTCACACCAGTAGAGCCAGCGCGGGTCCTCTATCTTCTGGTGCTTACGTGCGCCGTTGAAACCGAAGCGTTTGACCCATTCCACGTCCGCGCGCAGAGCTTCGTCGGACGGCGCGGCCAGATAGCTTTCAGGCCAGTAGCCCTGATCGAGAACCATCGCCAGGTAAGTGGGCTTTCCGTTGAGCCACACCCGACCGTCACGAAGCTCGACATCGCGTATGCCGGCATAAGATGCCACCTCGTCCAGTAATTGGTCGCCTTCAAACAAGCGTATCCGGAGACCGTACAGATGGGGGGATTCAGGCGACCAGAGCTTGGCGTCGGGGATGTTCAGCGTCAGCCACGCAGTCGCGGCAGTACTCTCTTCTTCGGCCCGCGCGACAATCACTTCACCGTCCAAAGCCTCCGCTTCCACCCGCCACACGGAGGATGGCGCATGAAGGTAGACGCTCATCTCAATACTACTCTTACGGGCTTGCGGGGTGATTCTAATCTCATCGATGCGTATCGGCGGGACGGGCTCCAGCCAGACCGTCTGCCAGATGCCGGTCGTGCAGTAGTAATCAATATCATGCGGCCGGCCGGTGGTGGACTGTTTCCCGCGAGGCTGTCGCGGGTTCTGGCGGTCCTCTACGCGCACGGTCAGGCGATTAAGACCCTGACTCAGGTAGGGAGCAATATCGAACCGAAAGGGCACGTGCCCCCCCTGATTATGACCGACCTCCTGCCCATTCACCCAAAGGGTCGCGCGGTAATCGACGGCGCCAAAATGGAGCAGCAGATCCTGGCCCCGCCATTCCGCCGGCATCTCGAAACTACGTGAGTACCAGACGATCTCATGGACCGCTTTATCGTTGATGCCGGAAAGCTCGCACTGATAGGGGAACGGAACGGTAATGCGCTTTTCCAGTGGAAGCCCGTAGTGCCACCCCAACTCGCGTCCCTTGTTCGCGTCATCAAACGCAAACTCCCATTCGCCGTTGAGGTTTAACCATTTCTCCCTGACAAACTGCGGCCGGGGATATTCCGGCCGAGGCGTATTGATTGTTGAGTTTTCCATACTAGCTCAAAGGTCTTCGATATTTTACCAGGGGCCACACGAAGGGCCCACCATAGGGCTGTTCCCTATCAGGATCACGGGCGGCGCGGAATGACGGTTCCCTCATCGGTCATTTCATCCGGCGGGTCGCCTCCTACCATTTGAAGGGCAATGATGATTCGGCGCCCCTCCTCTCTTAATGCCGGCAAGCGCAGGCCGAAGATCAGCCCGCCGCCGATACAGACCACGCCGCCCATCATGACTGTGTTCGGCGCCCCCAGATGATTCGCCAGCACTCCGGCGAGCAACGCCCCGATCGGAGCCATGCCCATAAACATCATCGAGTAGACGGCCATCACGCGCCCGCGCAACTCGTCCGGCACCATCGCCTGAATGAGCGTGTTTGATGAGGCCATTTCGACCATCATCGAAAATCCTGCCGGCAGCAGCAACGCCGCGGAGAGCCAGAATGAGCGGGACAATGAGAATAAGATGAGGCTTGCGCCAAAGCCCGTGGCCGCGAAGGCCACCCACCGCCCCAAGCCGAATAGACCACGGCGCGCGGCCAAGCTGAGAGCGCCGATCAGCGCACCGACCCCGGATGCTCCCATGAGCAGTCCGAGGCTGCTGGCCCCGCCGTGCAATATCTGGTCGGCGAAGATCGGCATCAGCACAGCGTAAGGCATGCCCATCAGACTGACAAGGCCGAGCAAAAGCAGCAGCGCGCGAACCGGGCCGGTGCGCCCGACAAAGCGGAATCCTTCGATGATGTTGGCGAGCGCCGACTTCGGCTGAGGTGCGCGCACCGGCCGCTTGATTTTCATCAACAGCAGCCCGACGATTACCGCAATGTAGCTTACCGCGTTAGCGAAGAAGCACCAGCCTTCGCCGATACTCGCCACCAGAATACCGGCCACGGCCGGGCCGATGACGCGTGCGCCATTGACCATTGAAGAGTTCAATGCGATGGCGTTGATCAAATCTTCTTTACCCACCATATCGACGACGAACGCCTGCCGTGCCGGTATATCAAAGGCATTGGCGACGCCGAGCAGGGCGGCGAGCACGAACAAGTAGGGTACCTGAATGTGATTGGTGAGCGTCAGCCCCGCGAGCACAAAGGCGAGCAGCATCATTGAAGTCTGGGTGATGATGATGATGCGACGACGGTTACGCCTGTCTGCCACAGCGCCGCCGACGGGCGCGAGCAGAAACACCGGAATCTGCGATGAAAATCCAATCAACCCCAGCAAAACGGCCGAGCCGGTCAACCGGTAGACGAGCCAGCTTTGCGCCACCGATTGCATCCACGTCCCGACGAGCGAGATGAGCTGACCGCCGAAAAAGAGCCGGAAATTTCGATGCCTAAGCGAACGAAACATGGAGGGTCGCGTCGAAGCGTCCCTCAACTGTTCAACACCGACAGCCCCGGCGGCTTGATCGCCCCGTGGAGCCGTAGCTCGAATTTGCCGGCTCTGCATCTTACCTGTTTTCGCCCTAACCTCCCCCATTTATCTAGTATTAATTCCCGGCCTCAACTTAGAAGCCAAAGCGCACCCGCGCTTCGATGCGGCGGTTGCCGGCTGTACTCTCACCAAAACCCTTGCGCCATTATGTCACCATGTACCCTCAGGCTCTGACAGCCTCTTAATACAGCGTTTGGCATAATTCCAGGGACTGTCCGGCCCCACCACCGGCAGAATACCGTGACACAACACCACGTATTGGTGGACGTGCGTTCACTAGCATTAACAGGGGGAACTTTTAGGGAACAGAGTAATATATCAGGCAGGAGGATATTTCTCTATGCCACCAGCGTACATAAGGCTACAGCCGTATCTTCCTGCCATCGGCCAATCTACGTGGGGAATCAATTTCGGCGGCGCGGGCGAGTGCCGGCATCAAGTTATTACCTATTCCAGGCCGGGGTAAATATGCTTGTGGGCCAGTCTCGCTCACTTCACTAGTGGCCCCCGGCTGCAACCGAGGTTAAGCGGCCCATCTCGGTATCAAGTTGGCGCAAATTATGGCCGCCCTCCGGGAACGAAATCTCGCACTCCTGTAAGTACCGGGGGACGGCATTTTCAAGGGGCGGAAGGAGCCGCCCGCGCTCGCTGCCGAGAACGCTGTAGGTCGGGCGCAGCGCGGCAAGGCCGAGGGATTTTGTCGGGCGTGGGGTGACGCGCGACGCATCGAGGCCGGCCAGGCTCGCAGCGTATCGTGCAAACTCGGCCCAGGTGATGGCGCCAGGGTTGGCCAGATGCCACACGCCATGCTCGCCGTCAATCAACAGGTCCAGAGTCGCACCGACGAGATCCGGGACGTACGTGGGCGAAATGATCGCGTCGTCTGCCGCAATAAAGCTCTGCCCTGAGGCGAGCGCGCGTAAGGCAAGCGTCAGGAAATTGTACTCGTCCCACGGACCGAAAAATGCGCTCGTACGAATAATAAGCGCCGCCGGAAGAGTTTTTAATACTTCTCTCTCGGCCGCCGCCTTGCTCTGTCCGTAGACGTTCAATGGCGCCGGGGCGTCACTCTCAACATAAGGGGCTTGCGCCTTTCCATCAAACACAAGGTCGGACGAAAAGGTGACGAGCGCCGTTTTATGACGGGCACATGCGTCGGCTAAAATAGCCGGCCCGTCTGTATTCTCGCGGCGGCACTTGGCGGGTTCACGTTCCGCCTCGTCCACGCGAACATATCCGGCGGCGTTTACTACCGCCCACGGCTCATACTCGGTCAATACCAGCTCAACCGATGCGGGGTCGGCAATGTCCATCTCGCGGCGCGCAAGCAAGCGATACGGCAAACCCCGGATTTCGCAGAGCCGGGCAAAGGCTCTTCCGAGCGTGCCTGTGGCCCCGGTAATTAAGAGCGGGCTGGTTCTCCCTCTTCTGATGTTGACGCCTTGCAAGAGCGGGGCGACCGCATGCGGGCGGCGGCCTACCGGTGGGTAGAGGAGCCGGTCCAGCCTGTGCCACCAGCCCGGCGCGTCAAGCACGGGGTGGTCGTACTCACCGCGGGTCGCCAGATTTTGCAGCATCCGTGCCAACGCAGTGGGGCGAGGCCGCGGCGCGCGTAGATCAAATACGCCCGGTTCATAATAGCCTTCAGCGCGCGTGAGCAAATTGCTCCAATCATATGCGCCGAGCAGAGACCAAGCTGTCACAGCGCGCGTCCCCACGCCGTCGCCGCGGAGTCTCTCGGCACCATCCCAGATCTCCTTCAACCAGCGCAACTGCTCCTCACGCGTGCAGCTGAGGTGGGCCTCCGTGACGACGAGCGGCAATTTATAACGGTCCCATGCCTCTCTCAACAGCGCCTGCGGTCCGGCCAGGCCCTCGGCGCGGACGCGCACCGCTTCGACATCAGCATAGGAGTGCTGCCCGTTCCCACCGTGCGAGCACGGCGGGTAGCGCTCGAGGCGCTCGTCAAGAAAACGCTCGCTGGTCACGTAGTAGTTGATCCCGATAATATCAGGCACGCAAGGATTCTCCACAAACCAACGGAGGTCACTTTCGCCAACGCCGGCCCATTCAAAGTAGTCCCACATCGCGTGATCGGGGCGGACGCGGCCACACAACAGGTCGTAGGTCAGCCAGCGGCGCTCGTTGTCAAACTTCGCTTGATAGGCGAGCGCCCGCGAACTGAAAGTCTTACCCAAATCCTCGGTCTGAATTAATCGTGCGGCCGGGTTGATCTCGCGGACCGCGCGCATCGACAGCACAATCGCGCGGGACTGGATGAGGAGCGCACGGGCGAAGGTCAGATCGTCATGGCCGTGCGGATACCAGTGACCGTACAGCCCACTGAAGCGCGCCGTGGTCAGCGGCTCGTTGACGGGGGTGTAATTCTCGACCCACGGATAGCGCTCGGCCACCGCCCGGGCGAAGAGCGCAAGTTTCTCCGGGAACGCCGGATCGGCCAGGCTGGTGTAGCGTGGGCCGCTGCCGTGATGGACCAAACCAATGATCGGTCGTATGCCTAACTCGCGCAGGCGCGCCATGCGCTCGTCGGCCCATGACCAATCGGCGTGCTGTAACCCATCAGGCGCGGTGCGCTCCCACAGCACCGGGTAACGCAGGGCGCGGACCCCGAGTTCGGCAAAGAGCTCCAGGTCTGCGATGCGGGTCGTATGGCCGCTCCGCTCCAACTGGTCGAAATACTGATCGCCCACACGATTAACCGTGCATTCGACCCCACCCCACAACTCGAGTGGCGGGATGGCTTCTAGCTCCTCAGTCATGGACATGATCTTATCCAGCGGCCGTCGAATGTTTATCCGAGTTGCCCTTATCAGCCAACCGGCTTAAAGTTGACCCCGCAACTTCCCTGCTCTCGCGCCGCGACGCCCCCGTATGGACCAGGCTTTGAAATAGCTCGCCGGTCAGACGCACGCTGTGACGGAGATCGAACGACTCTTCCACCCGCCTGCGTCCAGCTTCTCCCATTCGCTTGAGCCGCTCCGGGTGACCCAGAATCTCGAGCAGCGCGCTGGCCGCCCCCTCCCAGTCTCCGGGGAATGGGCTCGCCACCCCGGGCCAATCCCCCGGGCTGAGTAAGAGTCCGCTCGTGCCGGCTTCTACCAACTCGGCCACGCCGCCGACAGCTATGGCGACGACGGGCCGGCCGCAAGCCATCGCCTCAAGGATTGCCAGGGGCATGGCTTCGCTCCGTGACGTCTGTGCGAAAACATCGAACGCCGGATACACGTCCCAGGTGTTTCTCCATAAGCCGGCCATATGAATGCAATCGTTGAGATTCTTACGCCGGATCATATCAACCAATTCGCCCTCCAGCGGACCTTCGCCGACGATGGCGAAGTGTACGTCAGGTCGCTGCTGGCGAATGCGCTCGGCCATTTGCACGAACTTGTCCGGCCCCTTCTCCCATGCCAGGCGTCCGACAAAACCGACCAGCGGGGCATCGGCCGGCACGCCGATGGCTTGGCGGAAGCTTTCGCCACTGCGGTCCGGTCTAAATATTCCCAGGTCAACACCATTCGAAATGAGGGTGAGCCGCTCGGGGGGCACGCCTGTCGCCAGCGCATTGGCGTAAGCCTCTTGGCACACGGCGACAAGATGAGTTCCGGTAAGCCTGCTAATGCTTACTTCCTGCGCACTAAGATTCACACTATGCACGGTGGCGACGGCCGGAGTGTTGGTCAGGCGCCCGACTATTCCGGCCAGTGTGTGCGCATTCGGCAAGTGGGCATGGATCAGGTCAATGTGATGATTACGGATAAGCTCCACGGCCATCTCAACGGAACGCCACGGTACATCATCGCGCAGAGGTGCGATGAACACTTTACAGCCCATGCGGCGTAGGGAGACCGTGAAGGCGCTTTCGTAAGGGCACAAGCAGGTGAGGCGAAACCTCGTAGCAGGTAACTGACTGATCAGGTTACTAACATAGCTCTCCATACCGCCGACAATCGCATTACCAATGATCTGAAGAACATTGATGGCGCGCTTGCCAGCGCCGTTACTACCTTCTTCTGACATTATCGATCCCTTTCCTTTTGCCCTTAAAAATTATGCTGATAATCCGAGCCACTTGGCCGCCGTCCCGCCCATGATACGATGGCGGGCCTGATCATCAACTTCCAATTCATCAAACAGCCCAGTCACCTCGTCGATAGCGGCTTTGATGTGAGACCCGCTGCAGGGTAAGAACCGGTCGCTGCCGAATTGCAGCAGGCCGGGTCCGAGGACGGCTAACGCCCGCCGCAAGACCTCGTGCCGATACGCCGGCGGAGGCCCGAACGAGATGTCGAAGTGAATCTGACAATCGTCAGGCGGTATGCCGTTAATCAAATCAATGACACCAACCGCGTTGGCCTCATCGCACCACGGCCACCCCAAATGTGCCAGCGCAACGCGCAATCCCGGGTGCTCACGCACGGCCTCGTAGAAGACGGGCCGGCAGAAACGTCCTGACCGTCCGTCAATAAAGATGCCGCTATGAAACAGGATCGGCACCCCGAGCGCGGCCGCGCGCTCATACACGCGATGGGCACAATCCTGATACGGGTACCAGCCGCTGGGAACCAGCTTGAGCCCGCTCAATCCTAAGCGGTCGACTGATTCTTCCAAATCATCCGGGGCGTTGTGATGGAGCGGATTAACGACGGCGAAGCCGATCAGCCGATCCATACTCACGCGCACGAGTGCGGAGAGGTGTTGGTTGGCCGATCGTAAGGAAAGATGATCAGTTAATGTATACGGGTAGGTAAGAAAGGGGGCGAGGAGCACGGCCACATCTACGCCCGCTTCATCTAATGAATGCAGTATGTCGGCGCTGCGCTCGCCACCCGAGCAGTGCAAATGCGCGTCCACGATCATAAGGTCGGCCTCTACCGGGTAGTCAAAGCCACCTCTTTCGATACGGTATGACTTGCCAGCGCAACGCGTTTCTCGCCGGTGCGGAGTGTCGACTCAGAGCGTTTACTGCCATTGATCCTGGCGTAAAGGGTCAGCGCCTGCGCCACGATCTGATCCATGTTGTAGTACTTGTAGGTCGCCAACCTTCCCACGAATTGCACCCCGGGTGTGGCATCCGCTAAAGCCTTGTACTTCGCGTACAACTCCCCGTTCTCCTTGCGCGGGACGGGGTAGTACGGGTCCCCTTCGCCCTGCGGGTACTCATACACGATGCTCGTCTTACTGTGCTCCTGCCCCGTCAGATACTTGAACTCCGTGATGCGCGTGTACAGCTGCTCGTTCGGGTAATTCACCACGGCCGCCGCCTGGTACACCCCCACCTCCTTCGTCTCGTGCCGGAACTCCAGCGAGCGGTAGGGCAGCCTCCCATGGCAGTACTCGAAGAAGGCATCCACCGGCCCCGTGTAGATCATCTCCCGGTAGGGGACGAGCCGCTCGACCTCCCGGTAGTCCGTCTGCAGCATGACCTTGATGTTCGGGTGATCCAGCATCCGCTCGAACATCCGCGTGTAGCCGTGGAGCGGCATCGCCTGGTAGGTGTCGGTGAAGTAGCGGTCGTCGCGGTTGGTGCGCGTCGGCACGCGGGAGGTCACCGAGGCGTCCAACTCCGAGGGATCCAGCCCCCACTGCTTGCGCGTGTAGTTGCGGAAGAACTTCTCGTAGAGCTCGCGCCCGACACGGCTGACCACGACGTCCTCGGAGGTGCGGACGCGCTCTCTGGGCTCGGCCTGTGAGCGGAAGAACTCCTCGAGCTGGAAGGCGGTGAGGTTCAATCCGTAAAGCTTGTTGATGGTGTCGAGGTTGATCGGGATAGGGAGTAGTTGGCCGTCAACACTGGCGAGGACGCGGTGCTGGTAAGGGCGCCACTCGGTAAAGCGGGACAGGTAGAGAAAGACCTCGCGGGAGTTGGTGTGAAAGATGTGGGGGCCGTACTTGTGGACGAGGATGCCGTCATCGTTGTAGTGATCAAAAGCGTTGCCGCCGATGTGAGGGCGCTTGTCGCAGATGAGGACTTTCTTGTCCGAGCCTGCGGCCAAGCGCTCGGCCAGCACGCTGCCGGCAAACCCTGCCCCGACTATTAAGTAATCAAACATTTCTCTTCTCCCGAATGTTCGTTCTATAGATTTAGTACCCGACTGTTATTAATCACCGGTCACGAAGCTGGAGACGGATGCTGCGCGGGCCAGCGACTTGGCCACAGGCGGCTGCACCGTTCTCACAGAGGCGCGACGGACAGCGACAACATCCTCAATCAATTCCGCCATGCGACCCCAGGTGCTGTCCCACGAGGTCTTGGCCAGAAAAGTATCGACGTCACGCATCCGCGCCGCCGCATCTTCTTTCATTGCCGCCTCAACAGCCGCGATAAACTCAGGCGCCGTATCTGCGATGTGGACCAGGCCCAATTGACCGTACGGGCGTACCACGTCACGGATTGAAGTCGAGACGACGGGCCGGCCGGCGGCAAGGTATTCGGGAGTTTTGGTCGGACTAATAAATCGTGTGGACTCGTTGCGCGCAAACGGCAGGAGCGCGACGTCCCAGCCGGCCAGATACGCCGGCAGTTCTGTATATGACTTACTGCCGAGGTAATGGATGTTGGCGCGGCGCGGCAACTGCGCCGGATCGATCTTGACAACCGGGCCGACCATCACGAGATGCCAGTCGGGCCGCATGACGGCGATTGTTTCCAATAGCTCGATGTCCATTCGTTCGTCGATGACACCGAAAAATCCCAGCCGCGGATGCGGAATGCCCGATTGGTCTACCGGGTCATCCGTCACGCTTCTGGCCTGGGCGAAGTGCTGGGCATCGATGCTCGACGGGAACGCGTAGACGTTCGGGTGCTGGTGGCGCTTGGCCTCGTAAAGACTTTGCCCGCCGGTGAAGACAAGGTCAGATCGTTCGAACAATTCGGCTTCACGGTCTTTCAAAGCGCGCGGCGCTCCCTTAAACGCCGACAGCTCGTCCATGCAGTCGTAAACAACCGCCAGCGGCCGAAGGTGTCGTGTCCAGCCAACCGCCATCGGCGTGTAATACCAGAGAATATGCTCGCGTATGCTGTATTCTGTGAACAGGCGATCCATCATTCCCGTCAGGATTGTGCCCAGTGCCGCTTCACTGCTCAGCTCTTTTGGCAGTCGTGGAACTACGACCTTAACGCCACACCCGCGCTGGCTGATATCCAGACGCATCGGACCTTCACCGAAAATCGGCTCTTCAATGAAGAAGACGCGTCGCTCATTGGCAAACCGGCTCAAGAGATGCTGGGGCCTCTGGTAAACAAAATCCCATCGCAAATGGGACAGGCAGACCAGATCAGGCACACTCATCAAAGGAGATGGTTCTAAAGCTTCAAAATAGTTAGCGGAAAGTTTATTGCTGATCCTCATCGTTGTCCTCATCCAGTATTAACTCTCATCGGCCTCACTCACCGCCAAGGCAGCTTCATTGCATAGAGAAGCGCGCGGTTAGAGGTTTAGATGCCACTGACACGCGCGCTCGTCGGCCGTCCTGCGCTGGCTATAAGTATCCGGCTATTGCATCACTTTTTAATGACATACAAGACACTTTTCTATTTTTTACGGGGCACTTTTCCTGGATTTCATACACTTGTAATACCGCCGGGCAAAAATAGTTATACCATACGGGTGTAACATCTGAGACCGGCAACTAACGGTACGAGTGTGACATTTGCAACTACTGTCTCACTCCATCCGTCAGGACTATGAACTCGTCTCGATGGCACTCAAAGTGAGTTATTCATCATGGGGGTTTATCGTTATGTAATTATAACGGGCGCAAAAGTCGTCGTCTGTACGTTTCCGTACCTAACGTTGTTGAATATGACGCCATCGGTTTGAGCCTCAAAAGATTTCGCGATTACGAGGGGGTATCCGGCATAAGGCGAACAAGCGCCAGCCGTTCGCCTCCGAGTTGAGCTTGTTGGGTGATGCGTGCCAGCACTATCTGAGCTTTGATACTGCTGTGCTCGAATGGGAAGCTGATAGAGAAGCGCTGAACTGAATCACCATACGCCATGAAAGCGAGGAAACGGCTTTTGAGCTGGCTGACCTGTGGGCAGGGCATAATATCATTAAAGAAGTTTCGTCCAACAATATTATCCGCCGGAACTTCCGGGTTCTGCTCAGCGGCGGGGCTGTAATGGATTACAGTTCCTGAGGCGTCGAGTTCCAGCAGGCCGAATGGTAAACCCTCCGTTAATGTCTCTCCCATGAGTCCTTCCTCAGCCAAGTAAGTTAGAGCGGTTTTTCACCAGAGGTCATACGTCCGCTTTGTTCCCCCGACAATCTTTTAGCGGTTGCTCGACCATCGTGGTACACGGCCTTGCTGATAGGTGCGGTTGTATTCACTAAGCATGCGGGCATAGCACTTCAAGCACATGCCGTGAGAATCTTTGACGTTATCCCGGCGGATGATCGCTTCACACCAGGAGCACTCCACCTTGAACCCTTCCCGCTCCTTGCCTATTTCCTTGTTCATTATTCCCCCTATAAATGGCGGCAATGAAAGAGGGGTCGAGTTTTGCGCAAAACTCGACCCCTCACCCACCCCTTGCTCGTACTCAACTCCCATCGACCCATTTTCAGTCTTCAATGCGAGGCTGTACCAATGAACAGACCACTCATTGAGCCTTCTTAATACGCATCAGCGGTTGATCCAAATTTCTTTATCACCCGCGTTATCTTTTAAACCCAATGCTATCGCTCAAGCCGACGCCGGCAACCCAAGGTTAATACTTCGGCGGGCGACCTCTGCCCCCACTTGGCCCATTCCCTCTGACAGAACCGCTACCGCTGCACCGAGCATTTTGATCGTTACCACTATCGAAAATTAGGCCCATCGGATGCGTGTTCTCAAATGAACACGTGGGTTATTCGGCCGGGGGTTAACAAAATATATCAGCTACGGGGCGGAGGTTCTGTACTCTTTCGCACATAGCGCCCGCCCGCAGTCATGGAAGGAGAATCAACGAGACCGACGGCCAAAGCGGCGTGGTTCCCCGGGTCAGAAATCCTCTGATAAGTCTTCAATGCAAGCCAATTATCGAAGACTCAAAAGATAACTCAGACAGTGCTTCTGCCTTAATATCTTCGCTTTCCTGACGGCCTTCGGCACACCGCGGTCATTCTCCACGCAGAGCCCGTTTCTTTCGCCGCGGCAACTGCAAGTTGCTCTGAAGTTTGATTTCTAAGTCTGGCGGTTTAACGGAAAAAGGGGCGGCGGGATGCATCCCGCCGCCCCTTAATCTTTCAGGCGTGAGGCCCTTTTGATGCAGGCATCAATTTATCTTCTACCTGCGTTCAGTAGGCGGAGCAGGGCGATGAAGATGTTCCAGACGTCAAGGTAGAGCGAGAGCGCGCCCGCCACGTATTCATTCGTCGGGTAGCGGCGAATGATGTTTGACGTGTCATAGAGCACGAAGCCTGAGAACAGCAGCAAGGCGGCCGCCGAAACGGCAAAGCCGAGCGCCGTCGAAGCGACAAACATATTCAAAAGGGCGGCGATAACGATGACGATCAAGCCGGTCGTGATCATCCCGCGCAGGAAGCTGAAATCCTTATTGGAAACGAATACGTAAGCGGTCAGGCCGCCGAAAATACCGACTGTGAGCACGCCCGCCTGGAGCAGCGAAGCCGGATTATTCTGGCTGACAATCGCGATCAAGGGTGAAATCACCACGCCCGTCAGCGTGGTGAAGCCGAAGAGGGCGAGCAGATTCACGCCGGGCACATGCCGCACCGCCTGCGCCCCCATCACCGCGCCGAGCATCACGAGCAATGCGATGAATGGGTGATGAAGGGCCGCAAACATCAGCGAGGGGAAAACAAGGAGGGCGAGCAGCACGCCGCCAACCGCAAATAGGGTGGCAACGAAAAAGAGGGCGTACACTTTACGGATAAATCCGAGCCGCTCCGCCAGGCTCGCCTGTGCCGCCGTTTGGGCCTGAAGGCTGTTCCATCCGCCCGCCGGTGGTGGCCACCCTTGGGGCTGCGTGTAACGCTGATTCTGTGATTGAGATTCGTTCATTTGAAAATTTTCCTTCGTCAAAATCCAACACCCGCCAGTGCTTCTCAGGAGGGCCTGGCTGAGCATTATTAAGATGCTTTTGAGCAGACCGGAGATGCAAAACTATTGGCCAGCATAACATATTTAAGAGACGCGCGCGGCTAAATCTCTACCGCAAATCGTGGTATCCTTGATACAACAAGCTTTAACGTAACTCTGACATTTTGATGAGAGCAGGCATGGCGGAACTCTTTGTAAAATCTGTTGGGCGGCTTCAACGCATATCCGTTAATGGTGATGAGGAGCCTATTCGCCAAGAATTGTACAGCGTCGAACGGCTCGAACAGTACGCATTAACGCTGGCGGCGGAGCACAAAGTTTCCTCACAGCCGCGACGCGGGCGGCGGCTACTCCCGCGCCTTGAAGAGAACAGACGGCTTCTCGTTGCGGCCTACCGCACACTCACGGACGCCGTGCGCAAAGAGCGGACGATTTCGCCCGCCTCCGAGTGGCTGGTCGATAATTTTCACATCGTCGAAGAGCAGCTGCGCGAGATTCGCGAGGACTTGCCCGCAAGCTATTATTATGAGCTGCCAAAGCTCCAGGAGGGCGACCTCGCGGGCTACCCGCGCATCTACGCCGTCGCGCTCGCTCTCATCGCACATACCGACAGCCGCCTCGACGTTGAAACTCTCAGACGTTTCATCCGCACTTACCAGCAAGTCACCCCGCTTTCGATCGGCGAGCTGTGGGCCGTCGCCATCACATTGCGGCTGGCGCTCGTGGAGAATTTGCGCCGCCTCGCGGCGCGCATGGTCGCGGCGCGCGAGGAGCGTGAAGGGGCCGATACGCTGGCGGAAAAGATGCTGGAGATAGCGGGCCGGCAACAAGATGGTCTGATCCCGCTGCTCACCGAGCGATTCGGCAAGCGCGAACGAATAGGGGCGGCCTTCGTCGCCCAACTCTCACAGCGGTTGCGTGATCAGGATCCGGCGGTCATGCCCGCGCTCGACTGGCTGGAGCGGCGGCTCGCGCGTGACGGCCAGACCATCGAACAGGTCGTTCATCTCGAGCACCAGCGGCAGGCGGCGGCGCAGGTCACGGTCGGCAACATCATTACGAGCATGCGGCTGCTCTCGACGCTCGACTGGAAGAACTTTTTCGAGAGTGTCAGCCTCGTTGACCCGTTGCTCGGCGAAGATCCGGCGGGCGCGTATAGGCAGATGGACTTTGCAACGCGTGACCGTTACCGCCATGAAATCGAGCGCATCGCCAAGCGGACCAGGGCGGCTGAACTGGATGTCACGCGAAGCGCGATCCGACTGGCCGCTCAGGCGAAGCAGGACGACCCGGAAGATTCTGCACGCGCACATGTCGGGTACTATTTGATCGATGAAGGCCTCGCGCGACTGGAAAGCGATTTTGCCTATCACTCACCGCTCGGCGAAGGCCTTCGCCGGGCGTTCCAGCGCCACCCGACTGCCCTTTACCTTGGCACGCTTGCGCTACTGACAACACTCATCCTGACATCGTTCGCCTCTTATGCAGCGCACTTCGGCGCGAGTCCGCTCATGCTAGCCATCGTTGTGCTGCTCACTCTTGTGCCCGCCAGCAACATGGCCCTGAGCGTGCTGAACTGGGATATTACATCGCTCTTCAAACCGCGGCTGCTTCCTAAAATGGAGGTGACATCGGGCGTCCCTCCCGAAGCCCGCACGATGGTCGTTGTGCCGACGCTGTTGACGAGCGGGGAGACCGTTCGCGAACTGCTGGAAAGGATAGAGGTCCACTACCTCGCGAATCAAGACCCGCACATCTATTTTGCTTTGCTCGGAGATTACCCGGACGCGCCGCAGGAGGAGATGCCCGGAGACGAAGCGGTACTTGAAGCCGCGGCCGGTGGTATCGAGCGTCTCAACGAGCGGTACGGCGAAGGGCGTGAGAACCGGTTTTACCTCTTTCATCGCCGCCGCCAGTGGAACGCCGGCGAAGGAAGGTGGATCGGCTGGGAGCGCAAGCGGGGCAAGCTGCATGAATTCAACCGCATGCTGCGTGGCGCGCGGGACACAAGTTTCATCGTCGCGACAGCCGACGCGGCGTTTCTCTCGCAGATTCGGTACGTCATTACACTCGACTCCGACACGCAACTGCCGCGCGATGCGGCGCGGCGACTCATCGGCACGGCCTTGCACCCGCTCAGCCGCCCGCGCCTCGACCCGCGCGTGAATCGCGTCACGCGCGGCTACGGGATTCTGCAACCACGCGTCAGCGTCACGCTGGAGAGCGCCGCGCGTTCAAAGTTTGCGCGCATCTTCTCCGGCAACACCGGCATTGACCCTTACACGACAGCCGTTTCAGACGTTTATCAAGACCTTTTCGGCGAAGGCACGTTCACGGGTAAGGGACTCTACGATGTCGACGCCTTCGAGGCGGCGCTCGCCGGGCGCGTGCCGGAGTATCACATACTGAGTCATGATCTCTTCGAGGGCCTGTACGCGCGGGCGGCGCTTGTCACAGACATCGAGTTGCTGGACGACTACCCGGCGCACTACGATACCTACGCGAAGCGGCAACACCGCTGGACGCGCGGCGACTGGCAGATCGCGCGTTGGCTCTGGCGGCGCGTGCCGGATGCACAGGGTAAATCTGTGCGCAACGACTTACCGCTCATCTCGCGCTGGAAAATTCTGGACAACCTGCGACGCAGTCTGGTCGCGCCGACCGTGCTGTTGTGGCTCATCGCGGCGTGGGCGATCCTGCCGGGCGCGCCGGCCTTATGGACACTGTTCGTTGTGCTCACGCTCGGATTTCCGGTCTACGCGCACGTGACGACGAGCCTGCTGCTGCACCCACGCGGCATCCCCTGGACCAGCCATTTCTGGAGCGTGTGGGGTGATATGCGGACCAATAGTGCGCAGGTGGCATTGACCATCACCTTTCTTCCGCACCAGGCATACCTGATGGTCGATGCCATCACGCGGGTCATCTGCCGTAAGTTCGTCTCTCATAAACATCTGCTCGAATGGGTAACGGCGGCACAGGCCGAACGCGGGAACAGCCATGATCGGAGGACGTTTTTGCGCTTCATGTCGAGCGCCGAGGTGATCGCGGGTGCCGGGGCCGCGCTCGTTCTGGCGCCGAGGCCGAGCGCTCTGCCCATCGCCGCGCCGTTTCTGCTCGCCTGGGGCGCGTCCCCGTACATCGCCTACTGGCTCAGCCGTCACGTCACGCTTGGGCACACGTCGCCCGTCGCCAAAGATGAGCGCGCCATGGCGCGCCTGATCGCGCGGCGCACTTGGCGTTTCTTTGAAAGGTTCGTCGGTGCAGAGGATCATTGGCTCCCGCCCGACAACTATCAAGAAGACCCGCGCCCGGCTATTGCGCACCGCACGTCGCCGACTAATATCGGGCTGCTTCTGCTATCGACCGCCGCGGCGCACGATTTCGGCTATGTTGGCTCGCTTGAACTGGTCGAGCGTCTCGAGCTTACTTTCGCGACGATGCAAAAGCTTGAACGCTTTCGCGGCCATTACCTCAACTGGTATGACACGCGCACGCTCTCGCCCCTCTGGCCGCACTACATTTCTACGGTCGACAGCGGTAACCTCGCCGGACACCTGCTGGCCCTTAAACAGGCCTGCGTGGAGATGCCCGATCGCGCGTTGTTCGACGCGAGAACCATCACCGGCCTCCAGGATACGATTACGTTGATGCTTGAAGAATCGGCGCGGCTGGGCGCGGTCCGCCAACGCACGGAGGTCGTCACGATCAAACAACTGCGGGGGGAGATTGAAGCGTGCGCGACTCTGATCGCGGCAGGCACGCCTGAAACACTCGGCGCGTGGGCCACACTCTTCGAATCGCTCATGCGGCATGCCATCATCATCGAAGACATCGTCAACGCGCTGTCACACGAGCATGGCGCTGAGAGTTACGGGGAGTTGCGCTTCTGGGTCGGCGCGTTGATGAGCCAGGCGCGCGCGGTCCGTCGCGACCTTGAGGTACTTGCGCCGTGGAGCGGCGCGCTTTCAAATTCAAAGAACCTTGCGCAGATCGTCAGTCAATCCTCGACCGAGGCCCTCGCCGGGTGGCAGGAGATCACAAACCTACTCGGCCGCGTCACGTCAATCCACGCCATCCCGGAAACGTGCGATGCCGCCCTCGTGCCCCTGGCCGCCCTGCGCGCCCAACTGGAACAGGGCTTGCCACCGCAGGGGTCTTCCAACCGCACCGCGGCGTTCAAGGAACTGGACTCGCTGACGAGAGCGATTGAAGAAGCGGCCACGGCGGCAAAGCAGTTCCTGTCGCGCCTGAGCGATCTTGCGCGCCTGTGTGATCGTATCGCCGAGGAGATGGACTTCCGCTTTCTCTTCGACGAAGACCGGAAAGTATTTATCATCGGCCACAACGTTTCCGAGGGGCGGCGCGACAACTCTTTCTACGATCTGCTCGCGTCTGAGTCGCGCCTGGCCAGCTTTGTCGCCATTGCGAAAGGGGACGTGCCGCAGGAGCACTGGTTCCGGCTGGGCCGTCAACTGACCACGGCCGACGGGAGCTACGCGCTCGTCTCCTGGACGGCAACGATGTTCGAGTACCTGATGCCGCTCCTGGTCATGCGCCGCTACGACGAAACGCTGCTCGACCAGACCTGTCGCGCGGTGGTCGCGCGGCAAATCGAGTACGGGCGCGAGCACCATGTCCCGTGGGGCATCTCCGAATCGGCTTACAACGCCCGCGACCTGCAGCTTAACTACCAGTACGGGCCGTTCGGCGTTCCGGGGCTCGGCCTCAAGCGTGGGCTGAGCGAAGACCTCGTCGTCTCCCCCTACTCGACCGCGCTGGCAGCCCTCGTCAGGCCGCAGGCCGCGCTCGACAACTTCCGCCGGCTGGAGCGCGAGGGCGCGCTCGGCGGCTACGGTTTTTATGAAGCGATTGATTATACGGCGAGCCGCCTTCCGCAAAATCAGAAGCGAGCCATCATCCGCGCTTTCATGGCCCACCATCAGGGCATGAGCCTGATCGCGCTCGACAATCTTCTCCACGATCAAATCATGCAGCAGCGTTTCCATGCCGAGCCGCTCGTGCAGGCGACCGAACTACTGCTGCAGGAGCGCATCCCGCGTGGCGTCTCGGTAGTGAGCCCGAACACCGAGGAAGGCTTACCGGGCCGTATCGTGCGTTCCCTCGTCTCACCGGTCATGCGGCGCTATGGGGCGGCGGACCTTCTCCTCCCGACGCCGCGCACGCAACTGCTTTCCAACGGGACTTATTCGGTGATGGTGACGACGGCCGGGGCCGGCTACTCCGCGTGCGGGGGGCTGGCCGTGACGCGATGGCGTGAAGACGTGACGCGTGACAACTGGGGCAGCTTCTGCTACGTGCGCGATGTGCGCAGCGGAGCCGTGTGGTCTATCGGCTACCAGCCGACGCTGCGCACGCCGCAAGATTACGAGGTCGCGTTCGCGGAAGATAAAGTCGAATTCAGGCGGCTCGACGCCGGCATTGTCACGCACACCGAGATCATTGTGTCACCGGAAGATAATGCCGAATTGCGCCGTCTCTCAGTGACGAATCATTCTGCGCGCGTGCGCGAGATCGAGCTGACGAGTTATGCGGAAGTTGTGCTTGCGACGGGGGCCGCCGATGCCGCCCACCCGGCCTTTAGTAACCTGTTCATCGAAACGGAGTTCACAGGGGCGACAAACGCGCTCCTCGCGCGTCGCCGCCAACGCTCGGCGAAGGACGAACCCGTTTGGGCCGTACACGTTGTGACGACGGAAGGCGAACAACTCGGGGCGGTGCAGTATGAGACGGACCGCGGGCGTTTTCTAGGTCGGGGTCACACGCCGGCCGCGCCCGTCGCCGTCATGGAAGATCGTCCGCTCTCGA
>CAYLJO010000023.1:0-43896 GCA_964383905.1 uncultured Blastocatellaceae bacterium
GTTAGGCGCTGCCTACCCCGCGAAATCTCCCAAATCAGATCTCACCTGAGAACGGCTTTCGAGTTTTCACACAGTCTGACGAGTTGTTCGGCGGCCCACTACTGGAAGAGATCATCTACCGCCATTGTCCAGCCAGGAACGGCGGGTTCTGCTTCGGCAATTTCTCCACGCCGATAACCCCTAGGATGATCTGGATCAAAGGCGCGATAAACTTTAATAACATCATCGGCGAGCAAATCCACGTCCCAGACGACCAATGTCCCGGCGGCAAAATAATCTTTTCGCTTCGAGGCAATCGCAAGCTCTGCCTCTCTCCCATAATCATTCTCACTCCTGATTTCAGCAGCAAAAGCCGGAGCACCATCTAGAAATTTCATCCCCGAAGGTTTTCCTATATAGAAAGCGGCGTCAGGACTAAAGGATTTTCGATTTGGCAGATCCACCTTAAATCCAACATTATCTGGATATGCGCGCCCACCCGCCTGACGTTCAATACCTCTGAGGCTGACGTATATCGAACCACCCGCGCGTCCGGGCATATCACCTGTTGGACTCATTAAGACAATTTCTCCATTAACGATTTCAGCTTTCCCGTTATCAGGGGTTCGGTACAAATCTTCGATGGTTGCCCGGGATTTAGTCGTCATATCAAAACCTCACCGATCGAATCTTATCATATTCACCAAGAAGCGCTGAACGCTGGAATTCAGCCGTCGGTGAAGCATTGTAGCAAGACTTCAAGTTCTCGATGACATGCGAATTGATGTCGGTCGGCTGCAATGACAGACTGTTCTATGAAAGAGTTGTCAAGAGTAAAGTTCTCCCTTGCTGGCCGCCAGCACGCTATTTTCTCTTCGGCAGCCAGCCCCTGCCCCGTTCTGAGCACATGCCCGCTCATCATCCTTCTTCGTCATTCGCCGAGATCTTATACGCGGCATGGCGGCGACCCTCTTTGAGCATCAGCAAGCGTGCTTTATGTCGCAGCTCTTGGAGGACAGCTAACTGCTCGTACAGCGACTCAGATCGAGCGCGCGCCCCACTCTCACGCACTCTCTTTAACCAAACGGCGCGCCCACCACGGCGATAGAGCTGATGACCTGCACATTCTATCCCGCGGGCCCTAAAGATTGAGTTCAGTCGATTCATCACCCGCGTCGTGTCTGCTATCAGGCATTCATAGGTGCGGACCATCTCTTTGAGTGCGCGCGTGCCATGCTTGCCATGATAGATTGGCTTGAGAGATCCATTGCGCAGGAGTTCGGCCAATTTGCGCGCATCTATGCGATCACTCTTATTACCGGAGTGGAGCAGCTTATTGTGCCGCGGATTACAGACGATGACCTCTGTCACATGCGGGCGGACCAGATCGTAGAGCCAGGCGGCTTGTGTCCCTTCTTCAAAAGTGACATGAACCTCACCGCGTAAACACCGGATGAAATCACGCACGCTCTGCGTCTTGGTTTCGATGATCGCTTCGATGACGGCCTCGGCCTCGTGCATTCACCACGGAGGCACAGAGGGCACAGAGGGGGCACAGAGAATACAGCTTACACCCAATTGCCATCTGCTATAAAGACGTGGATTCCAATGACCACCGGATTCTGATGCGAGACGGTAAAGGTGAAAAGGACAGGCGGACGATGTTGCCAATGTGCCTGCAATCAGTATGTTTAGTGCGGTTGACTTTATCTTTTGTTAACAACCTTCTGCTTAACAGACCCGGCAGCGCTCTCCAAGCAAGCGTGTGAGCAATAAGGAGGGCCGGACGTGCCTAACATGATTGCGCGCGTCGATGGGATCCAAGTGCCGCAGGCCGCACAGCGGATCAGCCTTTCACCTGATGCTCCGGCGCGACGTGAGGGTCCGGAAGTCCCATCCACACGGCGCGCTTCACGTACAATGCGGAGCATGCGCTGCGCCAGCGCCAGGTAAGGCCGCAAGCGCATGTAAATGAACGCGCCGATAAGGGTGAAGATGAAAGTAATGAGTAGATACTTCAATGACACCTACTCCCGAGCGGCGATCTTGCTTTGCGCCAGTTGCGTGCGTAAATTCGGCAAGGCCGGGTGTGCAGGATTGAGCTTTTGCAACTCATTAACTCTTTGCTCCGCCTCTTCGCGGTTGCCCACGTTGATCAGCGCGGCGGCCAGGTTCTGGAGCGTCGCTTCGTGGCGCGGATTGAGAGCAATAGATTTACGGTATTCAGCAATGGCGCGCTGCGGGTCCGAAGGCTGGCCAAAATAGTATGTGAGGCCCAGATCGGTGCGCACGTCTACATCATCCGGTCTCATCTCCAAAGCCTTCGCGTAGTACTGACGAGCCTCGTTTAAACGCGCCGGGTCAGAAGTCTGGCCGATACCGAAGAGAGCATTCGCCAGCGTGACAGTGAGCTCGTAGTCTTTGGGATTGGTCTCGTAAGCTCGCTTCAGTATCCGGGCCACGTCCGGTAAGAGACGCGCGTCCTGCGTTTGATTGGCATAACGGTAGAGGGCCATACCGAAATTGTGCTGTAACGGAATATCGTTCGGTCTGTTTTCAACTTTTGCAATCGCCCCGCGGATCTCATCTTCTGAAAGTGGAGGTTGAGAGCCATCCCCGTTGCCCACAGGTGCCGTCTCATTCTTCTGAGATCCGCCGGGGAGGGCCGCACGATTATTCGCAAGCACACCACTATCGTTCGCCCTCCGGTTGATTGCGTTGGCGAACATAAAACCAATCAGAAAGCCAAGGAAAAGTCCGATGATGGCGAGGAATAGGTTCTTCTTCACTGTCGTCGAGAGAGTCGCTGTTTAAGTTAACGACCAGAGTGTAACAAAATGAGCGGCAAAAGACGACGCACGCCGCTATTCCTATCGATCGGCATGACCTGTGAAGACGGATCGCCGTCAGACGTGGGGCGCAAAGAAAGAGCGTGCCGCTGTTAACGGACGCTCCGTGATTGGTCTTTACCCATTGAGATTGAGGTGGTGGAACGGCTAATCGTCGCCGGTCGAGCGGTCATTCGTAACATAGGCGACATCACCCGCGCGACGACGCGGCACCGGATCGGTGGCGCGGCGGCGGGGCGACGATTCAAGGTTGCGCCGATCAATACTCCCGGGCGGTAGCCCACGTCCGTGGATCGCTTCCGTCAAGATACGTGTGATCTCTTGCGAGAGTGTGCGATGCTCGGCCGCCGCACGACGGCGCAAAGACTCTTTGAGCTCGTTCGGAACATATGCACCGATGAAAACCCCTTTACGGTTGGCCATCTTTAATGCGCCTCTCCTTCAGAACAATTGTGAGTGGTCAGATAAAGAATACCCACTTGAATCCTATTAAGAATCTGCGCCATGCAATTTAAGAGCAGGCCTGTAAGCCGAATTCTGTCCCCCGCCCTGAAGGGTGGGGTGGCGATCATTCATCTAGCCCACCTGTTGCCAGGAGGGTCGAGCGACCTACCCGGAGGTCGTAGCAGGCCATCAGGCTCGCTTCGGGCGGGCAGCCCTGTCTGACGCCTCCCTATTTGGTCTTGCACTGCGAGGAGTTTGCCTGGCCGCGTCGTGTCACCACACGCGCCGGTGCGCTCTTACTTTAAGCCCCGAAGGGCCGCACCGTTTCACCCATCACCCGCTACTGCAACACTTGGCAGTGAAGCAGTCCGCTGGCTGGTCTCTTTTCTGTTGCACTTGTCGTCGCCCGGCTCACGAAAGTTTTGCAGGTACTGCAAAACCAACGGTTTACACCGGACGCCCCGCCGTTAGCGGGCTCGCTGCCCTGTAGTGTTCGGACTTTCCTCTCCCTCGCCCATCGGCGAGGCAGCGACCGCCCGACCTGCTCCATTGCAAGGCAAAGACAATTATAGCAATCATTGTTCAACACGTACAGCACAAAAGCACCTCATTGTTAAACCTGCGAGGGATTCCCGACGCTGAGCAGCGCTGGGATAACGCGTTCCAGCACCTTCTGCAATGGGCCGGCGCGCTCCAGGATCGGGAGGCGAGACATGAGGATTGCAATTTACGTGCTGGTTTCGACACTGCGTCAGGCCCAGGCTCAATCGATCGACCAGCAGATCTCTCGCCTGCAGGATCACGTCACCCACAAGGGATGGGTCTTACTCGACGAGCACATCTTCAGAGATGACGGCCGCAGCGGGGCTACACTGAACCGGCCCGGGCTCGACCGGTTGCGCGACAAGGTGCGCATGGCTGAGGTGGATTGCGTCCTGGTCACCTCCCCGGACCGCCTGTCGCGCAACTTCGTGCAGCAGATGCTCCTGCTCGAGGCCGCAATCGTGCAACAGCTCTTTGCCGGGTACCTTGAGGATCGTATGACGCTCTACACCCTGGTCAAGCGGCTATATCTGCAGGGCGTCACTTCTCCCACAGGGAAGTCGCGCTGGAGTGGGGCCAGTGTGAGGGGGGTACTGACCAATCCCGCCTATGCGGGGCACGTCTACCTGGGCCGCACCAGGACACAGCCGCCCCGCCGGCGGCGTTCTCCGACCGGTCCGTTAGGCAGAAGGAACATCAGTCAGGAGGAGCAGTTCGAACTGGTACAGGCAAAACTGGCGCATAACATCAAGGGGGCGCGGCGGAACAACACCGCGCACGATTACCTGCTACGGGCGCTCGTCAGTTGCGGGGCATGCCGAATCGCCTGCACGGGCCGCGCCGATGGTCGCCATAGCTATTACTTCTGCAAGGCTAAAGGGGTGGCACTGACCTCCCCGCGCGATGGAAAGTGTAAGGCCCGCTATATCCCTTCGCGCAAGCTCGATGAGCTGGTCTGGTCCGATCTGTGTCAGGTGATCACACAGCCGGAAATCATCAGGCATGCGCTCGAGCGAGCGTGGGCCGGCAACTGGCTGCCACAGGAACTACATGCCCGGAAGGAGAACCTGCGCAAAGGGCGAGCCGGGGTAGATAGCCAGATCGAGCGGCTCACGCAGGCATACTTGAGCGAGATCATCTGCATCGAGGAGTTTCAGCAGAGGCGTAAGGACCTAGAGCAGAAGCGGCGGGGCTTCGAAGAGCAGGAGCGACAGCTCCAGGCACAGGCGGAAAGGAAGACGGAGCTGGCTGGGGTGAGCCGTTCGATTGAGGAGTTCTGCGGGAGAGTGCAGGCGGGCCTGGAGAATGCCACGTTCGAGCAGAAACGGGCCTTAGTCGAGCTACTGATAGACCGAGTGGTGGTAACGGATGAGGAGGTAGAGATCCGATACATGATACCGAGGAGCCGGGAGGGGGAGCAGACACGTTTTTGTAATTTGCGTAAAGACTATTTCAACAGCCATTCAAAGCTCGTTATAACCAAAATACTTGAAACCGACGCGAAGACTGTTAAGCAGTGAAGGGGGCAAGGATAAAGCCAGCAGTAACGACATCAGGCCATGCGAAAGAGCGAGCGCAAGGAGATTAGGGGCGCGCTGGTAAACGGCAGCCCATACCAAACCGCCAACGAAGGTGGCAAAAGCCAGCCATGGATTTGGCAGATGAAACAAGGTGAAGAGGGCGGCCACGAGGAGCTGGCTGTGAAGCCCTTTACCCCATAGGATTTGCGCCCGCCGGTTGATAAAGCCCTGCATCACGTACTGCTGCATAAAACCCCAGACGGGTAAGAGCAGAAATCGTAGCCTGAGCTGCGCCAGCTCAAAACGTAAACTGTGGCTCAACCAACCGACAGTGAGGATGAGGAGCGCGGCCACGCATGTAGGTAGAAGGAGCAGACGCGTCGCCTCTAAAAAGTTGTCAAGGCGTAAACCTATCGCGCGCGCCGTCTCGCCCCGCGCACGGTGCGAAAGCAGCATCAGTGTGAAGGCGAGACCGACCGGAATAGCCCCTATGAGCTTGCTGTTGCCGACAAATGGGAGGATCATCCACCCGGAGATCAAAAAAGAGGAGGTGGCGGAGGCAATTTCCCACACGGCCACTGTTCTGCTTTCTGCCCGCTTGCTGACATGAGCATTGCTGTCCCCTTCTCTGGCAGATATTTCGTGATGCTCTTCCATGATTGCTCAACGCGAAGGTTTTTCGCCCACTACGGCGCTGTTTGATGAGGTCTCACTTCCGGCAGCGTTGACCCTGAAACGTACCGGTCTGCCGATGAGCTGCAACGTGCGACGAACGCCTCCGCCGCTTTCGTGCACCGCGTAAACCCACGCCTCATGTTCGCCCCGCTCAAGCTTCGGCGTGTCGAAGCTGAATCCATGCCACTCATCTTCGGCCTGGGCCGCCGCCTTCACGTCCGGCCGCGCACGATCAGCGACAGCATCGGCCACATAATGCCCATCGATGTAAAGCTGCACTTCGACGCGGGTTCGGGGCGCAGCCCGGTTGAGGGCCCAGCCGACCACATGCTGAGGGTCAGCCACGTCAACTGCGCCGCGCAAGTAAGGAGTAAAGGCGGACAGGTAAAAGCCTACGGCGAGCGCTCCGACAAGCAAGGCCTCAATGATTGATTTTGCAATGAGGTAATGCATCAACCGCGCCAACGCAGGGGACGAAATGCCTGTACTCATACCCAAGACTTTTATGACGAAGGGGCGGCCACAATATGTGCCGCCCCTTGCCCTCTTTTCCTAACAATTTTTTTGCACCGTCGCACTATCGCTGGTAACTATTGCCGTTACTGTCCTGGTAGGTGAGAGTATGGCGCGTTGTCAGGTTCACGTCGGCCGGCAGATTCGGGCGCAAACGTACGGCGATGCGTAAGACCGCCGTATCGCCCGGCGCCAGCTCGGGGACTCGCCAGGTTAAGTGCTGGGTGGCTCCCGGCGCATCCTGGGCGTTGAGAGACGGTTCGGAATTGAGGAACTCTAAGGCTTCAGGCAGCGTCTCGGTGACGACCAGATTCCTGGCCAGACCGCTACCTTCGTTTACCAGAACCAGCCGGTAGAAGATCGTGTCGCCCGGCGCGTTAACATCCGTGACCTGCTCAGGGCGGACGCGTACCCGGGGCGTTGCGACGGTGAGCACCGTGCTGGCTTCACTCGCGACACGACCGCCGGTCATGGAGCGGGCAACAACATTGTAGGAGTATTGCTGTCGGTCGGGCGTGCTGGAAGGGATCTGCACGCGCAGCAGCAGCGGAAACTGCCCGCCTTGTGGCGCGATCTGCGCAGTTTGGGTGACAGCCGGCTCGTTCTCCTGATGTTGTCCGTCGCCGTTTGTGTCAGCGTATATGGTCGCCGGCGGAGCGCCCGGCGCGGTGATGCTCAGCTCATATGAATCGGGCGTGTTGCCGGGATTACGCACGACAAACGGGACGTAGATGGTGTCGCCGGGCGTCGCCGTCAAACCGGCGGAGACGGCATCAATGCGCGCGCGTGGAACTTTGCCTATCGTGACGCTCGGACTATCGAAATTGGATCCGACGGGGAGCGATTGTGTACGCAGCGTGCCGCGCCCGAGGTTACTTGTGGAGGCGAGCGCCTCCGGCACAGCGCGCAAAGTTACCTTAATCTCACGCGAGTCGTGAGCCCCAAGATCCCCCAAACTCCAGATCGCGGTGCGCGACGGCCGATCGTAGACGAGCGGGCTCGGGCTGGCGCTGACAAGCTCAAATTCCGGGTTGAAGACGAAATCCGCACGCGCGCTACGCGCCGGCGCACTGCCGGAGTTTCGCACGGCGATGCTCTGCATGAATGTATCGCCAGGCATTACAGAGTTTTGTGAAACCTCAGAGGTCGCCCCGAGTGTGGCGGCCACAATGTTAATTGCGCCGTCCGCAACTTTTATCACTTGATAATCTGACTGCGAGGCGGCGCGGACAAAAAAACGTCGCTGCTGACCGTCACTCGCCGTTTCGGGTATGTGTAAATTGAGCAGTACGTCAGTGGAAGCGTTTCGCGCGAGTCGCGGCGTCACAAGGATGGGGAGCCCTGTATCGGCCCCGCCCTGAGCCAGGCTGAAAGTTGGTTGATACTCGGCGGGCAAGTCAGTCTGCACGCTAAACTGATCGTCTTTATTACCCGCGTTCGTAATGGTCAACGGCAACTGAACGGTCTGGCCGGGCGTGGCGATTTCGGAAGCGCGTTGCAACGAAAGGATCAGATTAGGCACCTGCTTGACCGTGATATTCAACCCGCCGCCCTGAGATGGCGAGGTACTGGCGAGAGCCGTCGCCGCTCCGGCCCCCGCCGTGCTACCGGGAGCGACCTCTCTTAGCGGTCTTCTGGGAATGGCTGAATTCTGATTGCCGCTGGCGAGAGTTTGCTGTCGCTGTTGCGCCGACCTGTTGGTGCGCCGCTCCCCTCTATTTCTCCGGCGGGCGTTTTCGGGTCGTGCCGGTTCAGTTTGCGCAATGGTTTTTGCGGGTGTCGCTGACGGCGGCTCACTACTCAGTCGCGACGTCGCGGTCGGGGTTGGAGTAATAAGCCGCGGCGTCGGAACTGGCGGCGCGCTTGGCCCGTTGGAAGAAGAGGTGTTTCCTGCGCCCGCATTCGCCGCCCTGCTCATATTTTTGTTCGACGCAACCAAGCCGTTCGGGGAGGGGGTCGGCCGAGGCGATTGTGCGACGCCTGCGACCGGCGTCCGGGTTGGCTTGGGAGGTGTCGGGATTGAAGAGGGAGTTTTCTCAGGCGTCGCGGACGCGGTCGAGTTCCCGTTTGAACGCGCCGGAGATTCTCTACGCGCGGCCTCAAGCTCGTTTTGGTAAATGTCTCCGAACGGCGTGTCCTTGATTGCGTGCAGACGTTTGCCGACCTGCTCGGCATCTTGCAGCTTTCCTACCTGCATGTATGCGCGACCCAGCCAGAGTAAGGTTAGATCCGTAATAATACTGGTCGGATAGGTTTTGAGAAAATCTGTGAAAACGGTAATGGCCTGGTCGTAGCGCTTCTGCAGATAAAGGTTCTGTCCCTTTGTGAACATAGACTGCTCGGCGTCGCTGGGTACGTCGGAGCCTTGCTGCATCGTGTGTATGGGCGCCGGGCCCGTCATAGCCGGCGTGAAAGGCGCAAGTAAGAGGGCCGCTGTAATTGCCGTCGCTCCGATTCTGTTTCGATAACTCAAAGTAATAGACCTCCGGAAGGAAGGGGTAATGATTTTCGTGAGACGTTCTAATTAGAAATCTTCGGCGACTGCAAGACCAGCACCGAACCGTATCAGACTAATCATAACGCGCTGCATCATACCCTTTCAAATAGCCACCGACAAGAGGATTGGGCGGTGTAATAAGCATCTTTTCGGATGACAACTTACTTCACCGCCCGCTAAAGAACAGCAAAGGTCAACTCGCACTTCTACCAGCGTCCCCGGTCGATTTCAAGGCGGTCACCGGGTTGCAACTGCGGGTCGGGAATCTTACCCGCTTCAATCTGTTTCAGGTTGTACTCGGTCATGACCAAACGCCCGTCCGAGCCCTGGCGTCAAACTTTAACCTTCCCATTGGCGAAGCGGAACGATCTCGATACGCACCATACCTGCGTCAGTGTAAACACTGAGACGCACGAGATGTACGGGAGTCGCCGCAGAGGTACTCAAGTAATCTCCAGGCCACGGAAAGATCGGTAAGCACAGGATCAACAGGGTCAATACGTAAGCTGCATGGCCGGCCCTCCGCTTGATCTTATTGCCACCCTTCTTCCCCCACAAGAGATTTCGCATACACCGCCCCCGGATGCCTGGAAGAAGCTCACTTTTGTTGGACGCGCACAAGATTACGCCGCTTATGGGGGGAACAAGTTTATAGTATACGTTACGCTCAGGTCCTCAAAATCTTTCCCAGATCACCGAGCGCGCGAACGGTCAGAGAAAATTCACGATTTGAATCGGTACGACTAATAGTCAAGCATTCTCCGGCGATCGGTTAAGCTATGCCAAGGATAGAATTTAAAGCCGCTGAATTTTACCCTTTAACTTTCTATGCTGGCAAGGTTTTTGGTGGGAACAGATGGGCCCAGCGCGCACTGAACCGGTCCCTGACAAGGGCTTCGACATCGTCCGCCGTCGCGCAGGATAGTGACTCCGAAGCCACCTGGCGCGCCTCTGCGGAGTTGATACCTGAAACAGTGCGACGCACACGCGGGATCGAGGAAGGGGTCATGCTGAAATCTGTTGCGCCGAGGCCGATCAGCACGACTGCGTACGCGGGTGTCGCAGCCATCTCCCCGCATACGATGGCCGGGATTGATGCCGTGTGCGCCGCGTCGAGGGTATGCTTGATGCTGCTGAGCACCGCCGGGTGGAGCGAACGGAACCAGCCAGCAACTTCATCGTTACCACGGTCAACAGCTAACAGATACTGGACGAGATCGTTTGTGCCGAGACTGAAGAAATCAACTTCGCGCGCAATCTTGTCGGCGGTCAATACGGCCGACGGGACCTCGATCATGGCGCCGATCTTAACCGGTCCGGTCTCCCTTTGCTCGTGCCCGAGACGCGTCCGCTCTTCCTCTATGATCCTGCGAGCGCGCCGCACATCCGCCACATCCGCCACCATCGGCAGGACGATATCCAAACGCCCGTAAGCGGCGGCGCGCAATATCGCACGGGCCTGTCCACGTAAAACCTCCTCTCGACGCAGTCCGAAACGAATCGCGCGCAGCCCGAGGGCCGGGTTGCGCTCCGTTTCCGTCGCCAGGCCGCTGATCTTGTCACCGCCCAGGTCAAACAGGCGCACCGTTGCTCCCTCCTCGCCGGCGAGATCAGCGATTTTCCGGTACGCTTCACACTGTTCGTCTTCGGAAGGCATCCCCCCGCCTTGCGATAACAGGAACTCGGAGCGGTAAAGCCCGATCCCGCGTGCCCCGTATTTGCGCACACCTTCATACTCAACTGTTAATTCGACATTCGCACGCAGGATAATTTCCACCCCGTCAAGCGTGCGCAGCGGCTCGCGTCCGTCCTCCGCCACAGTGCCGTGTTGGCTCGTCGCGCGGGCGGCGGAGGGCCGATAAAACTCGGCGGTTTCCCTCGACGGGTGCAGGATCACCTCGCCGTCGGAAGCATCCACCACAATCACGTCCCCGGTGCGCGCGCGCCAGTATAGATCGCGCAACCCGACAACGGCGGCGAGGCCAAGGCTGCGTGCGATGATCGCTGTATGCGACGTCCACCCGCCGCCGTCTGTGGCAATGGCCCGCACGCGGTCGAAATCTAATTCGGCCACCGCGGAAGGCAGCAGGTCTTCGGCAACGATCACGGCGTCTTCGGTGAGAGACTGGCGCTGCGGCTGTTTCCCGCTTAACGCCACCAGGATGCGTTGCGCCACGTCTTCGATGTCTGAGCCGCGAGCACGCAGATAGTCATCTTTAATCTCGGCATAGACCGCGAGCAGCCGATCCACCGCAACCTTGACCGCCCACTCCGCATTGGCCCGCTCGCGGCTGATGTAGTTTTCCACCTCGTCAAGAAGCTTGCGATCCTCCAGCATCAGGAGGTGGGCGTCAAAGATGTAGGATTGTTCAACCCCCAGCGCTTTCTCGCCGCGGGCTTTGATGGCAAGCAACTGGCGTCGCGCGAGGCGGATCGCGGCACGGAAGCGCCGTTTCTCACGCTCGATATCGGCTTCGTCAAGCGTCGCGCGATAAATCTGGCGCGTTCCGTTGTGAATACGTAGCACACGCCCGATCACCACGCCGTCCGATACGCCCACCCCATGCCAGCGCTCTTCCTGCTTTGCACGTTTGACCCGCTCGATCACTGCTCGACTTCTCCAAAACCGTTAGTGAAAAGCCCGCACAGCGCGGCCAGCGCTTCCGCTTCATCGGCGCCTTCGGCCGTTGCGCGCAACTCCGTCCCGCGTGATGCGGCGAGCATCAGCACGCTCAGAATAGATTTCGCGTCGGCGGTCGCGCCGCCGTCCACACGTTCAAGCCGCAGCACACTCTGAAAACCGTTCGCCAGTTGCACCAACTGCGCCGCCGCGCGCGCGTGCAGCCCCAATCGGTTTGTAATGGTCACGCGCCGCTCGACCATTTAGCCCCTCTTATTCGGCGCGAGCAGGTCGCCCGCCAGGTAGATGCCTTCCTGCCCCTGGTCGCGCACTCGTCGCGCCACGTCGGCGAGCGACTCTTGATCCGATTGGCTGGCAAGCTTGATAACCATTGGAAGATTAACGCCCGTCACGACTTCGACTTCACCTTCGGCGAGAAACATCGAGGCGATGTTGGTGGGGGTGCCGCCGAACATATCGGTCAGCAGCAGCACGCCGCGGCCTTGCGAAACCCGCTTGATGGCACGCTCGATCTCGGCGTGCGCCGCATCGACATCATCATGCCAGCCCATGGAAACGGACGTGATGTGTGGGACCGCGCCGATAATCATTTCGGCCGCCGCCAGCAGCTCACGGGCGAGCTGCCCGTGCGATACGATAACGCCGGCGATCTTTCGCTCGCCGGCCCGCATCGCCCCCCTTTTTTCCTGATCGTCGGTCATAGTCCGAGTATAAGTTACATGTTTCGAGTGATTTCATCAAAACGGCTTGACGCCCTCACCCTCTTTTTTTCGCGGGGCGCGGCTTCCCCTTTTTCACGTCACGATGAACCGCCGCGGCATCGAACCCGGTGCGGCGCAGCCGGCGCGCCAGGGCGTTGGCAACCATCACGGACCGGTGACGGCCCCCCGTACAGCCGATCCCGACTGTGACGTAAGATTTTCCCTCATGTTTGTAGAGCGGCAAGAGGTATTCAAGTAGATCACTGAAACGCCGCAGCGTCTCTTCAACTTCGGGCTTGGATTTCAAATACTGAACAACACGCCGGTCGTGACCGGAAAGGTCACGCAGCTCCGGTATGAAGTGAGGGTTCGGTAAGTGCCGCACATCGAACATTAGCTCCATGTCGCGTGGGTTGCCATATTTATGGCCGAAGCTCAACACCTGCACGCGCATCGGCGTGCCCCGCGTGTTCGGGCTGAAGCGCTCGACCAGAAAACTGCGCAGCGTATGAACAGTATGCTCTGACGTATCGACGATGCTGTCGGCGAGCGCACGTATGTCGGCCATCTCCGCACGCTCGGCGCGAATTGCTTCGACCAGCCCGGTACCTTTATCGGCAGGATGGGGGCGACGCGTTTCGCTGAAGCGGCGCTGTAATACTTCGTCCGAAGCCTCCAAAAAAAGGACGAATACATTGAGGCCGCGCTCGCGCAAAGCCTTCAGCTCGTGGCCGAATGCCCCGAGGAAATGGCCTTCACGAATGTTTATGACCAGCGCGGCGCGGGCGATATGCGCCCCCCCCTGATTCCCGTCGCCCCCCTCGCCCGGTTGGACCAGCCTGGCAAACGTCGGCAACAGTGTGATCGGCAGATTATCAACACAAAAATAACCGAGATCTTCGAATGCATTCGTCGCGGAGGACATGCCCGACCCACTCAAGCCCGTGATGATTACGATGTTGGCTGCCCCCCCGCCTTCAACCGCGTACTCTCTATTCGCCATCTCGCGCCCCATCACCCGCCGCACCCGTACCACATGTCCGTTCAAAATGAGGCGTCGTGGCATCGCTTGCGGCGGCGTTGCGAGCCGCCCTCAGCATCTCCGCGTGGCGCGCCACGAAGGCTTGCGCGGCATCGTAGCCGCGCAAGCGCAGGAGCTGCACGCGCACGGCGGTTTCCACCAAAGTTGAAAGATTTCTTCCAGGACTGACCGGAATCAAGACCTGCGGCACACGCACGCCAAGAATCTCCACGGCACTCGCATCTATACCGAGACGATCAACTTCACCGGCCTCCTCCCACCGCTCCAACCTGATCGAGAGATCAATGGTCTTGGCGGAACTGAGCGCCGCGACCCCAAACAGATCGCGTATGTTGAGAATGCCCAGGCCGCGAATCTCAAGGTGCTCACGTAACAGTTCCGGCGCGGTTCCCAGCAGCAGCCCGGCCCCGATGCGCCGCACTTCGACAATGTCATCCGAAATAAGACGATGCCCCCGCGCGATCAAATCCAGCGCGCATTCAGATTTACCGATCCCCGACGCGCCCTCGATCAAAACGCCGAGGCCATAAAGCTCGAGCAGCTCACCATGACGCACGGCACGCGGCGCGAGACGCTCCTGCAAAATGTCGATGACGATGTTGATGGCGACTGAGCTAACAAGGGGGGTGCGTAGCAGCGGGACCTGAGCCTGTTCGGCAGCCGCGATAAGCTCAGCCGGGGGTTGAAGCCCCTTCGTGACAAGGATGCAACAAATATCTTCGAGACCGAGATTGTGTATGGCATCGCGCCGCCCGAGGGGGGTGAGCTGGCTCAGGTACCATATTTCGCTCTGGCCGACGACCTGTATCCGGCCGGGGTGAATGTAGCGCGTGAAGCCCGCCAGGGCAAGGCCAAGCTTCTGTATCCGCGCGGCGGTGATCTTGCGTTGAGAAGTTCCCGTCCCTCCCGCGAGCACCTCAAGTTCCAAGCGTGAATTAGCGTGAGCTATAAACTCGCTGACTGTTATTGCCTGCTCGCTTTGTAAAGCGCCGTCGCGCATAAACAACCAAAAGAGATGGTCCTCGGCAGCTCAAAAGGATCGGGGTAAAAGCTCTCCGCCGGATCAGATCAGTCGTCGGAATCCGAGTCGCCCGCCGGTCCTGTGGTTCAAGCGACCTGCCCCCCATGTCACGTTCCCTTCACGGCTCAATCAAACCGAAATTGCCATCCTTCCGCTTGTAGAGCACACCAACGCGGTTTGTGTCTGCGTCGCGAAAGACCAGGAATTGATCCGTCTCACCGGATAGGCGGAGCGCCGCTTCCTCAGCCGTCATCGGCTTGACGGTGTAACGGCGCGCGGGGATGATGCGCGGGGGCCGGGGGCTGGCTTCCACCACCCGGCCGTCGGGCTGGGGGGCGACGGCCGAGGTACGTTTCGCGCCCTGTTTACGATCAATGATCTTCTTTTTGAGTTTCAGCGCCTGTTTTTCGATCTTCGCAATGGCGCGCGTTAATGCCAGATACATATCGGCATTGGTGTCGGTGGCGGTCAGAGTATGTTCACGCCAGTGGACTAGAACCTCACCGATCTGCCGGTTTTTCTCAACTTCGATAATGACGTGAGCGCGCGCCGTCGAATCGTTAAAGATATGCCCAAGTTTCTGAAAATGATCCTCGACGTGCTTGCGTAATGGCGGTGTCACCTCGACGTGACGCCCCGTGTACTCGAATTCCATTACACCCTCCTCGCTGGTTATCAACACACGGGTAAACGCGGAGACTTACGCCCTCCCGGTGATGACATTGCTTGATAAGAAAGCTAAACTCGTACGGCGCTCATGAGCGATGGGGCCGCCCGCCGCTCTTCAGACCACCGCACGCCGCTCACGTGAGCCCGGAATCTGCATCTGGTCGCGGTATTTGGCGACCGTGCGGCGCGACAGCTTAATGCCGTCTTTAGCCAGAATCTTGACCACCTGGTCATCCGTGATCGGATTGTGTGAATCCTCTTCTTCGATCAGCTTCTTGATCTTCAGTTTGATGATCCGGGTCGAAACTTCTTCGCCCTCTTCGTTCATCATGCCTTCGGTGAAGAAGCGCCGTAGTTCGATGACGCCCTGCGGCGTGTGCGCGTACTTGCGGTTGACGACGCGCGAAACGGTCGAGAGATGCATGCCAATATCTTCGGCGATATCCTTCAGCATCATCGGCTTGATGTACTGTACTCCCTTGTCCAGAAACTCACGCTGGCGCTGCACGATGGATTCCACCACCCGGTAGATCGTCTGCCGTCTGTGCTCGATGTTGCGCAGGAGGTCAACGGCCGAACGCATCTTGTCACGGATGAAGTCGCGCGTCTCTTTCGTCACGCTCTGCTGCGAAAGCATCTGCTGGTAGTTCTGGCTGATTCGCAGCCGCGGGCTGCCGTCGTCAGCAAAATAGATGACGTAATCATCGTCGATCTTCTCGATATATATTTCCGGAGCGATCAGGATGGGCTCATCGGAAGAGTAACGCCTGCCCGGATATGGATCGAGCTGGCGAATGAGTTGGAGTTCGGCGAGCAGATCATCAACGCTGACGCCGATCTGCTTCGATAGATTCGGCAACTTGTGTTGCTGCAACTCCGTAAAATGCTCGCCGATGAGCCGTGCCGCGAGGCGGTCGCTTTCGCCCCGGGCTTCGAGTTGAGCCAGTAAGCATTCGCGGACGTCGCGCGCGCCGCACCCCGTGGGGTCGAGTTTCATGACGGCGGCCCGCGCCTCCTCAACGGTTTCGGCGGGCCAATCACCCATCGCGGCGATCTCCTCGGTTGTCGCGTTGAGCCGCCCGTCCGCATCGAGGTTGCCGATCACACAGCGGGCTGCTTCAGCGACGGCGCCTTCGATGGGGCTCATGCGCAGTTGCCATTCGAGGTGCTCGGCGAGTGAGGGAGGGCGGGTTAAAAACTGTTCGAATGTCGGCGCGTCTTCCTTGTACTCGTATTCCTGTGTCTTATAGCCGGGATCAAGATAGTCTTGAAACTCGCGCCCGAAATCAATCTCTTCAAACGGGTCGCGTTGCGCTTCATCCGCTCCCGCCTCTTCACCTGCCTCTAAAGAAGTCGCCGTTTCGCCCGCCGTAGCCGTGTCCACTTCCGTGTCCGGGGAGGCGGTAACAAGCGCGTCGGAATCACCCGCGCCATTCGGCGAGGAGCCGTTAAGAGCGCTCCCTGCTGCTGCCGCATCGTCTGCCGCGAGGTCAAAGCCACCGCCTGTCTCGCCGCCCGCCAGCTGGTCAAGGATCTTCTCCGCCAGTTCATGGGTTTCTTCCTGTGAAGGAACCTCCTCCAACACAGGATTTTCCAGCAACTGCTGTTGAATCAATTCGCTGAGTTCAATGGACGTCATCTGCAGCATCTCGATGCGCTGGCGCAACTGCGGCGTCAACACGAGTCGCTGCGAAAGACTGGTCGTGAGCTTAACGGACATACCTTGCTGACAAATCCTGCCTTATCTAATCTCGTCAGGAATTTTAAGTTCGGCGCGTTCTGTCGGCCGGCGCCGAATAGATTATAACCGATTCCGGGGAATTTGCCTGCCCCAGATTTACTTACATGCGGAATTTTTCGCCAAGATAAAGACGCCGGACTTCCGCGTCTTCTGTCAAGTCGCGCGGGGCTCCTGAACGAAAGATGCGACCGTCCGCCATAATGTAAGCGCGGTCGGTAACCCCCAGAGTCTCCCGCACATTATGATCGGTGATGAGTATGCCGATGCCACGATTGCGTAGATAAAGAATGACGTTTTGAATATCATCGACCGCCTTCGGGTCGATCCCGGCGAAAGGCTCGTCGAGCAAAATATAGTGCGGCTCGGTGGCCAGGGCGCGGGCGATCTCGGTGCGCCGCCTCTCGCCCCCGGAGAGCGTATCGCCGCGCGTGTTGCGGACGTGCGCGATACCAAACTCCTGCAGCAACTCTTCCAACCGCTTCGCCCTTTCCCGCCGCCGGAGGCCCATCGTTTCGAGCACGGCGAGGATGTTTTGCGCCGCCGTCATTTTACGAAAGACCGAGGGCTCCTGCGGCAGGTAGCCGAGGCCGAGGCGCGCCCGAAGGTACATGGGCAGCTTCGTCACGTCGTCTGCGCCGAGGCGAATCCTTCCGCGTTCGGGCCGCTCGAGACCGACAATCATGTAGAACGTAGTCGTCTTGCCCGCGCCGTTTGCGCCGAGCAGTCCGACAACTTCGCCCCGCTCAACGTGCAAGCTCACGTCATCAACAACGCGCCGCCTGCCGTAAGATTTTTGAAGATTGAAGGCCGCCAGCGCCGCCGCCGAAGGGACAGGCGCCGGCATACGGGCCTGCCCCACGACTCCGGCGCGCGTGGCTGGTGTGGCCTGTTCGGCCCGGTCGGCTTCGGCTAACTCTTCCGCCTGGGTAATGCTCACGTTCGCTCTTTATCTTACCGGCGGGCCAGCGTTGACGTTTTACTGCTTGCTGCGAATACGGTGCGTCGAACGCACGCGGCCGGTCGATTGCGCCCCCCCGGGGCTATCAGCAATAACTCTACTATCGCGCAGGTAGACCGTCAAACGGCCCCCCTCTGTAGCCCCCTGTTCGGTGTCTTCGACGCGGGCCGGTTTGCCCGTCAGCACCATCGTTTCATCGGCGGCCGTATATTGCGCCCAGTCTCCGGTGCCCCGCCTGCCCGGCTGTGTCATCACGACGTTGCGCTGCGAGATGGTTTTTTCGACCTCATTCCTGTCCTTCAGCAAATAAACGTCGGCCACCGCGCTGGTCACCCGATCAGTGGCCTGTCTGATATCCACATTGCCGTCGTAGTGCAACAGGCGGTCAACCTCTGAATACCAGATGCGGTCAGAGGTCGCAAAGACGGGGACCACTTCGCTAGCGCCATTAGGCTGCCGGCGTCTGGCTTGATAAAGCGCACTCCTCACACGGCCATCGCCCTCCATGCGTTTAGCTTCGCGATAGAGGGTAATCCGGTCGGCACTCACAAAATTATCGTCCTGCCACATTCGCGCATTGCCGGTATAAATCGCCACGCCCGTCGTGTGTCGGAATTCCGTCCGGTCGGAAGAGAGATAGACGGGGCTTTTGGTCTTCGCAAAAGGGGTCGCGCCACCCGTCTGTTCCTGGCTATAGTAGGTTGTGGCCGTCTTGCCTCTGCCGTAAGAGATTTCATTGCGCGTATCAGAATCGATCTCGGTCGCCCTCGTGCGCGCCCGCGAATCCCAGACCGTCGGGTCATTACCGCGCAGGCGTACAATCTCATCGGTCGCGCTATATGAGGCATTCGCCGCCACCGCGTTGCGATCCTTCTCATTAAATTTGGCGTCGCCCTGCGCGTCAAAACGCTCCACGTCCTGCGTCTCGCGCGCGAATACAGCGACCATCTTCTGCGAGGTGAGCGTGCGCGTCGCACGCTGCTCGGTCGGCTGCACAGGATCGATGACAGCCTTCGCGCCGCCCGTCGCGGTAAAGGTGCGCGCGAGGTTGCCGGTCTCGTAAAAGTCGCAGTCGAAGCGCGGCGCGGTAAGCGTCTTGCGATCCGCCGTGGCTGTTTTCTGCACCGGATCAACGAAAAGCTCGGCGTTGCCGACCGCCTCCGCACGTTCCAGATCACGACCGGTCGTGCGCCATGAGAGTTTTACCGCGTCGGCGGTGAGACGTTTATTTGCCGCGCGGGGATCGGTGGCGTGCGACTGCGGAGCGGCCAGTAGGAGAACGGGACGGCCATCCGCGCGCATCTCCTTCAGCAAACTTCGCTGCCCCTGCGGCTGGAAATCCACATCAAGAGATTTCGCTCCGTTCAACCGCATCTCGGAATCTGTATCAAGTGAGCGCGCATGAACGTCTTGTGAGGCGGCGGCGCGCTGCAGTTGCTGATCATCGTCGAAGAAAAAGTCCATATCTACGGAGTGGATTTCGGCGGCCCGGCCTTCACTCATCGAGCGTAAATATGAGTTGCCGCGAGCCTCAAGTTTTCGCAGGCGCTGGCGCTCGTTGAGCGCGCCTTCAATTCGGTCGCCGCTCATTATATCGCCCCCCTGTTCGGCGGTGGCGCCCCCCGTCAGGGAAAAATGGAGTGAGTTCTGATCGAAGACGGCCTGCGATGAGTGGATCGTCACCGGTTCGGCGCGCCGGCCCGACTTTGGTGTGGATGAGGTTTTGACCTCGGGAACGACAACGATCTCTACGGCACTGCGTAATTCAAGATGCTTGTTTTTCGCATCCACTACAGCGCCGGTCGAGTGCCCGGAAATATTATCGCGAAAGAAGGTGATCGGGTCTTTCGTCTCTGCTACGTCGCTGTTCTGGTTATAAAATAGCGTCTCGGTCTTAACGACCAGCGCGTTGCGCGTCTCGACATTGACGTCGCCGGCGAATGAAACGATGCCGTTCTTTTGGTCGTAAACGGAGCGCCGTGCGGTGATTTGATCGGGTTTATCGCCGGCCGGCGGATAGACCTTGAGATCAACATCTTCGAGCTCGTGGTGCCCGTCGGCGTAGGTGACATCACGCGAGGCACGCAGCCAGAGGTAGAGGCGGTCGTTTTTGGTGATCTGCTGCTCGTAGCCGTTAACGATCCCGGTGACCTCTTTCGACAATTCCGGCGCCCCCGAATGCATCATGAACGGCTCGTTATGACGATGGTGGTAATAAGAGACGCCGACATACACAATCCCGGTGATCAGGATCAACAACGCGAGCGCACGCGTGACCAGCGGCATCCCCGCCCGCAAGCCAACGCCAATCGCTCTTCTTCTCCTCACCTCTTGCATCACATTTCAGGTTTCGGGTTAAAGACGGTCGCTTAACTCTGAACCCGAAACCTTCTTAAGATCCTTGACCACCAGTTGTAGCCGTTTCGTTCCATTCCACGTATTCGGCTCAATAGTGTAAGCCAGTTCGATGCGCGCATCCGCCTCCAGCGTTTGCCCATCCAATTCCTCCGTGCCGCCCCACCAGATGGCTTCGAGCGCGCGGCCGTGTGCTCCGGCCAATTGCAGCTTTAAATGCCTTTCTTTGATCACGCGCGGCTCCCCGGTCAGACGCAAATTACGTGAGACGAAGACTGGGCGTGGGTTGCCGGCGCCGAACGGCTCTAATACGCGCAACTCTTCGGCCAGGCCGAGTGTCACCGAATCAACAGGTAGCTCCCCGTCAATCGCGAGCGCCGGCACGAGATCTTCAGGACTTAGACAGGATGCGGCATGTTCGTTTAACCGGCGACGCAGCTCGGGGATGCATTCGCGCTTGATCGTCAGGCCGGCGGCATGCGAGTGGCCGCCGAACTTCTCAAACAGATCGGCGCACCCGGTCAGGCCGTTGAGCAGATGATAGGCTTCAATGCTGCGCGCAGAGCCGTGGCCGATCTCACCCTCAAGTGAGATAACGACACACGGGCGGTTGATGCGTTCGGCAATTTTCGAGGCGGCAATGCCGATTACGCCCCGGTGCCAGCCGTCGCCCGCGATGACCGCAACGTGCGAGTGCGCCTCGGCGCCGCCCGTGGCCTGGAGCTCAGCGATCGCGCGCTGGAAAATCTCGCGCTGCACCTGCTGCCGCTCGCTATTACGCGCGTCAAGCTGTTGGGCCAGGGCGCGCGCCTCGTCCGGCGCGGACGTTTCGAAGAGCTCGACGACTGCGCGCGCCGCATCCATTCTCCCGGCGGCATTTATCCGCGGCCCGATGCGAAACCCCAGGTCGTATGAGGTCATCTCGCGGCCGTCGCCGCAGCCCGCAATCTCGATGAGGGCGCGCAGACCCGGATTGGTCGCCTTCGGCAGGTCGGCCAGCCCGAGCGCAACAATTGCCCGGTTCTCGCCCGTCAGCGGCGCGACGTCCGCTACGGTGCCGATGGCGACGATCTTTAAGAACCCGCCGATCAGTCGCTCGCGTCCGCGCTCGCGCAACAGCGCATGCGCGAGTTTGAACGCCACGCCGACGCCGGCGAGGTTTTTATCAGGATACCTGCAGCCGCGCTGATTAGGGTTAAGGACGGCATAAGCAGGCGGCGAACCTTCTTCCTCGTCAGGCGGATGGTGGTCCGTCACGATGACGTCGAGGCCGTGCGCTTTGGCCCAGTGGAGAGGCTCGTGGGCGCGTATGCCGCAATCAGCGCTGATGACGAGCCTGTAACCGGAGGCTACCGCTTTCTCTAAAGCCGGCTGCTGAATGCCGTAGCCTTCCGTGAAGCGGTGCGGCACGTGATAGCCCGTACGCGCGCCTAATAGCTGCAGGGCACGGCGCAGCACGACTGTTCCGGTCGTGCCGTCAACATCATAATCGCCATAAATGAGAACCGGCTCGCCGGCTTCAACCGCGCGGAGTACTCGCCGGACCGCCTCGGACATGCCTAACATTAAGGCAGGATCATGCAATTGATCGGGGGACGGGCGAAGAAACCGGCGGGCCGAATGCTCGTCCTCAAGCCCGCGCGCGACCAACAACCCGGCGACGGTAGGTGAGATGTCGAGAGCGCGTGCCAGCAAGCCGGCCCGATGCGTGTCGTACTTACGCACGTCCCAACGGATGTTGCGCATAGGTCTCCCGTTCTACTCGGCAAACCGGCCATTCTCGTCAAGCAGCTCGACGCCGATTTTTGTTCGATTACCCGTCAAGTAAATCGCCCTTTCAGTCTCATAGCAGATGAATGAATAACCGCCTGTGAGACGGGGCGAGATAAGTTTACAGAATCTTTCCGGATTTTGTTAGCCCAAAGGGGTTCGGCCAGGTCCCGCTATCGTAGCGGGAGCGGAAGCCTCCCGGGTCGGCTCGCCTGTTACTCTCACTCACGAAACGATTTTTTGCTTGCTATCCGGTCATACATTGGATTTGGCATCAGCATGCCGGCGCGCACAATACTGGCAAGCTGCCACGGGAAGGCATAAGACCTGCGCCGTGTTTCGATGGCGCGGATGATCTTTTTAATCGCGTCGCCCAGTTCCATAAGAAACGGCATCTGCGCGTGCCTGCCCTCGGTCAGCGGCGTTTTGATAAATCCGGGATGAATTATCGTGACGTCAAGGCCTGTGCCCCGCAAATCAAGTCGTAAACTTTCAAAGAAGGCCGAGAGGGCGGCCTTGCTCGCGCAGTACGCGCCCGACTTCGGCAGGCCGCGATATGCGGCGAGACTCGATATGGCCACCAGATGGCCGCTTCCCTGTGCGATCATCTCGGGTAGCACTGCGGTGACGCTGTTAACTGCGCCGAGAACATTGATGTTAATGACGTTCGCCACTTCGCTTGCTCGCAGATCACCCGCACCGGTTGTTGCGCCAATACCGGCATTGGCCACAAGCACATCAATGCGCCCAAAACGCGCGCGTAATTCGTCGGCGGCGGCGCGCACCGCCTCCGCATCTCTCACATCGGCCGGAAGCGCCAACGCTCGTCCGCCCGCGTTTTCGATTTTGCGTGTAATCTCCTGGAGCGCTTCAGCGCGTCTCGCAAGCAATCCCAGCGCCGCACCGCGTCGCCCGAGCTCGACCGCAAGCGCGCTACCGATGCCGCTCGATGCGCCCGTGATGAGCACCGCTTTTTGTGACCAATCAATACGCATGATAGTAATTACTCAAAAGTGACGGGTAGAAGGTCATTAAACCGCTGGAACCCGCATAAATAAAGAGCAAAATGCGAAAAATGCTTCCAGAAAAATTCGCTTACATTTGCTGACATGAAGCTGCAAAAAGCCAGCAAATTCGCCTGTTTTAGTATCCAAAATGCACTCACCCGTCACTTTTGAGTAATTAGTTATCAGTAGTCAGTAATCGGTACTCCCTACGTGATCTTTGAAATCTAAGTTGCGCCGTAAGTTAATAACTCACGGACAGTGAACCTGTGAGCAGTCAGTCCAGCCGCTTGCGCCGGTGTCTGACCCTGCAAACTAGAGTGTACCAAGCACAGGTTGTAATAACTCTTGAACAACCGCACATGCAATTCAAGCGTCGTCCGGTGCGCGGGCTGTGGCTCGTATCTTCCTGTGCATCGGGCTAACATGTCCGCGCACGGTGCCATTGAGACGCTCTAACAACGAAGTTGAGACCTGCGCCAGGGGCACCAACTCCGTCACACCGAAGGTCACTCTCTTAGTCACTGAGACCAGTCGTCGTCCGAGATGGTGTTTGACCACCTGCGCATAGCGCAAAGCCGGATGCGCGATGGTGCGCGGGTTGCGGGGACGACCTCGCCGCCCAGTGCGCACAAAGTAGAGGACCAGATGGAAGATCGAGAGCAGTGCTTCCGCATAGCTCTCCCACCCGTCCGTACACCACAGCGGCCAGCAGCCGTGGGCCAAGCGCGCAGCACTGTTTTTGACCAAGGTTTTCGCCGCCAATGAGCGTGCGCGGGGCCACCACGACCGCCATCAACAGCCGCGATTCACGTGCCATCGAGCAGTGCACCCAATGCTTGCCGGTCTCACCGGTAAGGCTCTCTGGCGACACCTGCTTGGTGCCAGCAAAGCTGTAGAGTTCATCCATCTCGATGGTGTCGGCTGCGACCTCTCGGACGATCTCTTGGTCAGCGAGGGCGGCTTGCGCAGAGGCCCTCTCGATGAGAGCGATGGACCCAGGTCGGGTGCACTGCTTCGACGCGCGCCACCGCTTCGTAAGAGAGACCTTCCATGACCTGGTGGACGGCCCGCTGCACCTTCGCTTCCGAAGCCTTCAGGCCGTAGAAGGCAGTGCCGAAGCGGTCACAGAAAGTTTTGCGGCAGAGACGGCAGCGGAAGACGGTGCGCATGCCGTCTCTGGTCAGGTAACGGCTGTGATATGTTACGTGCTCAGCAGGTGCGCCACAGTGGACACACTGCCGGGTAGGAGGTCGAGCTGGTTTCATGGCAGAAACAGCTTGCCTCTTACCCTTCAATAATTTCAAAGATCAGCTACGGAGTACCCAGTAATCAGTATTCAGTAAAAAGAGCGTCGAGGTTAATTAACCGGTCATCTGCGCGTGCGCCTGTTTGTCTCGCTGTTCCGGCTTTAGTTTGACTCATGTTTTCATCTCCCTATAAGAATTGCCCTTTTATTCAAGGCGAGCCGCCGAAGATGAAGTTGTACCGAATGATTCGGCCTCACACGCGCAAGTGTTTGCATGATGCTATATCCTCAAACAATTATGCAAACGTTCAGGTTTTTGCCGCCATGTCGCACGAAACTCTGCGAAAGGCTGTGTCTTTCCGTGCGTTGAACTATCTTGGTGATGCTTGCTTAAAGACTGCGGCGGAAGAGATAAGACAGCTTGATAAAGAATGTCCTGGCGTTGCGCCTGAACCCCGGCTCGAGCTGCTTCGTGAACGGGCTGAACCCGTTACGGTTGAGGTCGTCATTATAGCCGATATAAAAGGCCGTGCCGGGATTGGGTGCCCACCCGAGGAGAAACTGTCCTTTAATGTTCGAGGCCAGCGTGTCGTAATCGATGCGCCCGCGCGCAAAGATAAAGCGTGTGAACTGGTAGGTCGATTTCACCGAAATAATGTTATCGTCGAAGGCAAGGCGGTGAGTATCGTTGCGGACCAGCCTGTCTTTGGTGAAAGAGAGGGTGTTGCGCAACGCGTCGGTCGGCTGGTAGTTGAAAGTTGATTCGATGTGGATCTCGTTTCCGGGCCCGGGGTCTTGCGGCGCGTTGGGGTCCCGCAGCGCGGCTGGACTGACGCGCGGGAATTTCAGACCACCGCCAAAATCCAAATCAAAAGTGTTCCAGTTATAAATCCCGAGCACAAAGAAGTTATACTTTTTGCTCGGCGTTGAGCCGGCAAAGGCGAAAACGCTTTTCTGACGCGCCGAGCGTTCAGAGTCGCTGCCGAAGAACGTGCCCGCGCGCGTCGGCGTGCGCTTCGCCCCGAACTCTTCTTCAAACAACCGCTCGTACCCTTTATCTATCCCCAGGCCGAAGAAGGTCTGTCTTCTGAACCTGAACTGCACCTGCGCCTCATCAACCCAGTTCTGCTGGCGGCCCTGCCAGTCGAAGTTGGTGGAGATGAGGTTGTAGACGCGCCAGGAGATCAGCCGCGCTTTTGGCTTCGGCTCGGAATTGTAGACGATGAAGAAGCCCTCGCGGTTAGTATTGAGCCGGCGGTTGAAGCCGACGTCCGCGCGATAGTCGCGCGTGCGCCCTGAGCCGTCGAAGTTGTAGCCCAAGTGTCGCTTATTTTTTTCGTAATGGAGTGAGTAGGCGAGGCCGTTGCCCGTGCGGTAAATGTCCTGCCCCTGGTCCGGATCGAAGAAATGGCGGCGCGAGGCCGAGCCGAGCACCTGAAAGCTAAGGGTCGTCTGCTTATCAAAGCGGAAGCGACCATCAAAGCCGCCTAACTGGCTGTGCTTCTCGCTAAAGTTGTAGCTGGTCGCCAGAAAGCCGATACTGTTCTCCGTGCCGAAATCGCGCTTCAAACGCAGGACGCCGATGTATGCTTTCTTGTTGAAGAACCTTTCAAGGGTCGGGTCGGTCTGCAGATCATCCTCGGTAAAGTTGGCCGGGTCGCCCGGCGCGCTGTCGGCAGCCAGGAGAAGGCCGAATGTGTTCCGGCCGCGCTTACCCGTCAGTTTTGCTGCGTAAGCCGGGTTGATGATTGCTCGCGTGTGAACGGCCTGCAGCGGCGTCTCGAAGATCTCCTTTCCTTCAAGGAAGAACGGGCGCTTTTCCGGAAAGAAGATCGGGAAGCGCTGGTTGACGGTAATGACAGTCTGGTCGGCTTCGATTTGCGCGAAGTCTGGGTTGATCGTGAAGTCCAGCGTCACGGTCGGCGTAATGCCGAGCTTACCCGTCAGGCCGACTTCGTAATCGGCGGGCGGGTTGACGAAGCGGCCCGGGTCACGGATGCCGGAATGGGTATTGACCACCGCCAGAGGGATCGTGCGCACGCGCTTACCTGTTTCCGAAAACGTGATGTTAGGTATCAATTCCAGTGTGCGCTCGGTCGAGATGCCTTCCAGGCCTGTAATATGCCCCTCCTGGCCGAGCCAACTGGAGTTGTCGCGCGAGATCGGCATCCACATGTCCAACTCATTGTTGAAGCGCTTGATCCGCCGGTAGAAATGGGCGCCCCAGAGCTTGCCTTTACCAGCCTCGTAACGCAGCGACTTGAAAGGGATAGCGACTTCGACGGTGTAGCCATCCCCAGTCAAAATCCCCTTCGACTCCATGACAATATCGACGGTGAAATCCTCGTTCCCGTCCGCGTCCATCAGGCCGTCGGCCTGGACGCCGAGAGGATTGAAGTTCATTTCGTAGGCTTTGCGGCGGTCGTTGAAAGTATCAAAAAAGAGGCCGACGTAATCATCGTCAAAGATGTCGTCGCGCTTGGCGACCGTAGCGCGCACCCTACCCGGATCGTCAAAAGCGTGGAAGCCGACGTAAAGAGTTTTTGAATCGTAGCCGAGCAAGACTTCGGTCGGTTTTGACGGCGGGAGATTATCGCCGGGCTGGATCTGGAAGAAATCCTTGAACACCGCCGCATGCTTCCACACTTCGTCGTCGAGCCTGCCGTCAATCACCGGCGGTTTCTCGAAGCGCGGGATGCGCACGGGTAGAGCCTTTTCGGGCGGAAGTACGATGGCAGGCTTGCCCGGGGACTTCGCGGTTTGCGGCGAGGGGGAAGCTGCAGGGGATGGGGTAGGGGACGGGGCGGCGGGTGGCGATGCGGCCACCGGCGGCGCATAAGCCAAGAGCGCGCTCAGAAAAGCGGGGGCGATGAACAGCATCCGATTTTTCATGAAGCGCTCTTCCTTGAAGCCCCCGGGGCCCGCCAATATCGTCAGTCTAATGTCTCGGCCGGTTAACGTATGTTGCCGGAGCGGCGCAGAGTGATATGACCGTCGCCGGTGCGCAACGTAAATACGGCTCCTCCCCGGCCGACCTTCCAGCGTCGCACGTGCTTTGATGTTCCGGCATCCTCGGGGACAGCCAGCCCGTTGTTGCTGACAGATTCCGCATGGGTTTCGATGGTGACGTTTGAGTCTGCGGGGAGCGCCAGGGATATCGAGCCGTCGCCGGTGCGGGCGGCGAGCTGTGTGAAGCGTCCGTCCAGTGTGATGCCTCCATCACCGGTGCGCGCATCGGCCTCGCCGTCGAAGTTGGTAATGCTGACGTGACCATCGCCGGTGTTGGCGAGGAGGCGTCCGCGGCCGTTGCGCACCTCTATCGAGCCATCACCCGTGCGTAAATCAACCTCGCCGTTAATGCCGTCAACATTGAGGTGGCCGTCCCCGGATGACGCGCGTAGGTTGGCGCGACGAGGGACATAAACTTCCAGGCTGACGACAGCATTGGTTGAAGCGAAGCCGATTGCATTCCGGGTGGATGATTTATTGAATTCGGCAATGACCGAGATTTCATTACCGCGCTGGTCCGCGCGAACATTGATACCGCGGAGCGCCTGCTCGTTATTCGCCCGCTTGAGAGCCGTGTACATCACTTCAGGCTTGTCCCATGAGCGGACGACAATGGAGCCATCGAAAGTTCCCAGCGTGACGCGGGGCGCGCCGCTGACCGTAAAGGACCTGGATTCACGGTCGCTGTAGCGATAACCACCGGAGCCGTACACGCGGGTTTGCGCCCGCGCCGCCTCACGCGCCGCACGGGCGATGTCAGCCTGGTTGCGCTGAACTTCATGCAGTGCCTCACGTTGGGCCTCAAGGGCTTCGAGCTGGGCCTCGCGCTGGGCGCGTTCGGCTTCGCGTTGCGCTCCAAGCTGCGCCTCGCGGGCGATTCGTTGCGCCTCAGCCTGCACGCGCGCGGCTTCACGTTGCGCTTGCGAGCGGGCGCGCTCCGCTTCGCGCCGCGCTTCATCACTGGCGCGCGCGGATTGCTGCTGCGCCTCACGCCGGGCGCGCCCGGCCTCGCGTTGGGCCTCGCGTGTGGCACGCGCGGCTTCACGCTGGGCCTCCTGCTGAGCGCGTTGGGCCTCCCTATTCGAACGCGCAATTTCGTCCCCATTTTCATCGCAACAGTTATCGTTCTGCTTCTCCGGCAGGAGACTGGTGGCCGGACTGAGCGGGCGATTATCTGCCGGGTGACGAATACTGATCTGGCCGTTGACGTTGCCGAGCTTGATGCGCACGCCGCCGCGCCCGAGGACGCCTGCGAGATCGTGACCGACATTTTTCCCGTGGCGCACAGGGAGACCGAAATCGTTGCGGATCCCGCCGTTCACAGTATTGGCTTTGATTTGCGCGTTGGCGTTTGAGGGGATGGTTAAAACAACGCCGCCGTTGACAGAACCAAGCGAGATGGGCTTCGATTCGTCCAACCGGTCGAACGTCGCTTCGAGGCCGCCGTTGATGGTAGAAAGGTTCGCCTCGCCCGTCAACCCATGCGCCGTGAGGTGCCCGTTGATGGACGAAGCCTTAACGTAACCCGCAATTCCCTCGATGGTGAGACTGCCGTTAATCAGCTCGATGGTATCAAGGCGCGCGCTGCGCGGCACGGTAAGCCTGTATTCGACGGTGGCGGGATTTCGGTAGCGACCTTCACTGTCGCTGGTGAATGTCTGGTTGCGGTAGGGGTAGACGGTTTTGATGTGAAGGCTGCTTGGCCCGGCATCAATTCTGATCGTCGCCTCAGTGAGGCGTTCGCGGCTGTACGCGCGTTTGACGGCGTCAACCCTAACTTCGCTGCGGTCCCACGCCGTAATAAGAACGGAGCCATTAATGTTCTCAAGGCTCACGCGGCCGCCGCCCGCGAGCGGGTAAGTCTGATGAAACTCCTCGCGCACTTCTTCGCGCGACTGTCCGAGCAAACTGCCCGCCGCCGTGAGGAACATGCCGGTGGTGACGAGCACGACCAGTATGCCCCGGTTGATTATTGTCTTCTTCTTTTCTTTCGCCGACATTCTTTCTCAGTTCTCTCTCTCTGACGCTCACCGGTGTTGATGCTGCGCATCACAAAAGTTTGGATCGGGTCCGGTATCTCCGGAAGATCCGCCGGGAGCACTATGCCCGGCGGATCTTAATATTGCCGCTGACCCCGGAGATTAAGATCGGAGCGCCGCCGGAACCGATCCGGGCACGGTAATCGGACGAGCCGACTCTATCGACCGTAACATTGGGCATGTCCACGGAGATGCGACCGCTGAGGCCATTCACATCGAGGTCGGCGTTCAAGTCGCCCGCCAGACGAAGATCAAGTTGGCCGCTGGTCGCGCGGACGCGGAGGCCGCGCTCGCCAAGGCGTGCTATCTTAACCGTCACCGGTCCGCTTATTTCCGTCAGATCAGAATAGCCCGTGGCCTGGGCCAACGTGACCGCACCGCTGATTTGCCTGAGCCGCACCGTGCCATCAACCTCTCCGACATCGACTCTACCGCTGATTGTCTTGAGCGTTAGATCTACGCTCCGGGGGATGATGAGCCTCACGCGCTGATGATCACGAATGCTCAAGCACCTTTGCTCGTGGCGCACGGTGAGGCTCGCCGGTGTATGCTCGACGACCGTCCGGTAACAATCAAGCTCCTCGCGCGTCTGGGCGGAGCGGACGATGTGGACGTCGGCCGTGCTCCCGAGGGTGGTCTCGATATCAACCGGGCCGTTGATCGTAGAGACAAGGACACGCGCGCCGGGGTCGAGCTGATAGACCCGGTGAATCTCTTCGCGCTCCGGCAGATCCGATTCGGCATTTATTCTCCCTTGCGCGCCAAGGCTTAAGGTCTGCGGCGCCATGATCAAAGCCAGACACGCGCCGATGAAAGCAACGATCAGCCTGAACCTCATAATATCTTTTGGGTCCTCCTGTCTCTTGTTCGTCCGGACGTTGTCCTACGAGGCGCGCCGCACGCGGATGTTTCCGTTGACGGTCCTAAGCAACAGCTCCCGCCCCCCGCTGCCGATAGTTCCGTTAACATGCCTGCGGCCGAAGCGGCCCAGTACGGTCATGGGGAATTCAGTCGAGATGTCGCCGTTAAGAGTATCCGCTGTTATTTGCGTGCTTGTCAGCGCCGGGAGGTCGAGTGCGACATCACCATTGACGGTTTTGAACTCGATTGCTTTGGTCCAGTTCGCATTCCCGATTGATGCCGTGATCCCCCCGTTGACAGTCCTCGCCTGGGCGTAACCCGTGGTGTTGATGTGTACACTCCCATTGACCGTGTACGCCTCCGCATCGCTTTCGATGGGGGTCGTCTCGACATTCCCGTTCACCGTACGGCCTATGAAGCGCACTCCCGAGGGGACGCGAACGGTGAAGTTGACCCGCACGTCATTGTTGTGCACGCTCGTGTGTGATGCCGGGCCGGGCCGGCAAATGTTCGGACGATTCGGATCATCGCTCGGGTAGAGGGCGCAGATGGTGACGCCATCGGAGTGCTCAAGGGCCTGCACACGAACTTCATTCGGGTCGCTGCGGTGTCCGTACTTCGACGCGACGACTTCGACTTGCCTGCCGGAAGCCGCCTCGGCGCGGACATCACCGTTGATGCCCTTAATTTCGACGGCGTGGCCCGGCGCGACCTGTCCCTGCCAGTGAAAATCATTCGCCGATGTTTGGCCACCGCAGGCAACCGTGCCGGAGGCAGGTTCTTCGCCATCATTCTCCTGGGCGTAGACGGTCCAGAAGTCATTCCATAGTTTCATTTGCGTCCAGCATTTGGCAGTGGCCCTGAGGTCATGTAGTTTTCTCAAGGCCTCTGGCGCGGTTGTCAGTACCGCTGCGGTGATGAGCAACATCAGCATTAATTTGGATCTCATCTCTACTCACCTTTGTTCTTTCGCCGTGCCGGATGTGGTCAAGCCTGATCCGGCTATTTCAACGCGTTTCGGGCATGAGCCAGGCTTTCAATACGAATCAGACTCACCGCACCTGGCCGGCCCTTGTCCTTCTGATATGAGAACACCGCGATGAAATCTTTTATGGCAAAAATCTTCAGCGTGATTGATCGAGATTACCTACCGGAGGTCAAGGTCAAAGAGCCACAGACAAGAGAAAGAAAGCGCCGGGGAAATTACCGGTGGTAAAGACCCTCCCGTTGGGCCATGATGCCTGTGAACGCCAGTCTTTGTAATGCGGCTGCCTCAACGGGCAGCGCGCCAGTCTTACTTGCGGCGTAGATGGAGCGTACCGCTGAAAGAAGCGAGATTGATCGTGGCATCACCCGAGCCGTAGGTTCCGGTCAGGCGGCGCTTCCTGAACGGAAATGGCGCGGGCGGCGCAGGAGGCCGAACAGGTGGGACAGAAGCTGCGGGCGGAACGGGTGGCACAGGCGGCACGGCCGCGGACGGCACAGCCGGGCGGTCCCGGTCTGATTGAACTGAGTCGCCGGCAATACTAAGGGGGAAATCGGTCATGATCTCGCCACCCTGGGCCACTACGGCGCTAACTTGAAACGACGCGTCGGAGGGCAACACGATTGTCACATCGCCCGACATCGTTTTGAAATCATAGCGGCCCCCACGCGCAAGTGGGCCATCCATGTCGGCGCTCCCGCTGACCGTGTTTACTTCAACCCGCGTATGGCCGATCCTCTCTAATGAGACATCACCGCTCACCGACCGGGCTTCGAAATCATCGTTGGCATCAAGGGGGCGAACATCCTTTGCCTCGACATTGCCGCTGATGGAGTGTAAGACGACGCGGCCGCCGGAATCCTTGAGCGAGACGTTGCCGCTGATGCTTTCAGCCTCGACCGTTTTCGCTATGCGCTGTAAATGCACATCACCGCTGAGCGTTTGGGCATGCGCTTCGGCCACATCATTCACCTGTATATTGCCGTCACGCGTACTGAGCTGAAGGATGGCGCCGTGCGGTACGTCGAGCTCAACATCACTAAAAGCCTGGCACTCGCCGGGTCGCTGCCGGTTGCCGTCTGCCGGATCAGAGGTGAGCACGACGATGCGCGTCGCCGGACTCGGATCTTTTGTGTTGTCCAAGCGCCGCAGATCCATCCTTTCCGCATTAGTCGAGCGGGCGCGCACCTCGCGCCGGTCCCAGCCGCGAACCGTAATATCACCTGACGCGAGACAGAGCGATACGGTGACATTGTTTTCTGCCGCCACTGTGCGCTCTTCGCGTTGGTTTGCGCCCCTACTGTCTTTATCAAGGGCGAATGCGGCGGGCGCGAACGTGAGCGCGGCGACCAGTGCGGCGGTGATGGATAGGGTGGTTAATTTCATGGCAATAATTTTCGTTCAGTTTTTAGCGCTGGATGTCGTTGAGCCGCGCTTGCTCGGCCACTGTGTTCAGCAGATCAACCTTGCTCTGGTAAGCGGCAAGCAGGAACTGCGACGCGTCCGGGTCGCGCGGGTCGCGTCGCGCGGCGGCGCGCGTAGCAGCGATAGCCTGGTCTACCACCGCCAGATTACGTTCGTACTCGACGCGCAACGTGGGCCGCAGAGCATTCTTTCCCCCAGTGGCATTGATCGCCGAGTCGAGCGACGCGATGGCCTGCAAATAGCTACGCTCGCCGGGTAGAAGCTTAATCTCTTTTGTAGAAGCATCAGGTCGTCCTATGTCTGTAGAACTTGGCTGCAAAGGTGGATTTCGCTTTCTCGATACTTCATGTCTAACCTGGTGTACCTGCACTCCCCCTTTGCGCAGCGCAACGTTTACAGACGTTCTATCTTCCGGCTCGGTTGTTTCGGTCGGGGGCGTCGTATCTGACGGCCCCACTGATCCGCCTGTATTAGGTTGAAGACTAGCCACTTTATCGTTGGCGATATTCCCACCCCCAGACGTGTTAGGGCGCAGATAAGTCACGGCAAAGATCGCGGCAAAAGCGAGAACCGTTGCGAGACTCGCAAATCCGATGGCGCGTTGTGGTGTGAATGTAAACGAGGCGGCGAGCGCGGCGAGCCATGCGCGCAGGCCTGAAGCGTAGGGCGTGGCAGCGTGCTCTGTTTGCAAGTGCAACCCGGCAATCGCTGTATCAAGCCGCTCGCGCAGCCGCTCGGTCGGCACGCTCAAAGACATTTCGGGAGCAAAGGCGACAGACATGATGGCGATCTCGTCTTCGACTTCGCGCGCCCGACCGGCACACGCGGCGCAAGAAGCCAAATGAGCCGCCACCGAATCGGCCGCTTCCGGGGGGAGTTCACCGTCAAAAAAGCTCTGTAAAATTCCCTCATCCAGACACATATCTCTCATCGGCTGCCTCCGATCTTGCCGTACACTCTGACGAATTCCTTCCGCCCACGCGCGATCAAGCTTCCCACATTCGTTTCGTTAATAGATAAGGTTGCCGCAATCTCACGATACGACAGGCCCTGTTGCTTGAGCATCAGACAACTGCGCATCGGCTCTTTGATCTTATCCAGCGCGCGCCGCGCTTCTTCGATCTCCGCGCGCCGTTCGTATTCCTCTTCCGGGGCGGCGGTGAACCAACCCTCGTGTGTCGCCCTTTTCGCAAACTCTTCCTCGCGAGCGGTGGAGCGGTTCTGGCCGCGCAGAGTGTTGCGTGCAACATTGATCGTGACGCGCAGGAGCCACGGGCGTAGCGCCTCCCCGCCGGGCGTCGAATCCATATGGCGATAGAGCCTGAGAAAGACCTCTTGCGTAACGTCTTCAGCAAGTCCTACGTCGCGAACAAGAGAGCGCGCGGCCCTAAAGACCGCACGATGATGCAGCGTAAAAGCTTCGTCGAAGCCGAGCCGCGGCGTCACCGTAGTCTCGATTTCATTGGGCACAGAGTCCGTCAAGGCTCCCGCTCGTCCGCTCATGGTTGCCGCTCTCTTAATATAAACACCGCATGAACCCTTTTTGTGGCAAGAATTTGGCCCGACCGGGCGCAGGCAGCCTGAAAGCCCCTTCGAGTAAGATTGGTTCCGAGCGATTCTTGCCGCCGCGGGTGAAAAGAAGCAGAGCTTAGCCTTTCTTTATATAAACATCACCGTTGATGGTTCTGATCGTGACACGATTCTTGCCGCCTGCGATACTGCCCTTGCCGTAGATATATTTACGCGGTGTCCCCTGACTATCATCCCAGTCGCCGGTCTCGCTCCGCTGGATATCAAAGTCGCTGATGACCTGATAATCCCGCTTGCGGTTACTCGTGTATGCTATCTCAATATCCAAGTCCATTGAAAGACCGGCGGGCACGGTCAGCGTGATATCTCCACCGTTGGACGATAAAGTGACGTCGCGCTGGCCCTGAGCGGGGTCGCCCGTCATTGTGACGGCGACGTTTCCCCCCATCGTCGTGGCCCGCACCGAGCCATCAATCGCCCCGATATGGATGTTGCCGCCCATCGTCTTAGCTTTGATAAATCTGGCCGCCGAACTGATATTGATGTCACCGCCCATCGTCGAAACGTCTGCGCCCGCCGGGGCCGTATCCACCTTGATCGCGCCGCCCATTGACGAGATGCGCACCTCCTCGCCGGTCGAAACTCCGGCGCGGTTGGTGACATTCTTGTAAATCACATTGCCGCCCATCGAGGAGCCTTGAACATTCCCTATGACATCTTGAAGGAGCACCCGGCCACCCATGGTGTGGACACGGCCGTTGACATCCGAGTTCAGCAGCGTAATTTTTCCGCCCATCGTCGTCAGGTTAAGCTCGCCCTTTAGATTGGAGAGGTCGAGTTCCCCGCCCATCGTCTTTCCATCAATTGTGCCCTCAACGCCTGTGATTTTTACCCCGCCGCCCATCGAATCTATATTGAGATCCAGCCGCCTCGGAACTTTAATCTCGAATTTCAGATTCGTGGAGTAGTTACGGCGCCCGCCGTCGTAGTAGGAATGGATTTCCAGCCCCGAAGAGCTTTCGTTGAAATCCACCTTGCAATCCTCGCCATCCCTGCCGCCTAAGATTGCATTAACCTTGACCACTTCCTTGTCCCAACCGGATATATCAAGCGACCCGCCCGTCCGCAGATCAATATCCAGCCTTTTCCCCATCTGCACCCTGAACTCTTTATCAATATGCCTGGCATCCTGATGGACGGCGGCGATAACCGGGATAGGCCTTAATGTCATGTCAGAAGAGGCCCAGCAGCCACAAACCAGTAGCGCGAGCGCGGTGATCATTCCCATTCTTCTCATTGGCGCGAATCTCCTTATTTTGAGTTAAGGCTGATTAAACTATGTGCAGGCATGGAACAACGCGCGATTTTCGTCGCTCTCACAACGTAAACACCGCACGAACCCTTTTTGTGGCAAAATTTTAGCGTGGATTCGGCTAAGCCCCCTGCCTTCCGGCAGGGGTTACAGCCGCAGCCTTTCTGCCGAAGGCTAAACCACTTTTGTCCTTATCCAAGGCTTTGTATAAAATAGACTTATGAAGGCATACCGGTACAAGTTGCGCCCCTCCAAGCGGGTCTTTGCGGCGTTTGCAGAAACGCTGGAACTGTGTCGTGAACTCTACAATGCCGCGCTTTCTGAAAGGCGCGATGCGTGGCGACTGAATAGAATCTCTATTAAGAGCGTCTAACAAAACTCTTGCTGGATGAAGTTCCAGCAGATTAATGCACAACCGATGTGCAGAAACGCCAGATGAATCTCAGGTTCAAAGCAAAGGCGCGTTACGACTCTTTTACCTACCCGCAGAGCGGTTTCCGGCTTGAAGGCGACAAGCTTCACCTCTCGAAAATCGGCAGTTGCCGCCTGCGCCTCTCGCGCCCGGTCGAAGGCAGGATTAAGACCTGCACCATCAAGCGGGAAGCCGACGGCTGGTACGCCGTCTTTGCCGTCGAAGAGAACAGTTGCCGCTACATCCCCAAGACTGGGAAGAGCGTCGGCGTTGATCTGGGCATCGCCTCTTCCGCTACGCTTTCGACCGGGGAGCAGATTGAGAATCCGAAATATCTGCGACAGGCAGAGCGGGGACTTAAGAGCGCGCAACGCTCTGTTTCTCGCAAGAAACTTCGCAGTAGCAGTCGCAAGAAGGCTGTTCAGCTTTTGGCGAAGCGACACTTGAGAGTGAAACGGCAACGACTCGACTTCTTTCATAAACGCTCGCTTGAGTTGCTGAGAGGGTTCGACTCGTTTGCCTTTGAGGATTTGAACATTGCGGGGATGATGAGGAGCCATCATCTCGCTAAAAGTATCAGTGATGCGGCATGGGATACGTTTCTCAATATCCATACGAACAAAGCGGCGGAGGCTGGTCGTGTGGTGAGACTCGTTCCGGCGGCGTTCACTTCGCAAGATTGCAGTCGTTGTGGGGCACGAGTCCGTAAGACGCTCGCCGCGCGCGAGCATCGTTGTGTGGGTTGTGGGCTTGTACTGTGTCGTGATTATAACGCTGCTATCAATATTCACAAGGCAGGGGCACTGCCTTTGGGGATGGCCGGCACAAGCTGACCAAGTGAACCAAGAATCTCCGCCCTTCAGGGCGGGGAGTGTCAAACAGGAAGAGGCTTAACCGGCTGTCGCCGCGTGAGTCTGATTCGAAGCGGTCGGCAAAACCCGTATGCCGAAATGGTGCCGGAAGCAATTAAAACCTGGTTTTCGATAGTTTATTTTGCCTTTACCCTCACCTTTAGGTTTTGCTCCGGGTGAAATTTCATTCCGATCAATTGCAGGGCCCATTCGGCCTGTTTTCTTACCCCTTTTTCCTCATCTTTGAGCGCCGTTTTCAAAGCGTCCGCTGCCGTTTGATCGCCTCTTAGTCCCAATGCCCAGGCGGCTTGCTCCCGGACTTCCCATTGTCCGTCCTTCAAAGCAACGATTAACGGCGCGACCGATTGCTCATCGCCTTTCAATCCTAATGCCCAGGCGGCCTGCCTTCGCACCTGCCAGTCCTGATCCTTCAGAGCAAGGATCAAGGGCTCGACGGCGCGTCCGTCTCCCTTTAATCCCAAGGCCCAGGCCGCTTGTTCACGGACCTCCCGGCGCTCGTCCTTCAGGGCAACGATCAAAGGTTCGACCGAACGCCGATCACCTTGCAGTCCTAGCGCCCATGCGGCCTGGCGCCGGACCTGCCACTCCGTATCCCGTAAGGCGGCGATCAAAGGCTCCACGACGAGGGCATTACTCTTCAGTCCTAGTCCCCAGGCGGCCTTTTCTCGCACGCGCCCATCCTTGTCCTTTAATACCGCGATCAGTGGCTCGACCGTCCGGTGATCTCTGAGAAGTCCCATGGCGAAGCTGGCATTAGCACGCACGCGCCAGTCCCCAGCCGTCATTACGGCAATCAGGGGATCAACAGCAGGCTTACCCATCGCCGCCAGCGCTACTGCAGCCTGCTCGCCCGGGGATGTCTTCTCGAAACCTTTATCCCCTGCAGAACGCGGCTCTCCTTCATCACATTGAATTAGCGTAACGGGCGAATCATCACCTAAAAGCCGAATGAGTGACGGTATGACGTCTACTGAACGAGCACCCGTCTTCGCTAATCTGCAGGCGGCAGACGCCCGCTCGACCGGGTTCAATGAGTTCAAGGCTTTGATCCTTTCTGCGATATCGGCAGGCGTATTGCCTGCACTATGCTGAACGGTATCGGAGGCTTCCAGCATTGCGCCAACCAAGTGCTCTGTGGCCATGCTAGCGACCCGCGTTGAACAGAGCGCCATCAAGAAACACCCGAGTAGTATTGTGATGATGACCATTCTTTTCATTTCAGGAGTCTCTCTGGCGGTTAAAACAATGCCATCCTCTGCTCGATGTTTTGTGCACTCTAAAACTTGAGTGGTATTCTTGAACTGAGATCAATCTAACAGAACGTGCTCAGCGCTTCGGCTTCCGCTCATGTAAGGTAAACACCGCCCGGCACCGTTTTGTGGCAAAAAGTTTGCGCTCAATTTTTCAGGATTTAAAGGCGTGAGGCGGCGCTCTAGCTGCCAGATGCGCTAGAGCTAGCCGTCAACATACATCTATTAGAAAGCTATACCCAGAGGCTATTAGAGATGAATGTCACCAAGGCGGGATATTATGAGTCATCATTGCCGATAATTTGAATCCGGGACGGAAGCGCGCAGATTACACCAGATTTAAAGATCGCTTGGTCGTGATGAGGTTATCATCCTTGAGAATAGATAAAGGTAGGAAATCTTGATCCTGTATCTCTCTACCCTGGGCTCTACTTTTTCAGCCATATCTCCACTCGTCGATTTTTTTCCTTTCCTTCTTCGTTATCGTTTGACGCTACGGGAAGTTGAGAACCGAAGCCCGTCACGGTTGCCGGGGCGACTCCCCGTCGCTTGAATTGCTCTGCCACAACATTTGCACGCTCTTTGGAAAGCGGTATATTCACATCGCTGCCTCCGACACTGTCGGTGAATCCAAAGAGCATGATGTTTTGGCCCGTGTAATGAAGATCGGTGATAAAATTCACTACGCGGTCAAGGTCAATTTGCGCCTTGTTATCCAAGTCTTTACTGCCGCTGCGGAATCGGAAATTAAGCGAGAGCCTTTCAGCGCCGCTTGTTAGTCTTTTGTATTCTTCAGGCGCGCCCTGAACAATATTTGTGTTTTCCGATTTGACATTCTGAGCAACAAAACCATTGTTCCCCACTATATCTTGGCCTGTTTTTGAAAGCGCGAAATCGACGAATTTACGGGTCAGCGGGTTTTGCGGGTTTGCCGGTGTGTAAAGATATAGGCGCCGCGAAAGTAGATAATCCTCAGTGGCGACTGTTAAACGGTTAGGCACGAAAGGGGTCGCTCCGCTCTCTGAAACGGCGACGGCTTTGGCGTTTTTAATATAGGGAAGACCTATAAAGCCGATCCCATCAGGATCATTGGCGACTGCTTCGGACAGCCCATTGCTGTCTTCGAATCGCTTGGCAGTGCTCACAAGCTGGCTATTTCCAAGGACAAGAGATTTGAAGGTATCGTACGTTCCCGACTTGTCATCCCGCGCATAAACCTTGATCTGACCTCGTGGGCTGAGCACCTGAGTCCAACTGGTGATGTCACCGGAGAATATTTTAGCGATCTGTTCTTTGGTTAATGACTGAATCGGATTATTGCTGTTCACAATGACGGCGATACCGTCAAGCCCCAGTACGTGCTCGCTGGCAAGCGAAGTCATATCACCGAGAGCGGCAAGGCTACGAATTTCGTCCGGCTTAATCCGGCGCGATGAAAGACCAATGTCGCATTTGCTGCTTGATAAATCTGTGAAGGCTGTTGCCGAACCCGCAGCTTGAATTTCGATTATTTTGGAAGATGAATCACCGGGTAAGACGCCTTGAACGGTTGATTCTTCAGCATTACTACCAGCAACTGTCTTAACGTCTTTCGCCCCTTGCTGCCTGAGAAATTCCTCGGCTAAGGCTGGAGCTAATTTGGCTCCGATGGTGTTGGACCCGTGTAGCCGTAGAATCACATCTCCACCCGAACTCGAGCTAAGGACAGGCGCGCCGGGCTTCGACCTGAACCATAGCCAGAGAGGTATTGCAATCAGGGCAATAAGTGCTAGACAGCCAAGAGCGCCGACAATCGGCACGACCGGGAGCTTCTTCTCAGGAGCGATTTCCGAGAGTTGGCGTGCACAGTCAGGGCAAACCAAGTCCGCCCCGTCTGGAACTGATACGATCTGTTTGCTATCGGCCACAGGACAGTTGCCGAAATTGGTGCATCTCCCTCTTCGTATTGCCATCGTTCAACTCTCACGCTTCAGAATTTTGACCGCTCGTTTGCCGCCTTCCAAAAAACGTTTGTAGACTTCATCTTGAATATTATTCCCGCGCTCAGCTTTGATACTTTCGACAGACATGAGAATCTCTTTCTGTAGCTCGGTACGCTTTGTGTCAGGGGCATACTCTCTGCTATCTAATAGTCCTTGCACATAACCTCTGACAAGGTCTGCACTTCTCATGTCCAGCTTACTGATTGATTCGGTAAATTCCTTGCCCAGATAAATCGGGTCGGTATCAAAACCGTCCGCATCTTTTGCGACCAATGCCAACTCTGTGAGGCCAGTCTCCGGATTCGGTGCTTGCTGGATCAGGTTCAGTGCCTTAGCTAAAAGGAGATATGGGATTGCGTCTCTCTTGACTTCTTCCTGCAAAGGAACGAAGAGTTTAGGATGCTGCGAGCCGTCCCCTTCCGTATGCAGTTCTAGCTTGGCTCTTTGCGCGTTGGGGCCGTTGATCTTCAGATCATACTTTTCCTTCAAGAACCCAAGCTGGCGCACGTATCTTAAAGGAAACAAGTTTGTCAGGCTGATTAAGACGACCTCGTTCGGTTTGACATCACTATCGATTATCTCCACCTCACCACTGCGGCTTCCTCGAAAGACATCTTTCAGCTTGGAGACGAATTCGGCTTCCTCCGGAGCTTTCGGCGTAATCACGGACATTTTGGAAACTGCGGTTTGCGCACCGGTAGGGATACCCGGCCCGATTTTATGCACCTCAGAGGGCTCAAAGGTAAGATAATTACCTGCACGACTGACCAGTTCGGTGATGTATGATTTTAGTTCCTGTGAATTGCCTCCATAACGTTCTTTGAGCTTCCCGATAATGCTGACCCCGAGCAATTTCTCTTTCGGATTTTGTATGAGGTTGTTATGGGCGATCCGGGCGTTTTTTTCAGATTCTTTATCCAAGATGTCTAAGAACTCTGTTACCCCGATCCGCTGGTTAAATATAGAAAAGTTGGGATTTTCACCCAGCCTCCCGATCAAAGACATTCGCACACGGTTCACTTGAGTCTTTTGCTCATTCTCATCTTTGATGAGATTTCTCGTCATAGATCGCACGAGTTCCGGATCGTAGAAACGGACAAGTTGCTCTCTTAAATCTATGCTTCCATCATCAGTGATGCGTTCACTGATGCGGTCATTATATTTTTTAATCGCCGCATTGATGGTGCTCGTGCATTTATCTACTTCACTTTTGAGGTCCGTTAACTCAACCACCAACTCTTCAGTCAATTGCTTGGCGAACATCAAAGCTTCAATCCGTGTCCGGTAAACATACTGCTCCTGCAAAGTCTCCCCCTGCGCGTCAAGCAAACTATCCGGTTTCCCGATGGCCTTCGAAATGAGCCCCATTCTGGCCCACGCTTCATTATTTAATTTGACCCTGTTCGCCGCATCCTGTTCGTTCTCTTTTGCCTGCGTAATCTTATCGTCGAGCCCTTTGAGCCGCTCGTCTATCGAATCGAGTAAAGCGGCCAGCAGACGCGAAATGTCATATGTCGACTTAACTCCATTCTTCCACTCATTAAAGAGATCATCTTCGACCCGCCGACGAATCTCTTTGACGTGCTCTTTCTTAGCTTTGACCTTCGCTTTGTAGAAGTTTCTGACCCCCAACCCGCGATAATCCTGATCGAACCGCTTCTCGCAGAGCTTGGCCAGCTCATCGAGCCAAGTTTCGCGCCTTTTCTCCCGCACCAACGATTTGAAGTTCGGAATAACATCCTGCCATTCGTTATTAATCGGCTTCCATTTCTTATTGTTGACATCCTCCGGTAAGATCCCGACTGACAGAGTTAAGTGCTCGTCGCTCACGGCCCATCTGTATTGTGTCTCTTTCTGCTTAACAAATTCATTGAAGTCTTGATTCTTCGCTTCATCGTTAAACCCGTTGGTGTCAGACCAATTGTTAAAGCGAAGTTGAAGCGCCGCCTGGCGAGCGAAGTTGTAAGTTAAATACTCACCGATCTCTTCCTCAGGGATGGCGAGGCGCTTGATGCCAAAAGCCAGAAATCTTTTGCTTCTCTCAGGGTTATTACCGCTCGGCGCTTTTTCCGGAGTTCCATCACCGTTTTCTGCGTTTTCCATACGGCGCAGTGTATCCCAGCTCACGTTCCTGACGGCAATCATTTTTTGATAGAGAAAATCCGCGATGATATCAGGAAGTTCCTTGTCAACATCAACCGTCAGCCCATTTTCATTCTCATTAGTGAAGAGATAGCATCCGTTGAATGGATCCATGAGCTTCAAACGACCTTTGATCCCCATCAAATCAGTCGGCTCGAACCTGCCGACACTCAAGGAATTGAGTTCCAACAAAGCTGCGTAGCCGTTGGCGTGATAGTTTCCAGTATCCCAGTTCGGATTCGGATAAGTCTCAGGCAGCAACGCGTAGACAACGATCCGGTATCTTTTGGAGTCCGGATAAGTATCACGAGCTTGAGAGATGGCGTCAATCAGACTGCCGCTTCCGGTTCCACCCGCCAACCCGCAACAGATGTGGAAAGTGACATCCGTCGTCCCGCCAGTCTGCAAATCTTTAACTAAAGACTGCACCTGCTGCTTAAAGGCATCAGCTTTACAGGCAAACAAGAATCTTCCTAGACGACGTTTTTGCCCCCCCAGTGTGACACCGATGATGCTGCCCAGAATATCTTTCCATTGATCCGGGCTACCTATCCAAGGTTTGATTCCCGGATAGCTGTTAATATTTTCCAAGCGCGATGCCAAGTTCGCCTCCTGAATCAAAAGCTGACTCTTCTTATTCAGTTGAACGCTTGTTCCGAGAATCTTCCAGCTTGGATCATCTATACTCATCATCTCATTGCTTGAATCAACATACAGATAAGCCAAATTCGCGTCATCAGGGCTTTCCTTACGAAATTCTTGAAAGATCGTTTTGCGAAATGCACGAATGATCTTCCCACCTGTCCCGCCTAGGCCAATAATCAAATGGTTGGCATTCATACTTATTCTCCAATTGCTGGAATGTTAATTTTAACTTTCTAAATACTTCGTGAAGCAAAAGGTCTAAAGTATTCCCACAAGTCGGAAAGACCGCCGTGACGGCTTGCTGCCATCACTTAATCCAAAATAATATTGACAATCTTTGATCACTGGATTAAGCAATTTTACGCGGTCTGCCGCCCGGTAGCGCCTCAATGGCAGGCACTTTACCGCGGTACATTACGCTCCGCCCCAATCGCACTTCTTTCCGTACCCGCCCCTCTTCTATCTATTAATAAATTCGTGTTCGGGTCACGCCCCGCAGCTTCGCCGCTTCTTTGTACAGTAATTAGCCCACCCTACGGATGGTTTTGCTGGGAAAGATAGTGCTCCAGTACCAATCTCTCGGCTTCCTTCGTGGCGATGCTCTCTTCGATGGCTTCGCGGTTGGCGTGATAGTATGCGAGCGCCGCATGAACCTGTGCCAACGATAGGTGTCCGATACGGTCGGCGGCCTCTTTCGGGCTGAGGCCTAGTTTGTGCCAGCCCACAATGCGCCGTACGGTTACACCGGTCCCGGCAATCCGCGGCCTTCCTCCGCCGACGCCCGGCGTTTGGACGATAAGTGTGATGATGTCAATGACAGTGGTCATGGAATTTTTGTTCCTATGTTGGCCACTTACTCTACTAATATTTGAGTCAAACTATCTCAAAAACCATCGTCGCGTAAAGACAAACAATATCACCATTTATCTCGCCCCTGCCGCCTGCGCCAAGCTGGGAGGGGATTCCATAGCGGGTAAGATGTGTACCGCAGCGCTGGCCATTCCCTCAAGAAAGGAAGAGGGTGTCCGCGCGTCCTGGTCGCGAGAGATATTTACAACGGTATCACCGGTTTATTTTAGATGAGTTCGGCCGAGTGCGCTAGAGTGTTGGAGAATTAATCTGAGTTCCTCAATGCTGTTATGACGTTCGGGCGAGAAACGGCAGGGATCAAGGGCCTGCTATCGCTCAGGCGGTATCGTGTTGTAGTCTAAGCTCGACTTTATCCATTTTAGATCTTTGAAAAAGAGACGGCAGGCTTTGT
>CAYLJO010000024.1:0-43876 GCA_964383905.1 uncultured Blastocatellaceae bacterium
CAGCGTCGGCCAGTGCAAAGTCGTTGATATGACAACAGATGCGGCGATGCCGAAGAGCACACCGATGATCCCACCGACGAGCGAGAGCGCGATGGATTCGATCAGAAATTGACGGCGGATGACGCCCCCGCGCGCGCCAATCGCCATGCGAATGCCGATCTCACGCGTGCGCTCCGTCACCGACACCAGCATAATATTCATAATCCCAATGCCACCAACCATTAACGAGACACCGGCGACCGACGCGAGGAGGCTCGTCATGATCTTGCTCGACTGGTTCGCGGCTTCGGCTACGTCGGTCAGGTTGCGGACGCTAAAATCGTCGTCCTGGCCCCGGCCGATCTTATGGCGCTGGCGCAGCAAATCGGTGATCTGGGCCTGCGCCGTATATGTCGCCGCCGCGCCTGTCGCCGAGACCATCGCGGAGTTGATATGTGTAATCGAAAGCAGCTTCTTCTGCGCCGTGGTATAAGGCACAATCACGGTATCATCCTGATCCTGCCCGTACTGGTTCTGGCCCTTGGCGGAAAGCACGCCGACGACCCGGAAAGGTAGGTTGCGGACGCGTATCGTTTGGCCGATGGGGTCGCCGCCGTTGAAAAGATTATCGACAACCGTTTGCCCCAGCACACAGACGCGGGCCGCCGTTTTAACATCGGCCTCGGTAAAGAAGTCGCCGGACGCAACCGGCCAGGTGCGAATATCCGGGAACTGCTCGTTGGTGCCGGTAATACCACCGGACGGAGACCAATTCTGGTTGCCGAATACGAGCTGGCCGTTAGCGCGCACACTCGGACTTGCCTCTTTAACCGCCGGGCACTCGCGCGCAATCGCATCAATGTCTTCGGCCGTGAGGGTCGTCGCAGACCCCGTGCCGCCGCGCGTCCCGCCGGAGTTGGCCGAACCGGCTTGAACGAAGAGCATATTATTGCCGAGCTGAGCGATCTGCGACTGGATGGAGGCCGACGCGCCCTGGCCGATGCCGACCATCGCGATCACCGCGCCGACGCCGATGATAATCCCGAGCATCGTCAGGATGGAGCGCATCTTGTTGCGCGCCAGCGCACGCAACGCGACCCTGAATGTTACTAGAAGGTTCATTGTTAGTCCTCTTGATCCTCGTCAACGGGTGGCAGGCTCTCAAGCTCCGCGCACGCCGACCGAGGGTTTGTCACCACGCTGTCCCGCTTGATCCTTCCATCCTTAAACACCACGACGCGGCTGGAGTATTGCGCAATGTCCGGCTCGTGCGTAACGAGGGCGACGGTAATGCCGCGCTCGCGGTTCAGATATTGGAAGACGTCCATCACCTCAATCGAGGTGCGGCTATCCAGATTTCCGGTCGGCTCATCCGCCAGAATAATAGACGGCCGAGTGACCAGCGCGCGGGCGATGGCCACACGCTGTTGCTGCCCGCCCGAGAGCTGGTTTGGCATGTTATGTAGCCGCTGACCGAGCCCAACCAGTTCGAGCGCTTCTTTGGCGCGCCTGATCCGCTCGGCGCTCTTGATTCCCAGGTAGAGCATCGGGAGCTCGACGTTTTCCAGGGCCGAGGTGCGCGCCAACAGGTTGAAACCCTGAAAGACGAACCCGATTTTGCGGTTGCGAATATCGGCTAGCTCATCCTTAGTGAGCTTCGACACGTCCTGACCGTCCAGATAGTAGTGGCCGCGCGTCGGCCGATCCAGACAGCCGAGGATATTCATGGTGGTCGATTTACCGGAGCCGGACGTGCCCATGATCGCCACAAATTCGCCACGACGGATCTCGAGCGAGATGCCGTGCAGGGCGTGTATCTCGACCTCACCCATCTGGTAAATCTTATGAATGCGGTCGAGCGCGATGAGCACCTCCTGGTCGTCAGGCGACTCATGCTGATCCGGCAGGCTTACAGGCTGGCCTAAGCCAGCCTGTAAGCCGGTTATTTGTTCTTCCAATATGGCCTGAGCTTCCACTTCGTTCCTCGTTTCTTATCTGATGCGTGGACCGCCGCCCGGCCGCTGCTGCCCGAATGGCGAGCTGCCCTGCTGCGGGCGATTGCTGCTGCTACTACTACTACTGCTGCTGCCGGTATCGGTTTGACCGGTCACAACCACATCGCCTTCCTGAAGATCGCCGCTCACGATTTCCGTCACCCGCCCGTCCGTGATGCCGGTGCGGACAAATCGTGGCTCCAGTTTCTTATTGGCCGTGAGCACCCAGACCACCTGTTGCTGCCCGCCGGTAGTAGCCCTGGCGGCAGAGGTAGAGGTCTGAGCCCTTCCCTGACCGGCCTGGTTTCGCTGACCGGTACCGGCCGATTGCTTTGGGCCGGGCTGATCACTGCCGGCACTCCCCTGCTGCCCCTGCTGGCGATGCGCCGCCATCTGGTCGCGCAGCGCTTGCTGCTCCTGATCAGAGAGGGTCGGTTTAAAGCGCAGGGCCGCGTTCGGCACCGTCAGCGCATTTTCACTCCGCGCCGTCGGGATCGTGATATTGGCCGTCATCCCGGGCAGTAATCTCAGGTCCGGGTTTGACACATTGATGACCGCCGTATAGGTGACGACGTTCTGCTGCGACTGCGCGTTGAGACGGATCTGTGTGATTCGGCCGCTAAAGGTCTGTCCCGGAAAAGCGTCAACCGAAAAGCTGGCCGTCATCCCTTCATGAATCTGGCCGACGTCGGCCTCGTCGATTGAAGCCAGCACCTGCATATTTGTCAGGTCGTTGGCAATCGTGAAGAGCGTCGGCGCCTGGAGGCTGGCCGCCACGGTCTGCCCGACATCGATGTTGCGCGAGACGACAACGCCATCGATCGGGGATGTGATAATCGTGTGCTGAAGGTTGATGTTGGCCTGCTCGAGCTGGGCTTTCGCCTGCCCGACCGCCGCCATCGCCTCCCGGACTTTAGCTTTTGAAGTCTGGACGCCGGCCTGCGATTGCCCGATCTGCGAGGTAGCCTGGTTGTACTTCGCGATGGCGACCCGGGCTTGATTCTCTGCCGCCTGTATCTCGCGATCCGAGATGATCCCCCTCAACTGTTCATCCTGCTTGGCCAGCGCGATGGCATCGTCACGCTCCGCCTGGTTGGCCGCTTGATTGGCGACCGTGGCGCCCACATTCGAGGTCTGGTTGCTGATGTCGGTGGTCGCCGCTGTAACGGCTGCTTCCGCGTTGGCCAGATTAGCCCGCGCGATGTCGACCGCCGCCTGGAACGTCGCCGGATCGAGCTTGGCGATCACCTGCCCACGCTTGACCTGCGACTTGAAATCGGCCCCGAGCCAGGCGACCGTACCCGACACCTGAGAGCCGACCTGCACGGTAGTCACCGCCTGGACGGTGCCCGTCGCAGAGACATTAACCTCCACCGTGTTGCGATCTGCTTTGGTCGTCAGATAATCGCCGGCACTCTTTTTCTTGCCCAACCAGGCGTACGCAAACACGGCGGTGCCGAGTATTAAGGCGACGACTATCAGAAACTTCTGATAACGTTTAACCTGGCGGCCGATTCTGTTAAGCCACCCGGCGGCTGGCGTTGTGTTCTCTTTCTCTGGGTTCATTTGATCCACCATAAATTTTAGTGAGGTCTAACGCTCCTGGCGTACCACCTCCCGGGCACATCGAAAGTCCGTACCTTTCCCGCAAGCGCATAATTTTGGAGTTGCGTGGCCCTCAAGCCACGCAACTCCCATCTCTCCCTCCCTGACTTTATTTACGAGCGCGGTCGCACGGTCAGGAAGACGGTCGTTCCACGACGATTGATGAGCAAGAGAGCCGGGCGTGTTCCCGAGCGTTGGATCGCGGCCTGCAAATCGGCCACGGAGCGCACCGGCTGCTGGTTCGCCTGCACAATCACGTCACCCTGCTCGATACCGGCATCAGCCGCCGGACCATTCGGGTTGACTTCCCCGACGACGAGTCCCTGTGTACCGCCGGTCAGGCCAAACTGTGAAGCAATCTCGGGGGTCAACGGCTCGACACCGATCCCGAGTTTGCCGGCGTTGCTGTTCGAGCCCTGGTTGGCGCTGGCCTGCTCGTCCGTCTTCGCTTTATCAGGAATGAATTCGCCGAGCCTGGCCTGCACCTGCTGCTCCTGACCATTGCGCGCAATGGTCAGCGTCACGTCCGATCCTGGCTGCGTGCCGGCAACCAGGTTGCGGAAGCTATTCGGATCATTCACGGGCGTGCCGTTGAGCGCGGTGATGACATCACCCTGCCTGATGCCGGCCCGCTCGGCCGCGCTGCCAGCCTGCACCTGGCTGACGATCACCCCGCCCGCCTGCTTGAGCCCCAGGCTCGCCGCCATGTCCGAACTCACCTTCTGCACGACGACGCCGAGCTGCCCGCGCCGCACCTTGCCATCTTTGACCAATTGCTCGAGCACGCTGCGCGCCATGTTGGAGGGGATGGCGAAGCCGATGCCGATTGAGCCGCCCGAGCGGGAGAGGATCTGCGAGTTGATGCCGACGAGCTCGCCGTTGGTGTTAACCAATGCGCCGCCGGAGTTACCCTGGTTGATGGGCGCGTCAGTCTGCAGGAAGTCTTCATAGCTGCCGTCGCTCAATCCGGTCCAACGCCCCTTGGCGCTGATAATACCGGAGGTGACGGTCTGCCCGACGCCGAGCGGGTTGCCGATCGCGAGCACCACGTCGCCGACACGCACTTTGCTGGAATCTCCCAAACTGAGCACCGGCAGATTGCCCGCGTTTACTTTGAGCACCGCTAGATCGCTCGCCGGGTCTGAGCCGATCACTTTCGCGTCCACGGTGCGGTTATCATTCAAATCAACTTTGATCTGGTCGGCGCCGTCAATCACGTGCTGGTTCGTCAGGATGTACCCGTCCGGGCTGACGATGACGCCCGAGCCCAACGCGTTCGCGTGACGCTCGAGCGGTTGCTGCTGCCGACCGCGCCCGCGACCGCCGAAAAATTGGTCGAAGAACGGGTCATTAGTGAATGGAGACTGCTGCGGCGCGCGCACCCTCATCTGCGAGTGAATCGTCACGACCGCCGGGGCGACCCGGCTCACCACGTCTGCGTAGGAGGTCACCGGCACGATACTACCGCCGGCGACGGCCGCGTTAGACTGGGCCAAGCCCCGTGTTGAAAAGCTGTAGCTTGCGAAAGCCACAAGTGAGAAAATCATCGCCACCAGCACCAGGAGTTTCCCCGCGCCGGCCGCCAGTTTTTCTCTTCCCGTTAGAATCTTCTCGATATTCATAGCCCTCTTTTGGTCCTTCTTACTTACTTTTTATTTCCTACCTTCTCCCACTCAATGCGAGGCTCGAGTGAACATCCTCAATTTCGAGGAGTGTCGGTCGGGCTCCCGAGGCCCGACCGACTTTTCCTTAACCGTCCATGACCCGGCCCCCGCGCTTACCGCGCTCCTTCGCCTTCGACGCGCAGCTTGTTGGTCACGGAGAACGCAAACGGCACTTGTCTAGCCGCCATATAAGCCAACTGCGAGTCCATTCTGTTCGCCACGACACCTTCCAACGTCACATGACCGTTATCGACGATGATGTGGATCGAAGGATTCGCGCCCATCGCGTAGCGGTAGAGGCCGCCTGTGTTAAAGACGGCGCGGTACGTGCGTAAGCGGATCGAGTCATCAAAAGATGAGAACGGCAACACTTCGATGTTGTTGATCACGTGATTAACGCCCGCAATCTTCGCGACCCGATGCTCGGCATCGGAGCGCGTGGTGGGGCGCACCACCTGACCGTAGAGCATCACCGTATCGCCCTCGATCTTGTAAGCCAGGTTATCAAACACACCGTAGTACGGAAGCGTCACAAGCTCATGACGGACCTTCCGAGCGACCTGCTGGTCGCTCGGTGCTGCCTCATTAGATGCTCCGGGAGCGGCTACTGCTGCCGAAGCAGCAATCGCGAGCACGGCTGCCATTGCGATAATTTTGTTCTTTAAAGTTTTCATTTTCTTCTCCCCTTGTCATTACTGTCGTTCTTTCAACGTCTGCCACGTTGATAAAGTCTCCTTCTTCCTTTTGGCCACGACCTTCGACTCATAACTTTCGAGCGCCGCCACCACCTTCTCGAGTGCTCCGACAACCTGCGCTTGTTCCGCGTCGTCCAGTTCGGCGAGCGCATCATTAAAGATGTCGCTCCGTCGCCGGCGAAACTGATCAACCAATTGTTGACCCTTGGCGGAGAGTGCGATGAGCACCGAGCGCCTGTCGTTGGCCGACGCCTGGCGTTCGATCAACCCTTTGCGAATCAACCGGTCGGTCAACTGCGTGATGGCCGGGGCGGAGATACGCAGGGCCGCGGCTAACTGCCCCGTCGGGAGCGCGCCGCGCCGGAGCACCCTTAATACCTGGGCCTGCAAGAGCGTCAGATCAAGACCCGCGAGCTCTCTTTGCTGGTGCTCGATCAAGAGCCTGGACATTGTTTCCGCAAAACCATTCAATACTTCCTCCACCCTCCCTTTCGTCATTTTGTCCATTTTGTCCACCAAGTCGCCCTGATAGTTAACTCACCTGAATATTTCAGATGTATTAAGTAATTTTCCCGTTGCCTCGGAATTCACCGATGAGATTACAGGGGCCAATGCCATGCCTGAACTGACCTTTATTGCTGGCGAAGCCCTTTAATTATAATAAATTACGAGAAGTAAGAGGGCTCGACGTGAAGACGTTAAACCGCTCTGAGGCAGCCAATTCCTTCGTACTTGAGGGCGGTCGCTAAGTGTATGGGACATCTAGCTTTAATCAAGTGATGTTTAACAAAGCTTGACGGTTAAGCCGGCCTCTCTCACGAAATTAAAAATAGATTACACAACCAAAGCCTAGACCGCAGGTGCCTTCGGCCTGTTGTGTGATATTGTCGGGCGACGGGTATCCGGCAGAGCTATGAAGGGAACGTCGATACAAGCCTGATGAGCATTCGGAATGGATGCGAAAGTGGTCCTTGATAGGGGTTGATTGTAGCGGTCGTCTTTAATTTCGTGGGAGAAAGTTTTCATGAAGAGGAAGGGTTTTATCGCCGCCATCTCTTTCTGCCTGCTAATTCTAATTTTACCCGGGGCTGCTCGGTCTCAGGCTCCGCCATCGAACCAGATATCCCGTCGTGAGGTGGCGGTTACCTTTGATGATTTACCTGCCGTCTTACTCAGGCAAGACGATACGGCGACAGCCATAGCGATCACCGCCAAGCTCCTCGAAGGCATCAAATCCAACGAGGTTCCGGCGATCGGCTTCGTCAATGACAACAAGCTGCTGAGCGGTGGCCGGTCGGACCCGGCACGCGTGGCTCTGCTTCAGAAGTGGCTCGACGCCGGACTTGAGCTCGGCAACCATACCTTCTCTCACATCGACCTGCATACGACGCCGCTGGCTACGTACGAAGAGGACCTGATCCGTGGGGAGGCAATAACCGGCGGGCTGCTCCAGAAGCGCGGGATGAAACTACGATACTTTCGCCACCCTTTTCTTCATACGGGCCGAGACCTTGAGACGAGGCGGGAATTTGAACATTTCCTTGCCGGGCGAGGCTACCGTGTCGCCCCGGTCACGATTGACAACTCCGATTGGATATTTGCGCGCGCCTATGACAAAGCCGCCGCGGCCGGGGACGGGCGAATGATGAGGCGTATTGCCGAGGCGTACGTACCTTACATGGAGCAGAAGTTCGAGTATTTTGAGAGAAATTCTGTCGGGCTGTTCGGCCGTGAAATAAAGCAGGTGTTGTTGATTCACGCTAATGCACTGAACGCCGCTTATTTTAACGACCTGGCCCGGATGATGAAGAGGCGTGGTTACCAATTCATTACGCTTGATCGTGCCCTCACGGACAAAGCCTACGAGTCGGCCGATATCTACACGGGGGCGGGAGGCATCACGTGGTTGCACCGGTGGGCCATCACGAAGGGGATGAAAAGTACATTTTATCAAGGTGAGCCGGCTACGCCCGCCTTTGTCATGAAGCAAGCGGGAGTGACCGCGGAGTAAAATTCGCAAGGGGCGAGGTGGTCGCAAGGGACGAGCTGAGGCTACCTGTTAAGTGGCGGGGGCAGAAGGTGACCGGCCGTTTCGTCCGGGCGACTCTTTTAATCGAAAGCTGAGAGAGGAGGGAGCAGCGCGGCGTGCCTAATTGTAAACTATATGGCGGGATCACAAGGGGAGAGTTGAAAAGCCTACGGGGGGATTTAAAGAAAGAAGGTGTCTCAGTTCCCCAGGGCGATGACGTCACGATCACAGGTCCGTACGGGATCGAACTCCGTATTACTTACGACGAGTCCAAGGAGACGCTGAAGGTATGCATCACTAAGAAGCCCTTCTTCATTCCAGAATCCAGGGTGTGGGAGATCATTGATACGGGTGTCGAGCCGTATGTCGGCCCCTAGAGCATATCTCAGTTGGGTGTATGGGAGGAGGCGACCCGAACCACCGCAGGGCCGGAGAGGTTCACAGAGGAAAAGCTTAAACAATTCAGGGTAGGTAGTAGCTGCCCCCGCTGATCAATGATGACTCCTCCATACAGGCTATCGCAAACCGCTCAAAGCCTTTTATGCTATGGATGCCGGCGGGCGGCTCACCTTGCCATGCCGCGGTTGATGCCGATGCCGGTTCAGGGTCCGATCTTACGGTCTGCTTTCTTCGCCGGCCCTGTGCGCATGATGCTCCGGTATGGTCTTCTGACGACCGGCTTACGCAAATGACTCAACTCCTTGTTCCTGTTCTCCAAACGCCACGCCAGTGTCTCGTAGTTGCTCATGCCGAGCAGCGTCGCCGCTTTCGAGACCTGCCCTTTGCCCTCCTCCAGCGCAAGCGCGATCAAACGCGCTTCGTATCGTTTGGCGCAATGCTCGAGCGAGCACCCTTTCCAGGGCTCGGCGAAATCCAGCCCCGCCTCGTTTCTGAGCGCCACGACTTCGACGGCGCGGGCCTCGATGACGCTTTTGTCTCTGGCCTGACGCACACTCTGCTCAATCATCCTCTTTAACTCGCTTTCGCAGTCCAGCCCGAGGTGGAGATCACCCATTTTCGCGAGCGCAGCCTCTGTAAATAAGACCGATTTGCCTTGCTGCGCGTTAGCTTCCTGGACCAGACGCGCCGCTACTTTTTCAATCTCGCCCCCTGCAATACGCGCCGCTCTCGTCCCTCGGTGAGCCCACAGGATGACGAGGCGGGCAGCCGCGCGCAGCCGCTTGAGAATGCCTTGATGTTGTGACGGCTTAAGCAGGTCGTCGGCCCGCTCGTAGAGATTGAGCAACTCGGAGAGAGAAAGAGCTTTGGCGGGCGCCAACTCTTCGATCATCGTTAAAATAGTTAGTCCGGCGGATTCGGTCCCACCGACGCGCGTGGCAAGATCAACGGCCCGCTCAAAGGCTTGACGCGCCGCCCGCTCCTCTTTAAGGCGGGCCAGTGCGATGCCGTGCGTCGTTAAGGCTTCGGCGAGGACTGTCTGCTCGTCGCCTTGCTCTAAACAGTTGACCGCTTTGCGAGCCACCTTCTCGGCTTCACGTGTCTTACCTTCCTCGAGCAGCGCGCGGGCGCGGGTGTCGTCCACCTGCGCTCGGCTGCCGGCGTCTTCAAGCCGTGTGAACAGCTTGCGCGCGCGATCAAGGTGCTCGTGCGCGTCGCGAAACCTCCCGACGGTGAAGAACAAGAAGCCCAAATTATTCTCGACGCGCGCACAGTAACGCGTATGGCCTGCCTCTTCGAAATGAAAGCCCGCGGCCGTGTACTCGACAATCGCCTGGTCAATCATGTCCTGGCGATTTTCTGATGTCCCGATAATCTCCAGGACATTGCCTAATTCGTTATGAAAGCTTCCACGCAGCGTGTGACTCGGCAAACGTTCGAAAAGCGGGGCCGCCCGGCGCAAGATCTCCAAAGCGTCATGGTGGCGCGTGGCCCAATGCTCGACGATGGCCAACCGAAGCAAGGCGAGGCATCTTTGCGCCGGGGCGCTATCGGGACCGAAACGCTCAATGGCGCTTCTCAGCACGGCACGGGCTTCGTCATGTGCTCCTTCGCGCCAGTAACAAACGCCGAGCTCTGCCTGCGCTTCGGCCGTTTTATCGTTCTCGCCAAGCTCTAAAAACTTTTCGTACGCCTCACTGAGAAGGTTTTTGGCAGCCTCCTGGGCTTCGGCGATCTGCTTGGCGCTACCCAAATAACTGGTCAGAGCGCCGCTCCTCAGAAGCACTTCCGCGGTGACTGCCGGCGCTAACCCTCCCACCACGGGTCGCTCACCAAAGCCCGGCCAAAGTGGGTCGAGGGCTTCGCGAGCTTCCTCATACCGGCCTTCATCCTGGAGTTCTTTCGCCCGGCGACATAACTCGCGGGCTGCCTCATCGGGCGACATCTCACCCGACCCACCTCTCAGCACCTTGTCGGTTCTTTGTAAATCCATGATAGCGAGGCCCTTCTCGGGTTTACCAAAATATTTGTAAATCAGCGAAACTTTTGAGTAACATACAGTTGCCGGAGATATATTTCTGCCAATGGTTGGCAAACGCCATCCCCTTTAGCAGTGGGGATGGTGTGTCTTGTATCCCGCCTTTACTGAAAACTTCAACGCTGGCGTGAACACCAGCATTTCGGGAGAAAATCTAATGAGAAAATTACGCTCACTGTGTCTCGGTATGACCCTTTCTCTCTGTGTAGCTTTTGGCTGCCCGACCGGGACGACCATCGTCCGCGCCGATTGCGGTCAAATGTCTACGCCCGGGAAATGCGCACCGACAGTTGCGCCCCCGACAGGAGCGACAGTTGCGCCCGCGACACCGGCTGCGACTGCCTTCGAGACATACATTTTGCTGCCGATTCTGCTACGCATTCTGTGGCTACACTAACGTGAAGTTTGGTTGATTCGGTGTGGGCTGAGTAAACCTGCGCCGTCTCGACTTTAGCGGTCATATTTATTATCCGCTCGTATTGGGGCACCTTCGGCAAGCCGAGATGGGGTGCGTCACGGGCGGACCAGTATTTGTTTGTCTACCCGCTTCTCTCCGAAGCGAATGGCTCTATATTAACCTTAAACACTTAATTATGATAGGTTTTTCAGCAGCCAGAGCCTTGGCTCCCAAACCTAAAAGTTAGGATGCTCGACCGAGAGCATGTATACCTCGCCCATTTTACAAAGGCCATTTGGTGGCTGATAAGATCCGACAACTATTTTCCCCGGGATGCAGCTCATTCGACGATCGATCCTCTCGTCGAGGGTCCGTATTGAAACCATAAGCCCCTGAAAAATTGGCGCTTCCCTGCCATGCAAAAAAATTTGCACTCACCAGTATTTTGTGTTATAAAACTCCTGGCGCTATTTATTTTTTAATCGGGTTATGTTACCTGCTCCCACAGGTATTGACGCCATTTATGTCCTCACCCTGTTCCCCCTTTCAGCAAGTTCATCAGCCAAAAGGCGCGCCCACCCGCCAGGCATCGCCGTCGAGCGATGTCAAGATATTTGCCGCAGCTTTTTATCTTCCAGATCGTTTTTCCAGATCATCTTCTGCGTCCGATAGACAAGTATTGATAACCCTAGCAGAGAGAATCCCGCCACATAGGGTAAGGCGTTGATCATGTGACGTTTACCGAATAGGATCAGGAGGGTGTTGATGACGATGAGCGCGATGCGGAACTCCGTCGGGCCGAATTTAAGATAACTGATGCGGAATTGTTCGGTCGCGGCAAAAGCGAGAAATGAATTCATCATGAATCCGCCGAATACTGCCAGTATGAAAAATAGATGGTAACGTGAGCGATCAGGAAGTATGATCGCATAGCCGGCCAGCACTGAGCATAAGAAAAAGTAGTCCAGAAGATGATCCATGTAAAATCCCCATTTAACAAGCCCGGTGTTTCTATACCTGCCGACCTTACCGTCGAAGTGATCGGTCAGGTACTGTAAGAGAACCATTAGCGAAACAAGCCACAGCCAACGGATGTTGCCGGCTGCAAGAAAACTGAATGCGATGATCAATGCAGACCAGACCGGCGTCAACAAGGTTAAGTGATAGGTCTCTAACCAGGCGGGTATCTTTGGTAAAACGGTGCTTACCATGCGCCTTTCCAGCGGCGAAAGAATCGACGTGCTGGTTTTAGTAGCTCCGGCGAACTCTTGTCCTGACATACAGAACTTCCATACGGAGTTTCCAAACGGAGGGGCGAAGGCTGGCATCTGCCGGAAGGCTTCGCCCCTCGTACCTTAAGCTCATCCGGTTGACGAACGCTGCTCACGTTGAGCAACATCCCATCGTTGGCAAGAGGTGTGCCGTTATCGCCGCCACTGAATATTTCAGCGACGGGGTAGATAAATGGCGGGTAATAAGCTGCTCGCAGAGTTGCCGTGGATTGATGGGCAGTATAAATCGGACACGTGTGGTGTCCGGCTGCCGGCGAGGACCGGCGCGCCGGAATCCTGGACGGAATAGAGGAGCTAATTCGACATGTGCGACGCCCCTGCTGGCGGTGGGCACGCTGCAGTCTTTAGATATAACCGGCAAGCTGCCCGTGAGCCCGCCGCCAGAAGGGGCGTTTTAGATGGCGGTCTGCGCTATCCGGGTGCCGAAAGGATTCGCCCCCCAGTTAACTCGTTTTGCTACCGAGCAACTGGCTCATTTTTTTCCTGTAATCATCAACGTTATTGCGCTGGATGACGACCGTCGGGATGACGATCTTTTTGCTCTCGGGGATCACCGAACGGTCGCCTTTCAGGATCTTGGCCGTCGTCTGGATCGCCTGGTAGCCGTACTCAAAAGGCTGCTGCGCCACGGTCGCGAAGATCACCCCTTCTTTGATCCCGTTGAGGGTCGCCTGGTCGTCGTCGAAGCACACGATCTTGATCTTGCCGAGCTTATCCTCAAGTCTCAGTGCCTGCACGATGGCTGGCCCGTTGTAGGACCACAAACCGACCATGCCGGCGAGGTCGGGATGCTGTTTCTGCGCCTGGTAAGCATTATCCCTCGCCTTAGTCGGGTCGGTGTCGTCGGTCATAATGTCGACGATCTCCACCTTCGAGCCTTGCAGCGATTCCTTCAGCCCGTCCAACCGCTCCTGCGCATTCTGTACCTCGCGCTTGCCGACGAAGACCATGATCTTTCCGCCCTGCGGGAGGGCCTTCTTGACGAGCTCCCCGGCCTGGCGGCCGGCATCACGGTTATCGGCGCCGATGTACAGCACGCGGTTGGTATCCGGCGCATCGCTGTCCTGAGTAATAACTAGAGCCCTCTTCGCCGCGTCGTTGATCGCCTTCTTCTGACCAGCCGGGTCGATCGGGCTCATCGCGATGGCATCGACCTCATCCCGATCCAGCGCCTCGCGCACGAGCCGATTCTGCGTGTCTGTTTTTCCGTCGTAGGGGATCCTGAAATTGACTACGACGTCGGGCAGCTCGGACTGGGCCTTGTTACACCCCTTCTGCACGATAGTCCAGAAATCGGAGGAGGAGTTGGGGATGAAAGCCACCGTTTTTTTCGTCTTCGGAGGCTTGGGGGGCGGGGAGCCACAACTGACGGACAGGGCGAAGATGAGAGACAGTAAACAAACGAACTTAAGTTGAGCTGATCTTTTCATGGCCGGGGTCTCCTGTAAAAGAACTGGTGGTTGTTAGCGCCAATAGAAATCTTCTCGAAAGCGGAGGGCGTGGGATCCTATCTCGACAACACTCAACATCACTGCTTCAATGATTTTGGGGCCCGGAGTGGTTAAGGCTTTAATCCCCCTGCGTGGATCGAGTCTCCAGGTTTCATGTGGCTTAAAGCTATATCTTTCGCGTCCTATTTTCAAGTACGGCGCACGCTATAGCAAGTGGCGGGTGGATGTCACCGCAAGGCTTCACCATGGAGGCACCGCAGGGCCCGAGAGGGGGCTCCGCAGGACACAGCTTACTCCCAATCACAAGCTGCTATAATGTTTTCAGGATGCCCGCAACTAAGAACTTAGTTCGGGCAGGCCGGTGGGCAATTAGTTTGAAGGGCCGCTCAGGAAGGATTACCGCTTGCTTCTATCAATAGCGGCAAGGGAATAAGGGGCCAAACGGATCACTTTTGCCGCCCTTCTTCTAACCCGGTGAGGAAGCGTTAGCCCAGCCGCTACCTCCACAAGCCCAACATGCGGTGCGGCGGTTCGGTGATCGCCCCCTCCCTTCGCAATGAGGACACTCGCGCGCCGGCTGGATGACCTTGACACTGCCCCGACCCTGACACACTCCGCAGGCCGTGTTGCCTTTGTAAGCCCAGCCAGCACACCACCGGCAGGTTTTAAGCACATGGTCCAGGGGCTGACCGGCGGGGTGAGCCCAGGATTGATAGGCTTTCTCAATCTCATCAAGGTGAAAGTAGGGGGCTGAAGCCTCCGTCACCATGGCGGTCGCAGTTTTTTTCTGCGCGTCGGTCGCATCCTCACTATTTAAAGTTGCGTAAGGCATCACTCGATCTAACACCGGCGCGCGTCCGAGGGGGGTCACCGTTAGGCCCTCAGAATAGGCTGCCCTTCTGTAAGTTGAGGAAACTCCCAAGCTGAATGATTTTCCAGACTTTGATGATTTTTCGTACGGCGGAGGTTAAGTGCGCAAAGCCTGTTGGATAATGGAAGGGGTTTGTGACTGACCGTTGAGAGAAAGTATCGGCAGTTGAAAGAGAGCGGCGACAGGCCTGTCGCCGCCCTGAGTTGGAAAGTCACACCGCCAAGCTTGATGGAATCGGCATACGATTAGTGATTTGTATGCAAGTACCTCATACACAGGGAACCGATCGCCAGCACCTCTTCCCTGTCACAGTATGAGTCGGTGGGTAGCCTCCCCTATCCACCACCTTTCATGCGCCCCTTCACGACGGCTCCTGGTCATGAGAAGTTCGGCGCCTTTTTTTACATGGCTGGGGTGTCGAAGCCCGCCGGCTTTCTTCTGACCCCTTTCGCATAATCTATGAGCAGCGTGAGTATTTCCCGCTCCAACCCACTTAAATTGATAAAATGGAGACCGAAGCCTTTCGCCGGCTGGTGGTGAGTCACCTTACCATGTAGCAGCATCCAGCCCCCGGTCGGCATCCTGATCTCTAAAGAAAGATGATCGTTGACCGATACGGCCGCGGCCGACTCAACGTAACACCCGTCCCCGCTGATATTGCTGGTCGAGGCCTTGTCTTCGCCGGAGAGCCCATCCCAGCGCACTTCAAGCGTCAAGGCGACACGCGCCTCCTGTCTTCGGTCTTCCTCTTCCTGCCATTTAGTAAAGGCTCCGTTGACCTCGGGGTCTACTTCTTTCGGTCCTCCGGAGGCTCCCGGCGCCTCTGATCGTGCGCGCTGTAAGGCGGCCGTGCTGAGCTGCAGGTCTGCGATCAACTGCTCGTCAACGGCAATCGGTATTGGTGGGGCGTTGTCAATTGTGCGATTAAGATTAACCTTGCCTATCAGATCTGCTGCCTGTCGAACAAGTGTAGCGGCGACCCTGAGATATTTATTGATGGTTTCAGTCGCCTCTGTCTCATTCATGATTCCACCCACCCGTGGCTTCTGACGGGCCATCTTCCAGCTACTTTCATCGCGGCGACAGATGTTTCTTCGACCGCTCCAGCCCGCTCATGTGCTCCAAAGCTTGACGTATTTGTCAGCAACCTCTAAAGGATCGAAAGGTTCTGACTGGCCCTCGGTGACCATCTGCTGAAGGGCCGATTTGTAGAGCTCGGTGCGCGGCCCCTCCGTGTATGGAAACGTCAGGTCCTGCCTGTAGCCATAGAAGTAATGGTAGACCTTCTTACAGATGGCAAACCACAGCGCCTCTTCAGCGATTGCGGAGGTGTATCCTTCACATACTTCACGGCACAAACGTTCGTACTCACCTTGGCCAAGTTTCTTCATTTCAGGTTTTGGCGAGCGAGCCGTTCTTACCCTTCAACCACTCGCGACTACACTTTATACAACAGCGGACACGCTGCCGATTTGATGGCGCGGATCCTTCGCAGATCTCCAGTACATTTATTCTCACCTATTATATAACTTCTGTGTGCCGTGCTTGTATCTAAAAGTAAGCGCATCAACGCTGTTGCGCGCTTTACAACACCGGTGAGAGACGAGTCCGTGGGCACCGGCCACTACGAGTTATTGGTCTCATGGTGCGGGAATACGATGGCCGAAACGGCAAGGTGGTCGGACGGCTCAACTTCTGATGGCAGAGGGGTAAGACCATCAATTTCCATCAGTTTTGCCGGCTCCGCCTGCAGGTTTTTGGTATGAAAAATATAATCAATCCTTTTGGCCCGGCGATTGGGATTACAAGTGTATTGCTCATGACCCTGATAGGCATCCGCAAAGCCTCGGCTTCGGAGTTCTTCAATGATCGGATTGTCAGGCTGCGCATTGAAATCGCCGCAGATAATCCAGGCACATGCGGTGGTGTCAGTTTTAATCTGATCATCGATGAGCTCTTTGATCTGCCGGTACCCAACATGTTCCATTCTAGGTTTATCCTCTCGGTCCCATCGCAGGTGTGTGTTGGCCACTCTGAGGATGCCAATCTCACACTAGAAGCTCGAAACCAAGGCTAAGTGACCGGAATTGAGGGCGCCTTCCCCGTCGTGGTAATAAACCGCCTTTGTGCTTTGGAGTTCTAATTTCTCCTGCCTGAAAAAGGTCGCACAGCCGTCAGGCTTGTGAGACCCTTTCCGAGCGTAAGTACCTGAATAACCTTTCTTTCTCAAGTTATATTCGAATAGAGCGTACGCGTCCTCTTCAACTTCCTGTAAACAGATCATGTCAGCGCCAAGACCTTCTATTCTCCGGCAGAGGGCGACGCTTCTCCTGTCCCATCTGATGATTTCCGGATCCGTATGAGAGTACCATTGAGGATTGATATAAGAGTTGGCCAGAATATTATAAGAAACGATGTGAAAAGTGCAGGCCATACCTAACTATATTGCAAAACTTATCGCGGGGGGAATGTCAGGCCAGTTGTTACCCCCGCATCATTTGATACGCGCCGGCTGCTTTATAATAAGAGACGTTCGGAGGGCTTGCTATCGGGGCGATACCTCTCCCGGCCCGGGCCGCGCGTAAACTCAATCGGGGAAGAGCGAGCGCGGGCCACGAGCGTAAGCTCAGGAAGTGGGAAAGGCGCACGGAGGTGGAAGGTGTGGCCTCGAACCAGACCCGTCTTCTATCATCGTCTCGTGTGTCCTGGCTCATGACTGAAATAGCGCCGCCCGTCTCTTTCGAGTAGTCCGTATGTCTACCAGGTATTTGGCGCCAAATCGACGAAAGATGTGGCCGTGGCTCGCGTTTGTCGCAGTCCTGGTGGCCACCGCATATCAACTCCGTCGCCAGGGGCGTTTGTGGATTTGCTCCTGCGGCAAGCTATTAATCTGGTCCGGCGATGTCTGTAGCTCAGACAACTCCCAGCACTTCCTGGATCCTTACAGCTTCACGCATGTGCTCCACGGGTTTGTGTATTGCGGGTTGCTGGCGTGGATCGTCCCGCGGCTGGCGCCGGTGTGGCGGCTCTGGATGGCGGTCGCGGCCGCGGCCCTCTGGGAGGTGGTCGAGAATTCCGACTTCGTCATCCAGCGGTATCGCACGGCGACGGCTGCGCTCGGCTATCAAGGCGATACGATCGTTAATTCGTTGGGCGATATCCTGAGCTGTGCCGTAGGGTTTATGATCGCCCGGCGTTTTGGGTTCCGTCGCTCGCTCGTGCTGTTTGTGTTGACCGAGGTGGTGTTACTTATTTGGATCAGGGACAGCCTTACTTTGGATGTCTTGATGTTAATCTTCCCACTGGACGCGATCAAGCAGTGGCAGATGTGTCGCTAAGGGCTGGAAGAAAGTGGCGCGGGCAGTGCGTAATCCGGCGGGCCACAGGTGCGATCGAGGCGCAACATTTCTGCGGCGTTTTGGTGCGCCGCCAGGGACGGCTTCGATTAACGGAGAATGAGTTATCTCATCAGCAGGCTCTCCACGAATGATCATCACCGTCGCCAGTTGCAGAGGTGAGGTCGGCAACACGACAACCGCCGTACATCTGGCCGCATACCTGCAAAGGTTTGCCCCCGCGCTTCTCGTTGACGGCGATCATAACCGCTCGGCGACGGGCTGGACCAGGCGGGGCGCGCTTCCCTTCAAGGTCATAGACGTGCGACAGACCGCGCGCTATGCGCGAGACTTCGAGCATATCGTGATTGATACTGTGGTCGAGCCTACACCGGATGATTTGCGTCATGTGGCGGGTGGCTGCGACCTGCTCGTATTACCCACCACGCCCGATGTCCGGGCGCTGGAAACGCTCATGTTGAGTGTCGCCGCTCTGCAATCCGCCGGCGCCGATAATTACCGCATCCTGTTGACGATGGTGCCGATCAGGCCGTGCCGTGCCGCGGATGAGGCGCGCGCGATGCTTGAGGCAAGAAATCTACCGTTATTCAAGGGCGAGGTTCACCGCCTCGTCGCGTTCAGGAAAGCCGCGTTCATGGGTGTCCCTGTCTATGCGGTACAGACGACACGGGCGGCGACGGCATGGCAGGATTATGAGCAGGTCGGAAGAGAGATCATGACCTGAGCGAGCTTGATAACGTCACATCTTTTGACTTCGCCGGAGTTTAAATATAATGACCGGGTGGAAACATCCCAAGGGCTCCGACGCTGGGCGAATGAAAAGAGGATGAGCAGGAAGAAAGGCGGTTAGGCATGGCGAAGTCTCAAACGTGGACGCGGAACATCAGTAAGAAGGTTAAGAAGGGCGTCGCGCCCGCAGAGTCGCGGGCGATCGTGAGTGACGATCGGTTAGAGAGCTTTAAGCGTCGCGCCGAAGATTTAGGTCTGATTATTCACGCGCACCCCGTCGGTCGGCCAGCCAAATCCCCGAAGAAAAAAGGCAGGAGATGAGCGATGGGGAAAGAAGCTGAGGCTGAAAATTTGGCTTGACGACGCTTGCCGAACCGGCCCGCAATGCCGATGAGCGCACCGGCAGCCTTAACCGAGAAGTTTGTGATAGTGGCGGACGCACAAATTCGCCGGCCGCCGCCCAACATATGGGGAACAAATATCCTGTCACTCCGGCGATCCGCCTGCTGAGGGAAAAGAATATCGCCTTCGAGCCCCATCTCTACAGGTATGAAGAGCACGGCGGCACTCACCACTCGGCCAAGGAACTGCAGGTCGCAGAGCATATCGTGATCAAGACCCTGGTGATGGAGACCGACCGACGCGAGCCGCTAATTATTCTGATGCACGGGGATCGAGAGGTGTCGACTGAAGAGCTTGCCAGAGCGCTCGGGGTGAAAAGCGTGGCGCCCTGCACATCCGATACCGCGCAGCGACTGACCGGCTACATGGTCGGCGGGATCAGCCCCTTGGGCACGCGTACAAAATTGCCGGTCTATATGGAAAGAACAATACACGATCTGCCTGAGATTTATATTAACGGCGGAAAGCGTGGATTCCTGATCTCAATCGATCCGCGAGAACTGGTCCGAATTCTGGATGCCAGGGAGGTCTCGGTAGCCATCTGAGCCTATTAATTGAGCGCATTAATTGAGCGCAGTGAACCGTTGTGTGCCGCCCCAAAGCGTCATGCGCGCAGAGGGCTTAAATCTCTGTCTTACGGTGAGCGATGAGACGCAGCAATCCGTTGATGCCCGCGTGGAGCAACGCATAAACAATGATCGCGAGCACGATGGGTAATGCCAGCGTATGTCCGCCCTCAGTTGTTGGGCTCGCGACGATCCTACGAAACGGCGCGTAGAGCGGGGCTCTCACGCTGTAGATAAACTGCACGAACCCGGCGCTTGACCGAGCCGCCATTAACGCGAGCAGGAGGCGGAGCGCGAGTAGGGCGTAGATCACGTAGAAGATGTAATCGACCACCTGCGAGATGCGCGTTATACTGCGCGAGCGTTCGACCTCCCGCTCTGTTTCGACGACCTCATTGATCGCCTTACCGCGAAACTCGCCGGCCACCTGCTCTATCTTGCGCTCTTCAACCGGTGCGGGGCGGTCTGCGGCGCGCGCCGCAATCACAGAATTAACCTCATCCTCGATCTGCCCCTTGACTGATTCGTGCTGCACCGTGCGCCGGGCTTCATCAGCAGCCAATTTGTTATCTTCATGATTCTCCCGTGTCGAGCACCATCATAAAGCTTGTGATGGAACATCTAAGCAAAAGACGTCGCCAATGTGGCTTCCTTTCGCGCCCGGTGAAGCCGGTGTCAGGTTGGGTTGTAGTATTGCTTGGCCCTTTCCGTGACTGACACGACGTACCCGGTTTTTCCTTCCGTGTATGCGATTCTATCGTTCGGGTGCCTCTCAGAAAGATGTTGCTTCAATTCCTCATACCGCTTAGCTTCCTGGGGGAACTCCCTCAAGTAGTCTCTGAAATAGAGTCTGTCCGACAGCTTTGAATCGGCCTCGACCACATGTAGATGGTGTGTGCGCCGGCCGTCGGAATTTCGTTTGATGAACCAGGCGTAAGCCGGCACGTGATCCGTACGCCAGAAGTAGTCGTAGCTTTCCGACTCCAGCAAAGGGACTATCTGTTTCCTGGTCTCCTCTAGGCTACTGACCTGTACCAGGGTGTCAATGACCGGCTTGGCCGCCAATCCCGGGACGGCGGTGCTTCCAAAATGCTCGATCTTAATGATCAGCGACCCGGGCAGGTTACCCCGTAGGAAGCTGGCCTCCTGCTCGAATAAGTTTGGCCATTCCGGATTGTATGGGGCGATGGAAATCTCCTCACGGATGGCCTCTTCAATGCGCTGCTCAAGGCTTTTCTTCAACCGTGTCTCACCCTCGGCAACCTGTCGTCCGGGCTGACGTCAGCTTACGCCAATTGCCGGTGATCAACCATCAAGCACCGGTCCTGCACCACCTTCATCCCGGCTCTGGCAAACCTCTCGGCCGCCTCGTCATTCCGTATCCCCGATTGGAACCACACTGCTTTCGGACCCTTCAACAGGATGTCTTCCACGTGCCCGGGTATGTCCTCGGCGCGGCGGAATACGTTCACAAGATCTATTTCAAGAGGTATGTCGACCAACTTACGATAGACCTTACGCCCGAGGATGTGAGTTATGTCCGGGTAGTAGACGGGGACGGGTATGACCTCGAACCCTACCGAGGCGAGATAGCTCGGGACATAGAAAGCGGGCTGGCCCGCCTGCGCCTCCGTCTTCATGCCGAGCACAGCGATAGTCCTGGTCCCCGCCAGCAGCGCCCTGATCTCTGCCGGGCCGCTGATGATGTTCTCTTTCCAACTCACCGCCGCTGAAGTATATGTTACGGAGTGTAAAATCGAAAGCTCTTCTCAATTATTCAAGAAGTAAGCCGATGACTTAATTCAGCTGCGGGTGAGTGCCCGATCCTGACGGGCGAACCTGACCGGGGTCCGGGTACAATAATATCTAGGTCGCGGCGCGCTTGCGTGACTGCCCGCCACCTAACTTATGCAGCTGAGCAGCCGACATCGCCCCCTACCCTTGCCAGATCTCTTGTCCGCGCGTCTTTTGACTTCCCCATTAAGCTCCGGTAAGGAGGCGCTCGGCCGTCACACTATCCACCGGCTTTGAGAAGAGAGACCCCTGCCCGTACTCGCACCCGAGCGCCTTGAGCTGGGCCATTTGTTGATCGGTTTCGACCCCCTCGGCGACCACTTCCATCCCGAGGCTATGGGCCATGGTGACAATGGCGGAGGCGATCTCCGAGTTCTCGCCGCGGGGGCCGATTCTGGTCACGAATGACCGGTCGATCTTTAAGGCGTTGATGGGAAAACGGTGCAGATAGCTCAGTGATGAATAGCCCGTCCCGAAGTCGTCGAGGTACAGCTCAACGCCGAGGTCTCTCAGCTGCGCGAGTCTGACGCTGACGGATTCAGCGTTGCTGATGAGCACGCTTTCCGTGATCTCTAACTGCAAACTGCCGGCGTCCAGGCCCGTCTCGCGCAGAACCCCCCGGACGCACTCGATCAGGTCGGGTTGGGAAAACTGCTTCGCGGAGAGGTTGACGCTGATTGTTAAGGGTGATTGTCCGGGAAAACGCTTGTGCCATGCGCGGGCCTGGTAACAGGCCTCGCGGAGCACCCACCGGTCGAGGCCGATGATCAGACCAGTTTCTTCTGCCACCGAGATGAACTCCTCCGGATAAATCAGGCCGCGTTCCGGATGCTGCCAGCGCACGAGCGCTTCGAAACCCGAAACACCGCCCGTTTGGAGCGACATGATCGGCTGGTAATGAATGCGGTACTCCTGGCGGCCGGCGGTCCGTCGCAGATCCGTCTCCAACCGCATCAGCGCCACGGCGTGAGAGTGCATGGTCGTATCGAACACCTGATGGCGCGCCTTGCCGAGCGACTTCGCCCGGTGCATCGCAATGTTGGCGTCGCGTAGAATATCATCAGGCCTCTCATAACCGATGGCGCTAAGGGCAATACCGATGCTCGCGTTGGTGAACACCTCGTGGCCGCCGAGGTTAAACGGCAGGACCAGTTGCTTCTGGATACGTTCGGCCATATGGGTGGCATCGCCGGTCCCTTTAATCCCTTCGAGGAGAACGGTGAACTCGTCCCCCCCGAGACGCGCGACCGTATCACCCGCGCGCATGCATCCTTCCAGCCGGCGGCCGATCTCGATCAGGAGCTGGTCGCCGATCATGTGTCCGAGGCTATCGTTGACAACCTTGAACCGGTCGAGGTCCAGAAAGATCACGGCAAAGGGGCAGTCCCTGTGGCGTTTGACGCGCTCCATCGCCTGGCCGAGCCGGTCCATAAACAAGGCCCGGTTCGGCAGACCGGTCAAAGCATCATGAAAAGCGTCGTGCAACAACTGCTCCTCAGTCATCTTTCGCTCTGTGATATCGGTCTGGGAACCGGCCATGCGGGAGGCCTTACCCTCCGCGTCTCGAACGACCAGCCCACGGCTGAGTATCCACCGGTAGGTACCGTCTTTATGGAGCATGCGGTGCTCGGTTTTGAAGCGCGGGCTCAGCCCTTTGATGTGGGCCTCAATCTCCACCCTGACCCGCCCGATGTCATCCGGATGCACACGGTCGAACCACTCTTCGGGGCAGCTTCCGACCTCCTCCTCTTCGTAGCCGAGCATCGACTTCCAACGGGTGGAGAAATAGACCTCATTCTTTTTCAGGTTCCAGTCCCAGAGCCCGTCATTGGCCCCGCGGGCCGCAAGCGCATAACGCTCTTCACTCTCTCGCAGGGCCTCCTCGAAGCGTGCGCGTTCGGTCAGCCGCGTCACCTTGGCGATCAAGCGCATCGCATCGTAGGGCGCTTCGAGATAATCGTCTGCCCCTGCCCGTAAACCTTCAACCGCGCTTTTGTCGTCAACGCGCATGGCGCTGACCAGCAGGATTGGGGTGGCATATAATTCGGCGTCGGCTCGGAGGCGGCGGCACAGCTCGATGCCGCTAACATTCGGCATCATGACATCGCTAATGACCAGCAGGGGGTGGACGCGCCGTGCAGCATCGAGTGCTTCGCGGCCATCACACGCGGTGAAAACCCGATAGCCGGCCTTGCGCAGCAGGTGGCTCATGAGGTCAAGCCGGTCGGCGGTATCATCGACGATCAGCACGGTGGTATCACCGTCCTGTTGCGCAACAGGCTTCCTTTTCGCTCCGGTGATCAGCATAGTCTTAATAAATCTTCGCTCTTATTTTCGCCAGAAGTTCTATCCTGAGAAATCTCTCAGGCCCGTCTCCAGATGCGAGACTGCCTTTGGAAATCCTCAGGGCATTGCCTTAACTGCAACCTTCGCGCCACGTCTTTTTTCCTTTTTGGAAGCGTTATTGACGAAGACTTTATTTCGGGAAAGTGTCGCGCTATTTCGGGAAGAACGGCCCGAAAATATGGTCGAGCGCCTGTTTGTAAATGACCTTGACGGGCATAAAGCCTCCTTTATAAGGTCGATTTTAGCTACCTGGCAAGGGGTAGTCATTATTGTACATTGTTGATACAATTTTGTAAATTTTACATAATGTTTATTACAGTAGCCAGGATGGAAGTGAGATCCGGCGAATAGTCATTAGCAGGTAAGGAAGGCTACCGAATTCCAGGATTGGCGTCAGAGCGATACTTCCAGGCGCTGAAGCTTATGAATGTCGAGAGCGTGTTGGTACGAGCGCCCGGAGGGCAGCACGGAATCAGGCGGCGTAACTATATTTAGAGGGGATGGTGGATTAAAGGGTTATTTAAGGCCGAGGGCGAGAGCAGACGCGGGGGAAGTAAACGATGGTCTCTTCACGACCTCTTTTTCCTCCGCGTCCTCTTCCGTTGATGTCATAAGGAGAGGCTTGACTGTTGTGTCGGGCCGGCACTACCCGCCGGCCGCGCCCGCCTGTTGCTCTCGGGACGGTGGCTGATCTTTCTCCCGCTGATTTTCTTGACCCTGGATACCCAGCATGCTGCCCGCTTCGTGAACGACACCCTGGGCGCGGTTGCGCAGATCGCGCGAGGTCCTGCCGACAGCTCTACTCGTTTTATTCGACACGCTAACCAGCTTATCGCGCAACAGTGCGCGGCGTCGCCGGCCCTGATCGGGATCGAGGAGGTACATGAGAGCCGCGCCGATACCCATGCCATAGAGGATCATCAATCCTGTGCTGCCACCGCGGCCGCCGGCGCTTCGGCGACTCGACCTCTCATACCCCCTGCTTCCGATGTCCCTTCGCCCGCGATCATAGTCACGCCTTCCGGACTCTAACCCACGTTTATCCAGACGGCCACCGTAAGCCAGATCACCGTAGTCGCTGCGCGCGCTGCCGAAGTTCGGCCGGTCGGCGTCATACTCCGCTCCGCCGCGCGGGGCAGCCCCCGGTATGTTTGCGTCCTGGTCGGCGCCGCGGCCCAAGCTACTACTTCCTGTGCTACTGGAGGCTCCTAAGCCTACGCTGCCATCCCCCTCATCACTGTAATCAATTGACATAAATTCTCCTCCCTTAACTCACTAAATGAGGACCAGAGCACCCCGGCGGAGCATCTCCGCGGGGACTCCGCGCCCTCTACCCCGACAATTTCGGCATTGAAGCGGAATAGATATTATAGCTGGCGAGAGGATGAGAGTCTGTGCGGTAACGTACATTGGAGGGCGAAGGCGCTCGGTGGAGGGAGGGGCGTTGTATGCCGTTGGGCGTACCATTAGCGGCGGCAATCTCATTTGGCCATCACGGGCGTGGTGGTACCGGCATCTTTCTATGACCGCACGGCGGGGTGAATCGCCGGAGGGTCAATGATTAGCCGCGCGGTGTTTGAACCATTTATCTCATGCCTCGACGATAGTGAACATCTCACAAAAGAGAAATCCGTCCTTATAAATTTTCCTGGACACGTCATCGCCCGTCACTTTCGAAATGCCTCCGGCGCGCAGCCGCTCTTCGATCAGGTCCATATACTCGGTCGCCTTGGCTCTCCCGTCCTGATCCAGGTCGAATTTGCGACATTCATAGCTTCCGTTCTTCATGAGGACTGTCAGTATTATCTTCGCCATCTTCGGTTCATCACTTGTCGGATAGTTTCTTGACCGCCCCTCCAGACTCCTGTTTGCCGGTGAGGATCATCGCCGGATATATTATGGCAGCTTTGGCGCGGGATCAAAGGCGTCTTCACCAATTATCTGCTTAACTGTTGCTCGGGCTACGGCAGCGCGAGGGGGACCACCAGGGCATCATCGTTGTAGTGGCAATGGCTATCGCGGGTGGTTTTTACGGGGGACGCGGCGGCCGCATTATCTCACGCTTCTGCAAATCAATCATCCCCTCCGGCGCGGTATCCGCTTAGCGTAAGCAGAGCCATACGACGCCGCTGAGGGCGATGATGATCAAGGAAAGGGTGACGACAATTAAGATCAACGTGACTGCGTTGGTCAGCCACGTCTCTTCGTCACTCGTTGTTTCTGTCAAAGGGTCGTAATCCATCGCCACCTCCTTCGAGCCGCCGACGGGTAGTCGGTTGGCAGAGAGCAGGAATTGCTAAAGCTGGAGACGCAGGAGGCGAGGCCGGCGCCGTAAGCCGTTGAAGTCCAGCATGAATGCGGTTCTAGAGGGCGAGACGATATGCCAGATTGAAGGCGGAGTCAATGGTTTTACGGGGCGCCTTGAGCCGCCCGTCGGCCTGAATGGCCCCAGGGCCATCCCAGCTATAACGTCGCCCTGATGATAATTTCCGGGTACTGCATTATGATAGCCTATCGGGGAGTGGTCGGAAATATGCACCCGGGGCGTGTCACGGAAATTTATGAGGAGGAAAGATGTCCAACAAGAACCGTAATAGAGTTAATCAGCCCCCGACGGGCGAAGGAAAGAAGCAGAGTCCTCGTGCGGGTGAAGCGAACAAGCTGAGCAAGCGCTCGGAGGTGCTGCAGGCGCAACGCAATCATCCGGAGGAAAATATTGGAACGTCGGATGAGGAGATGGCTTCCGGGTCCACCCCGCCCGAGGAGAAGCCCAATCCGAAAAGGCCAAAGGCCGGGCGCTAGTCAGGCATCCGAGCGTTTCGGAAAGTGCCGGTCGGGTCTACGGTGAGCCATGGCTCACCGCGGAGGGGCCCGAGGGGGATTGAGGCCTTCTTAGTGATCCGGTTTTCCTCCACGCCTTCGGCGGCGAATGTTTTTTGAACCGGCACTCAACTGCCGGAATCCCTTCATCGTCGCCCTGTTCAATTCTTATCTTCCGACTTACGCTGGGTCAGTGGCCGGCGCGTTTGGGCGCGTAGCTTCACACTCCCGCTCGGCCGCCTGAGAAGCGGCACATTCCCGCACACGCCGGGCGTCCTCCGGAAGCAGAAACCCGCCCGATTCAACGCTCATACCGGAGATCGTCCGGTCAATCGACTGGCCCTGCTCGATCAGCAAAGCCACGCAGGCGCAGGCGTACTGTTCAACCTCCTCGCTCGAGAGGGGCCGAGCCGTGGCCTGCTGCCCGTCCGCGTGCCCGGGCGCCGGTTCTGCGACTCGATTCCCCTGGGCGGCGTGGCCTCGGGATCCGGTTTCGTTAACCAATCCGTACCTGCGGAGCACGTCGTAGGCCTCGCGCTGCCCGACCCGCACGGCTTTCGGAAGCCCATTTTTCTCGAACCATTCGCGGGTGCGCGCGTACTCACGCGCGCAGGTGGCCGCCAGGCGTGGCTCGAGCCTTCTTGTGACCGACTCGATGATCTCCTCCACGCAGGTCTCGACCGGGGGCGACGAAAAGCGATTATCTTGTGGCCCCGGCCTCACCCGCTCCCTGGCCGCGGGTACGGGCCCGCTGGGAGTTGGGGGCGCTTCCCGTGCGGGCTCGGTCGGGAACAGGCCCATTTGGTTGGCGACCACCTGTTGTTCCGCGCCGTTTTCCGGCGCGCGGGGATCTTTATCTGTCTCTAAAACCTCTTCTAAACAAGCGAAGCTATCCTTAAAGGGTGTGGCAGCGGGTGAAGTATGAGGCAAAGCGGGTGAAGCACGAACGAGCCGCAAATTTTTTTGTTGGGCGGGATTCGCCGTGGCGATTGAGGAGGAGGCGCGGTTGATGAAGATACGTATCCCGACGCCGTTCTTCCCGGCGTGATAGCCGATGATTCCCTGCCGGTGCATCCACGACAGTGCCTTTTTCGCCGTCGCGCCCGCCACCCCGAGCAGTTCCAGCATCTGCATCCATGCGGTCTGCCAGTCCCCTTCCTTTTCCGCGCCGGTAAAGTGAAGCACGCCCTCGCGCTCCCAGTGGGAGCGTGGGGCGTTGACCAGCGAGAGGTATATTTTGCTCATCGAGGGGGTGATCCGGCACGCCTCCGCTGAGGTCAGTGAGGCGATTATCTCGCAATCAATTTGGCGGAAGTTGGTCCGGTACTCGCCCGGCTGGAGCCGTGTCCGCCTGACAAAGCGCGTCGCATCTGTGATCGCCGACATGGTCTTTACTCACCTTCTTATCCTGCTCCCGCCAGCCTCTCGGAGACCGGCTGGCGGGGCGATTTATTTCGCAGGGAGGATTCAACCTCGATGCGGGCCTGTTCTATCACGCCCTTTTTTTCTTGACAATCCGGGACATTTTTTACCGTGGTTAAATCTACCGTGGTGGATTCGACCGGGGTGCGATGTACCGGGGTAGAATCTACCGGGGTAAAATCTACCGGGGTAGATTCGACCGGGGTACGGCGGAAATTGATGGAAAGCGATGTAAAAGGTATTGACGTAATGGAAAAGGATCAGTACAGTTTGCCCGAGTTGCGGGAGGTTAACAGATAAACATGGCAAATATAAATGTGTCGAAGGAATGGATGACGACGACCGAGGCGACGAGCTATCTGGGCGTCTCGTCCAAGACAATGACGAGGCTGATTCGCGAAGGGGTGATCAACACGCATCATCACCCGCTGGACCGCCGGAAAAAGCTGGTCCGCTTTGCCGAGATCGTGCTGTTAAAGGAGGCTGCGGATCGCGTCGCGGCCTAGGTGAAGGTTGAAACGGCCCGGAGGGCGCATGATGAGAAAAACGACAACAATCGCGGTCGCCAATCAGAAGGGCGGGGTCGGCAAGACGACGACGGCAGTGAACCTTTCGGCCGCGCTGGCGCAGGCGAATTACGATGTGGCGCTGGTCGACTGTGACCCGCAGGCGCACGCCTCGACCTTCGTCTACGACCGCGAGAAGGCGGAAATTACGCTCACCGATGTGATCTGCACGCGCTGGAACCATTCGCAGCCGGGCCGCCCGACCCGCCTGCCGTTCGAGGATATCCGCAGCGCCGTTTACCAGACCTCATTCCCGCGCCTCGACATCATCCCCTCAAATCTGGGTATGGCCGCCTTTGACCGCGATACGGCGCAGGCGATTGATCGCCTGGAGGAGGCGCTGCGCGACATTGCCGAGCATTATGATTTCCTCATTCTCGACTGCCCCCCCAATCTGGGCCTTCTGTTTACGGCCTCGCTCAAAGCCGCCGAGCACGTGATCGTTCCGATCGCGGCGCAGTACCTGCCGCTCGAGGGCGTCGGGGACCTTTTGCTGAGCCTTGACGAGCTGATTGCCCGCCGCAAGTTGAACATCCTAGGTGCTTTAATCACACTGTTCGATCCGCGTACGAATCTTTCGCGGAACGCCGCCGAGGCCGTCCGCCAGGAGCCGATGCTGGGGCCGAAGATGTTTGAGACCGTTATTACCATTAACACTAAACTCGCCGAAGCCCCGGCCTATCACGTGCCGATCTACGCCTACCAGGAGCAGTCGCAGGGCTCTGTCCGGGCCATTCAGCAGTTTGACGAGCTGGCGGCGGAAGTGCTCGACAGGCTGAAGATGCCGAGCCGGAAGAAGGATGAGAAGCGCTCGATACGCGTCGCCAAATAAGAAGTAAGCCATGACCAAACAGACCAAAGAGAAGGCCGACCCGCGTCGTATCGGGCCCAAATTCGCGCGGAATGTGATCCCGGAGAACTTTCAGATCCGGCGGCCCGCTTCGCCGATGGCCGAACTGCTCGACGAGGCCAAGCGGTCAGACCCCACAGAATCGGCGGAATCGCCCGTCAAATCTACCCCGGTAGATTCTACCCCGGTAAAATCTACCCCGGTACATCTTACCCCGGTAGATTCTACCCCGGTAGAAATGCCCGGGGTCAAGGCGGAGACCACCCCCGTCCCGACCGCCAAACAGCTTCCCGCCCTGCCCGACTTCCTTGATCGGATCATGCCGCGTTTCCCCCCGGCGCGCCAGGCCATCCTCCTGCGACTTTACCGGTGGAGCGAGGGCGCTGAGCGGGAGATCATCGTCTCCACACCGCGGCTCGCCGCGAAGACTAATATGGATGAGAAGGCGTGCCGCATGCACCTGCACGCGCTGATCACCGAGGGCTATTTGGTGCGCACGATGGACGGGGAACAGATCGCCAAGTTCGGCGGGAGCGATCGAACCGCACGCGGACTCCTGCTTAAGATATCCGCCAGAGCGTTGTCCGAGTTGTTGGATTGAAATAGATGCTACCCCGGTAAAATCTACCCCGGTAGATTTTACCCCGGTAGATTTTACCGGGGTAGCATCCGGTCTTGTCTTGAGAGACCCATCACAAGGCACAAAAAGTGTGGAGCGGGGTCGCGATTGCCGGTTCTTCTAAGTAATAAGTCGGGCCATGTCATGATAAACCGAGTCTCGTCCGGGGAAGGGAAGAGATGGAAATTGAGAAGACACTACGGAATTGATCTCCGGACAAGGTCGCGGCGTGATCCGTTTCCTGTGGTTTCACGCCGCAGGACTGACGTTCAGGTGAGGAGCGAGTTTGGGCCAAAGGGCTCGCCCTCAACCGGGAACGATTGACGCGTCTGTTCAGAGTGGGTGGCTGCACGACGAGGTGATTAACTGCTTTCCATTCCACCGGATCGGTTGAGGCGCGAACCTGTCGCAAGCGCGGCCGGGAAGGGAAGCGGCCTTCGGGCCGCAAGGCCGGAGTTTTCATCCAAGCCCCCTCGCTTTCAAGCCCGACCAATGGATGAGTAGCTCCGTCATCTGATGGTCGTTTCACAAAAGAAGTTCTACAGATAAGATCAGTAAATACTCACCGGGACAGACGGATGGTTCCACTACGGAGACAGAAGTGGAACCATCCGTCCGTCTCGGCTACCAGCTCGGCCTAATTTCAATTTCGGGATCAAGGGATCCCAGAAACGCACACTTTTTGACCCCCGTCCCGCATTCTCTTCACCCGCAAAGCCATAATTTCAGCCGCTCAACCGGGGAAACTGCCGGTGGCACAGTACTTTCTTAGCACTCTTGAAAAAGCAGTCCGTTTGATACCCTGAGAAATTAAAGAAAGGTGGAGGAGTGATGATGGAAACGCTCTGGCAAGATCTCCGATACGGCCTGCGGGTGCTGCTCACCAGTCCAGGCTTCACTGTCGTGGCCGTCGTCACGCTCGGCTTAGGCATCGGCGCGAACACAGCCATCTTCTCGGTCGTCAATGGCGTGTTGCTCAGGCCGCTGCCGTTTCCTCACTCGGACGAGCTGGTCGTTGTCAAAGATGAAAACGGCAAGACCGGCGAAACTATCCCGTCCGTCTCGCCGGCCGACTTCTTTGATTGGAAAGGTCAAAGCCAGTCCTTCAGCAGCCTCGCGGCTTACTCGGGCTGGTTCGTTACTCTGCTCGAAGCAGACCGGCCTGAAGTACTGCACGGCGCGCGCGTGACGGATGAGTTCTTCCAGACCTTACAAGTCCAGCCACTGCTCGGACGCGTCTTCCGACCCGATGAATTTAGAACCGGCAACAACGTCCTGATGTTGAGCCATCGCCTGTGGCAACGGCGCTTCGGCGGCGACCCAAACATCATCGGCAAAACCCTGGCGGTCGAAGAAGGCCGCATCACAATCGTCGGCGTGATGCCGGCGGAGTTCAATCTACCTGATTCGGCGGAAGCCTGGGTGCCCGTCGCGCAGGACTCCGGCGAGATGCACCTGCGCGCCGCCCGCCACTTCGAGACAGTGGCGCGGCTCAAGCCGCACGTCACGCCGGCGCAGGCCGAAGCCGAGATGCGCACCATCGCCGCGCGCTTGGCGAGCCAATACCCGGAGTCGGACGCAAACTGGAGCGTGCGTCTCGCGCCACTACGCGAGACGCTCGTGGGCGATGTACGTCCGGCGTTGTTGATCCTCTTCGGCGCGGTCGGCCTGGTGTTGCTGATCGCGTGCGGCAACGTCACTAACCTGCTGCTCGCGCGGACGGCGACACGTTATAAAGAGCTGGCGATTCGCGCCGCGCTCGGTGCATCGCGTTGGCGCATGATCCGCCAATTAGTCTGCGAGAGTTTGCTGTTGTCGTGCGCTGGGGGCGCGCTCGGCGTACTGCTGGCGCAGTGGTGCGTAGGTGCGATTGTCTGGCTGGTCCCGAAAGACCTGCGTTCCCCGCGCATTGATGAGGCGCACATCGACCTGATGGTCCTTGGTTTCACCTGCGTCGTCGCGCTGCTCGTCGGTGTAGTCCTGGGCCTGGCTCCGGGGCTGAGAGCTTCGCGGCCCGATTTGCAGGAGTCGCTCAAGGAGAGCAGTCGGAGTGCGACCGCAGGCCGGCGTTTGCAACACGCGCGCGGCACGATGGTGGTCGCGGAAATCTCGCTCACGCTGATGCTGCTGGCCGGAGCGGGGCTGCTGATCAGGAGTTTCGTGAAGTTGCAGCACGTTGAGCTCAGCTTCAATCAGGAACGGCTGATGGTCGTGCCGGTCAGCGCTTCGATGGCGAAGTACGCCGAGCCACAGTTGCGGGCCGCTTATTTCGAGCGTCTGGCCGCACAGGTGCAAACATTGCCAGGCGTGCAGTCGGTCGCAACCGCTTCATGTGCGCCGCTGATGTACACGATGTTTTTCCCGTTCGCGATTGAAGGCCGGACGAACCCGAACGAAGTGCCGCAGGCCTGGTACAACGCCGTCAGCCCGAACTACTTCGAGTTGATGGGCATCGGCGCGCTCGCCGGCCGCGAGTTCACGGACCACGACCGCGCCGGCATGCCGAACGTCGCCGTCATCAACGAGACAATGCGGCGGCGCTATTTCGCGGGCGAAGACCCGGTCGGCAAGCACCTCACGGTCAACTATCTGAACACGCCGATGACGTTTGAGATCATTGGCGTCGTCAGAGACATCAAGCAGAAGTCGCTCGCCGCGCCGGCCAACGCGCAAATCTACGTCTCTTACCTGCAAGTGCCTTGGTTCAGCACGTCGCTCGTCATTCGCACGGCGGGTGAGCCGGGCAACGTGGTCGCTTTGGTGCAGCAGACCCTCCGCTCGATTGATCCGACACAGTCGGGCTCCGGCGCGAAAACGATGGATGAGTTGCTCTCCGACTCTGTAGCGCGGCCGCGCTTCTACAGTCTAATGCTGGGCACCTTCGCCGCGCTGGCATTGCTCTTGGCCGCGATCGGCATCTACGGCGTGATCTCATATGCGGTGACACAGCGCACGCACGAGATCGGCATCCGCATGGCCTTGGGCGCGCAAAGCAGGGACGTGCTTCGTTTAGTGGTGCAGGAGGGCATGACGTTAGTGCTGGTCGGGGTGGGAATGGGCGTGCTCGGCGCGATAGCTACGACGCGCTTGCTGAAGGGCCTACTCTTCGGCGTGAGCGCCACCGACCCACTGACGTTGGCGGGCGTCTCGATCCTCTTGGCGGCGGTGGCGCTTGTGGCTTGCTACGTCCCGGCGCGGCGGGCGACGAAGGTCGATCCGATGGTCGCGCTCAGCTACGAGTAGAGCAGGGGAAACGCTCTTCCCGGGTTCTCGTCGGAATAGAGGCTGGAAAGGAGAAATCAATGAGATCCGTAATGATCCAATGCTCACGATGCTCATGGGCCCAGGGACGGCGGACGTCCGCTGCATTTCACACCGGGGGTCAGAAGAATGTGTCTCGAGCCACGCGGCCGGGAGGCAGGACTCTGGAGGTGTTCGCGATCTTACTGGCCTGGGCCAGCTTCGGTCAGGCTACGTCTCATGCTCAAACGTTTGCGCTGAGCGACACCAGGGATCTGGTCCCGCTGAACGTGAAGGCCGACGCCATCGAATACAAGGGGCGTAGAGCTGTGCGACTCACAAAGGAGACGGAAAAGGATGGCCTCGCGCTCCTGCGGGGCATGGATTTTCAGGACGGCGTAATCGAAGCCGACATTGCTGTGAAGATTACCACGCCGCCGGGGGTGAGAATGCCCGGCTTTGTCGGCATTGCCTTCAGGGCGCGGCCGGACGCCTCGCGCTACGAACTCTTCTATCTGCGGCCGGGGAACTCAGGCTCGAATGACCAGGCGATGCGGAACCATTCGGTGCAATACACCTCCGAGCCGGACTTCGGCTGGTACAAACTGCGCCGGGAGTGGCCTTCGGTCTACGAGGCCTACGTGGACTTGAAACCAGAGACCTGGACGAAAGTCAGGATTGAGGTCACGGGCCGCTCGGCCAAACTCTATCTGAACGGATCCGAAAATCCAAGCCTCGTGGTGGACGGCCTCAAGGGCCAGGATATGCGGGGCGGCGTCGCGCTGTGGAGTTACCAGGGCGAGGAGGCCTATTTTTCAAATGTCCGCATCACTAACTCGACCCCACTGCCGGTGAAGAACGGCGCGGACGCCGGCGGCAGATGGCAGGTAAGGTTTTCGAGCGACGCCGGGGTTTTCGACGGCACAATGCAGCTCGTACGCGAGGGCAGCAAAGTGACGGGAACGTGGTCCGGCGACCTCGGCGTTGCTCGCCCCGTTACGGGGTCGTGGCGGGATGGCTACATCGAGCTGATCTTCAAGGCGGAATGGCCGAGCGGACAGACCGGCAACCGCGAGAGCGTAACCGCGGCTCTCGCCGGCTGGATCGATGGCGATTCGGCCGGCGGACGCATGAAAGTGGAAGGCCGAGCCGATGGCCGATGGACGGCAACGCGGAAGCCGTAGCGGTCGTGCCGCCTTGCCCACGCGATGGTGGCGCGGATGTCACCGCTTCTGCTATGTAGAGAGCAGCACAGCCGTTGGCGATGTAGAACCGCGAAACGCGCAGTTGTAAGCTTTTGAGGATAGTGGAGCGCGGGCCGTGATTGGCGTGACAGAAACGCGCCAGAGCGGCGAATTGTAGCCCGAACCGCTATCTGATCGAGTGCGGCTCGGCGGGCAATGGCCACGAAAGCGTCCGTCATGTAAGACAGGGGATCTGCCGTTGGCATGAGACTTCCTTGTCGCGCTTGACTTCAGGCCTACGACAAACCACCACGTTAAAAGAGAGGGCAGGAAAGCTTATGGGAACGCTCTGGCAAGATCTCCGATACGGCCTGCGGATGCTTCTCAAGAGACCTGGCTTCACTGCCGTGGCCGTCGTCACGCTCGGCTTAGGCATCGGCGCGACGACGGCGATCTTCAGTGTGGTGAATGCGGTGCTGCTGCGCCCGCTGCCGTACCCGGGAGCGGAGAAGATCGTCAGCCTCAGAGAAGTTGACGCCAAGGGCCGGCAGATCACTTTCGCCGAGCCGAACTTTCTGGACGTGCGTGCGCGCAACCACACACTCGCGGCGGCGGCGGAATACAACCTCGGGCTGACGCCCGTCACGGGCGGCAGCGAGCCGGTGCGCACGAGTGTCGCTTACGTGTCGGGCGACTTTTTCAAGACGCTCGGCGTGCAGCCCGCGACCGGGCGGAGCTTCCTGCCGGAAGAAGCCAGGGCCGGCGCTCGTCCCGTGGCGGTGGTGAGTCATGGCTACTGGCAAAGGCTGCTCGGCGGCCGGAGTGATCTGGCCGCGACGTCGCTCCGCATCGGCGACATCAGTTACACGGTCGTGGGCGTCATGCCTCAAAGTTTCAACTTCCCCAGGGGCGCGGAAATCTGGGTGCCGTTTGAATTATCTCCGTCATCGGAGTCACGCAGGTCGCACGGGAAGAGCGTCATCGCTCGCCTCAGCGACGGCGTGACGCTCGGGCAGGCGCGCGCGGACCTGAGCGCGATCGGCAAACAACTCAGGAGGGATTCGGGCGCGGACATAGACCTGGTTGACGTGGCGGCGCTGCCTTTGAAAGAAGCGATGGTCGGCGACGCCGGTCAGGGCCTGCTGGTGATGCTGGCGGCGGTTGTGTTTCTGCTGCTCGTGGCCTGCACCAACGTCGCCAATCTGCTGCTCGCGCAGGCGACGGCGCGAAGGCGCGAACTCGCCGAGCGCACGGCGCTGGGCGCGACGCGGTGGCGGCTGGCGCGGCAATTCATCGCCGAAAATCTGATCCTCGCTTTGGTGGCCGGCGGCGTGGGCGTGCTGCTCTCATTCTGGGGCGTGGACGCGCTGGTCAGCCTCAATCAAGGCAACCTGCCGCGCGCCGACGAGATCAGCGTCAACGCGCTCCCTCTGGCTTTCACTTTCGCGCTCTCGTCGCTGGTGGCGGTGGCGCTCGGCCTCGTGCCGCTATTGCGTTTCGGCAAACGCGATCTGCAGGAGGGCTTGAAAGAGGCCGCGCGCGGGCGAACGGCCAACGCCCCGAGCGGCCGTCTGCGCGCGACGCTCGTGGTGACCCAGGTGGCTCTGACGATGGTGCTGCTGACCGGCGCGGGGCTGCTCGTCAAGAGCTTCGTCAAGGTGCTGGAGATTGACCCGGGCTTTCGCACCGAGAGCGCCGTCGCGATGGAGATCTCGCCGGGTAATGATGAGCGGCCGTCGGGCTACGTGAGCGACGAGGTGGGCAAGAAACGCCGGGCCGTCTTTTACCAGCAGGCGCTCGAACGCATCGCAGCACTGCCCGGCGTGACGGCGGTCGGCGGCGTCAACGGCCTGCCGATGACCGGCGGGGGCGCCGACGGCCAGTTTCTGATTGACAATAATCCGGCGCGAAAAGGCTACGGCGAATTTCGCGTCGCCAGTCCCGGCTATTTCAACGCGATGGGCATAGGCCTGCGGCGCGGGCGACTCTTCGATCAAAGCGATGGGCCTGAGACACAGCAGGTGGCGCTCATCAGCGAACGGCTGGCGCGCCAGTACTGGCCGGACGAAGACCCGCTCGGCAAAGGCATCCAGTACTCCAGCATGGACGGCGACACGCACCTGCTGCGAGTGGTCGGCGTGGTCGGTGACGTGCGCGAGTTCGGGCTGGAGGCGCCCCCCCACCCGACCGTTTACGTTCACTACCTGCAACGCCCGGGGCAGGCCTGGAGCTTGACCATCGTCGTGCGCACCCGGGGAGACGTGAAGGCGTTGATCCCGGCGATGCGGAGCGCGATGCAATCGCTCGACCGCGACGTCCCGACCAACTTCCGCACGCTCGGCCAAATCTTCTCGTCCTCGCTCGACAACCGCCGCTTCAGCCTGGTGATCTTCGGCAGCTTCGCCGCCGCCGCACTACTGCTGGCCGCGCTCGGGGTTTACGGCGTGACCTCTTACGGCGTGACGCAGCGCACGCAGGAGATCGGCATCCGCATCGCGCTCGGCGCGCAGGGCCGAGACGTGCTGCGGCTCATCCTCCGGCAAGGCATGACACTCACGTTCTGCGGCGTGGGACTTGGACTCGCCGCGTCCTTTGCGCTGACGCGCTTGATGGCGGGCCTGCTCTTCGGCGTGACGGCGCACGATCCTGTGACGTTCGTGGGCGTGACCCTGCTCCTGGCGACAGTGGCGTTGGTCGCTTGCCTTGTGCCGGCGCGGCGTGCGACAAAGGTTGATCCGATGGTGGCTCTCAGGTACGAGTAGGGCCGGGAAGCGCTCTCTCGCCTCGGATATTTGTCTGGTTCAGCAGGCCGGACCTGAACCCTGAAATAGCAGTCCGTTTGACACCCTGAGAAATCAATGAAGTGTGGAGGAGTGATGATGGGAACCATCTGGCAGGACCTCAGATACGGCTTGCGGATGCTCTCTCACTTGTCACCCATCACTACCGCTTTTGGAGGCACGTGATGAACACTTTCTGGCAGGACATTAGCTTTGGCCTGCGCATATTGATGAAGAGTCCCGGCTTCGCGCTGGTGACCATCCTGGCGCTCACTTTGGGCATCGGCGCCAACAGCGCGATCTTCTCGGTCGTCAACGCGGTGCTCTTGCGCCCGTTGCCGTTTAAGACGGCCGACCGGCTGGTCTTTCTTTCCGAATGGAGTCAGCAAGTGCCGGGCATGTCGGTCTCCTATCCGAACTATCGAGACTGGCGCGACCAGGCGACGGTCTTCGATCAACTCGCGGCGTTCCGCGGCGCAGGCTACATCCTGACGGGCGCGGGCGACCCTGAGCGACTCAGCGCGCGCGAAGTCTCAAGCAGTTTCTTGCCCGCGCTCGGCGTGGCACCCGCCCTGGGGCGCAACTTCACGAAAGACGAAGATAGGCCGGGCGCGGGTCGCGCGGTGGTCATCACTCATGGCCTGTGGCAGCGACGCTTCGGAGGCAATCAGGGTATCGTCGGGCAACCTGTCACGCTCAATAATCAAAGTTTCACGGTCGTCGGCGTGTTGCCGCAGGCCTTCGAGTGGCAGTCTCCGGTTGACCTGTTCGTGCCCATCGAGAACGGATCCCTGGGCCAGGATTTGGAGGATCGCGATGATCATCCGGGCATCTACCTGATCGGCACGCTCAAGCCGGGCGTGACCCTCGAGCAGGCGCGCGCCGAGATGACCACGATCACTGCGCGCCTCGCCCAACAATATCCAAAGACGAACAGCGGCAACGGCTTCACGCTCGCCAAACTACAGGACCGTGCCACCCAAGACGTCCGTGCCGCGCTCCTGGTCGTGCTCGCGGCCGTCGGCTTCGTGCTCCTGATCGCCTGCGCCAACGTCGCGAACCTATTGCTGGCACGCGCGGCCACGCGCGCCAAAGAGATCGCGATCCGCACCGCGCTCGGCGCGAGCCGCTGGCGCATCATCCGCCAGCTTTTGACCGAGAGCATCATGCTCGCGATCGCAGGCGGCGCTCTGGGGCTATTGTTTGCGATGTGGTGCGTGGACGCCTTGCGCACCGTCATTCCGGATGATGTGCCGCGCCTGCTCGTGGCCGGCATCCGCCTCGACACGCGCGTGCTGCTCTTTACGCTCGTGGTCTCCGTCGTCACGGGCCTCCTCTTCGGTCTCGCGCCCGCGGTGCAAATCTCGCAGGCGCGTCTCAACGAGGCGCTCAAAGAGGGCGGGCGCGGCGCGACGGGCGGCGCGCAGCGCAACTATGTGCGCAGTCTGCTGGTCGTCTCCGAAGTGGCGCTCTCGCTGCTCCTGCTTGTCGGCGCGGGCTTGTTGATGAAGAGTTTTCTGAACCTGCAACGCGCCGACATCGGCTTCAACCCCGATCATGTCCTGACGATGCGCGTCTCGCTGCCCGACGCGCGTTACACCGAGAACTCTCGGATCGAAAACTTCTACCGCGGGCTCTTGCAGCGCGTCGAGAAGTTGCCGGGCGTGCAGTCCGCAGGCCTCACGCGCGGCTTGCCGATGAGCGGCGGCATCGAGTCGGGGGTCACAGTTGAGGGACACGAGGTCACGGATCGGAAGGACACCCTCGTCGCCGTCAACCTCTCGGTCACGCCCGACTACTTCCGCGCGATGGGGATCCCGCTCATCAAAGGGCGCTCCTTCACCGACCAGGACAAGACGGGCATGCCCGGAGTGGTCTTGATTGACGAACTGCTGGCGACGCGCTTTTTCGCCGGCGAAGACCCCGTCGGCAAGCGCATCAGGCTCGGCGGCCCGGGCGATTCTTTCCCGTGGATGCAGGTCGTCGGCGTCGTCAAGCACGTCAGGCACTACGGCCCCGATGAAGAGGGGCGGGTCGAAATCTACCGGCCCTACTTCCAACTGCCCGACATGCCCGGCGCGCGCTTCAACAACAGTATGGTGCTGGCGGTACGCACGGCGGGCGAACCGACGAGCCTGACCGGCGCGATCCGCAATGCCGTGCTGGAGATTGATCAGGATCAACCGATCTCGCAGGTGCAGCCGATGACGCAGGTCGTCGCGGCGGCCATCGCCTCGCAGAAGTTTGCGACGTGGCTGCTGGCCGTCTTTGCGGCGGTCGCGCTCCTGCTCGCGGCGCTGGGTCTCTATGGCGTGGTGGCCTACGCGGTGACGCAGCGCACGCACGAGATCGGCATCCGCATCGCGCTCGGCGCGGCGCGGCGCGACGTGCTGCGACTGGTTGTCGGACAGGGCATGCGGTTGACGCTCGCCGGCGTTGCGCTCGGCCTCATCGGCTCGTTCGCCGTCACGCGCCTGATGAAGAGCCTGCTCTACGGGGTGAGCGCCGCCGACCCGCTCACTTACGGTGGTGTCGCCCTGCTGCTCGTGCTCGTGGCGCTCATCGCCTGTCTGATCCCCGCGCGCCGGGCGACGAAGGTGGACCCGATGGTGGCACTCAGATACGAATGATCTCATTCCGAACGAAGGATTGGAGAGACAGTTAACCTCAACCCGCACGTTCGCAGTTAATCAGGTGTGCAACGATGGGAGCACTATTAAATGATCTACGCTACGGTTTCAGGATGCTGCGCAAGCGGCCGGTCTTCACGTTAGTCGTCGTGCTGACGCTCGCACTGGGCATCGGCGCGAACACGGCGATCTTTTCAGTTGTGAATGCTGTCCTGCTTCGTCCGTTGCCCTACAAAGAGCCCGCGCAAATCGTGACGGTGTTGCACGAAGGCTGGAAACCTGTCGCGCCAGCCAATTTCTTCGATTGGAGAGCGCAGAGCCACAGTTTCGACTCGATGGCGGCGGCGCAAGTGTGGAACCCGAATTTGACGGGCGGAGATCGTCCCGAAACTCTCCATGCGCTGCAAATGACCGCCGAGATGTTTAGCCTCCTCGGTATGACTCCATCGCGCGGCCGCACGTTCAGCGTTGGGGAAGATCAACCCGGCAACGAGCATGTCGTCGTCTTGAGTCAACGCCTCTGGCAGCGGCGCTTTGGGGGCGATGAAAGAATCATCGGGCAACAGATCAGGCTTGACGGGGAAAGTTATACGGTGATTGGCGTCATGCCACCGGATTTTCAGTTCGCACCTTTCTGGGCGACGCAGGCTGAGATGTGGTCTCCTCTAAATCTTGCTTCGCGGATGAATGACCGGACGGGGCAATCGCTGCGCGTGTTCGCGCGACTCAAGCCAGGTGTGACGCGCGAGCAGGCACAGGCGGAAATGTTCGCGATCAACCAACGTCTCGCAGAGCAGTATCCTGAGGCGAATAAAGGACTGTCCGTCTCGGTGGATTCGCTGCATGAAAAGGTCGTGGGAGAGACGCGCCCGGCCTTGCTCATTCTGTTTGCAACTGTGGGCTTCGTCCTCTTGATTGCGTGCGCCAACGTCGCCAATCTGATGCTGGCGAGGGCAGCCGCACGACGAAAAGAGATCTCCGTCAGAACGGCTCTCGGAGCAAGCCGCATCCGTATCATTCGCCAGTTGTTAACAGAGAGCCTGATGGTTGCGCTCGCGGGCGGAGCGCTCGGATTACTGCTGGCGATGTGGGGCATCGCGGCGTTGATTCATCTGAGCCCCGCTAATCTGCCACGAGTGCAAACGATCAGTCTCGATAGCCATGTTCTTTACTTTACGCTGGCGCTCTCTCTTGTGACGGGACTGCTCTTTGGTCTCGCGCCTGCCCTGCAAACCACGAAGCTCGATTTGAATGAATCGCTCAAAGAGGGCGGACGCAGCTCGACCGAAGGCAGAAAGCAGAATCGTGTGCGCCGCCTGCTGTTGATTTCCGAGATGGCGCTCGCGCTGGTGCTGCTCATCGCCGGCGCTTTGATGATGAAAAGTTTTCTGCGGCTGCAATCAATTGATCCGGGCTTCAACGCGCGCAACGTGCTGACGATGGAAATATCCTTCGCCGGCTCTCCATACACCACAGGTCCGCAGCGTGTTGCGGTCTTCAATCAATTAATAGAGCGCGTCAATGCTCTGCCGGGCATTAGGTCGACAAGCGCCATCAACCATCTTCCGCTTGGCGGCGACATCTGGGGCCTAGGCTTCACCATCGAAGGCCGTCCCGCGCCGCCCCCGGGAGAAAACCTCGGCGCGGTCTACCGCATCATTCATCCAAACTACTTTCAAACGATGGGCGCAGCGTTCGTCAGAGGACGCGACTTCACGGAGCGCGATAACGAATCGTCTCCGCGCGTGGCGATCATCAATGAAACCTTCGCGCGGCGCTACTGGCCGAACGAAGACCCCATCGGCAAACGCATCACGGTCAACGACGGCGACGAAAATCCGCGTGAGATAGTCGGCATCGTCAAAGATCTGAAACAAAGGGAGTGGGCGGCTGAACCGAAGCCGGAAATATACCTGTCGCATAGTCAAGCGAGTGAGCCGCGTTCAATGACATTGGTGGTTCGTAGCGCTTCGGATCCTCTGAAGTTGGCAGCACCAGTGGAGAATGAAATCTGGGCGATTGATAAGAATCTGCCGGTTTCTGAAATCAGAAGTATGGAAGAGGTGATTTCTGAATCAGTCGGCCAGCAGCGCTTTAACACGCTCCTGCTCGCCATTTTTGCGTCCGTTGCCTTGATGCTGGCCGTCGTGGGCATCTACGGCGTGATGAGCTATATGGTCACACAACGAACGCATGAGATCGGCATCCGTCTGGCTCTAGGCGCGCAGGTTTCAGATGTCTTCAGGCTGGTGGTCGGACAGGGCATGACGCTCGTGCTGATCGGCATCGGTCTCGGTCTCACGGGAGCGCTGGCCGTCACCAGGGCGTTGTCGAGTTTGCTCTACGGTGTCAGCACGACAGACCCCCTTACGCTCATCGGTGTCTCGTTGCTGCTCTCAGCGATTGCCTTCATCGCCTGTCTGATTCCGGCGCGGCGGGCGACGAAGGTGGACCCGACGGTGGCGCTCAGGTACGAGTGACGGCGCAAGTTTCTTTTACGATGCCACAAGTGGAACCTTGCTTGACAGGCACCAGCAATTGCATGGGAAGAGCGAAGGGGTCTGTCTAATCAGGGCAGCGCCTCAGGCTAGACTGCGGGCCTCCCTCAGATGATTCATTCTCCCGCGAAAGGTGCGGCGGGCTGACTTCATGGCTTGGGGGGAGAGGTATAGTCCTCGAGAAGCTTTTGCGCTCTCGTCCCCGGGCTCATCACCGCCAGTTTTTTTCTCCAATCGTAGCCGCTGAACACCCCGACCAGCTCGGCCTTATCGTTGTAGACCGGGCTGCCCGAATACCCGTCGCGGCCGTCAATCCTGGCCGACCAGTACTGTTTGCCACGAAACGTGTAGGGGCCAGAAAAGACTCCCCGCCGCACCATCTTATCGCCGTGCGGCCGTGCGATCAGTAGCAGCCTCTCGTCCTGGCTGGGTCTCGCTTCAAAGCTGGGGGCCATGGTTCGTTTCTGTGATTGGCAGACGCGCAGGAGCGCCAGATCCGCCTCTTCATCCACCTTAAGGACGGTCGCCTGGCAGCCGTTGATGTGGACCTTGACTTCCAACTGGTCCGTGGGCGCGAATCCTAAGACCTCTCTCTTGGAAACGCTCAGCTCGCCGGAAACAACGTGGTAGGCCGTCATGACCAGCCCGTCGCCGACCAGAAATCCGCTCGCGTACCCGTTGGGCCCCCAGTCAAGAAAAGAGATGGCGCGCTGCAGCACGTTCTGGTTCTTCTTGCTGAACTTCAGTTCGAGAGACAAAGTGTAGCCCTCCTGTTTAAGGACCAGGGTCGCCGGATTGTCTGCCACGCTGTTGGGTGCGAGCAGAGAGACGAGGGCGACAGCAACAGCCAAGACGCAAAATCTTCTTTTCATCTCGATCTCCTTTAGATAAATGACGGGTTACAGCGGCATTCAAGGGCGGCGACACTTCTATCACAGAACCGGCCGGCAGCGGTAGTGAATTGCTGCTCCGGGGGCGGGGTTGAAAGGGTGTCACCAAAAAAGTCAGGTCCGGCCAGGATTGTTAGCATTTTCGCCGATTCCTCTGACTGAAATTAAGATCGGGTTTAGCGCTTCGGGATATCCAGCTCCCGGACCCGGTCTCCCGCCTGATCTTTTGCCTCGGGCCGCCAGTGCGAAAGGCTCTGGCACACAGGTAGGGCCCACCATCCCCTTCTTGCTCAGGGCTGAGCGACGGGGGTGATTTGGTGGGAGACAAGTTGCCAACCCCCTGGCTGCTTCACGTAAACCCTTGTGTAGTGGGTCTGGCCGCTGATGTCCTGGCCACGGTCACGACCTTTCACCGTAGCGCGGCCGGTGACCACGGCCGTGTTCCCGTAGACGCGCACATTAACGTCGTCGTAGCTGAAAGACTCAAAACTGGGACTTCCGGACTTCACATTGGCCACGGACTGTGCCTTGTTCGTGACCTCGCCGTTACGGCCCGTACCGCTGTAGTCCTCGGCCAGGACACGCTCGAAGTATGCTGCATCGCCTTTGAGAAAAGATTCACGGCGCTGATTCTCCATCTGCGTGATAGCTTGCTCGACGGAGCTGGTTTTAGCTGTCTTGCCGGGCGCGGTCATCTTCCTGGCCAGCGTTTGGCCTAAAGCAAGCGACGACGAAGCAATGAGCAGCGCGGCGATGACAAGTATTCGTTT
>CAYLJO010000025.1:0-43794 GCA_964383905.1 uncultured Blastocatellaceae bacterium
CTTTGCACTAGCGACTTGAAAATCCACTTCTTGAGCTGTTCGTCATATAGTTTTATTTCACGAGCGGGCAATAATTATACCTGATATAGCGAGTGGCGAATGGATGTCACAAAGGGCCTCACCACGGAGGCATAGAGTTCACAGAGGGGGCACCGCAGAATACAGGTGACACCCAATCGCAAGCCGCTTTTAATATCCATTACCCCGCAACACCCCCTTAAAGGTCCAGGCACGGGTCTTCGGGCGGCACAACTTGTAGCCCTGACATAAAAGCCGTATATTCTCACCAGGACACTCCCCCGATTCTCTTATGCCCCTCTCCACGCCTGTCGCTTTACTGATCTTTAACCGCCCGGCCCTCACCGAGCTGGTCTTCCGGGCCATCGCTCAGGCGCAGCCGCAAACCCTGCTCATCGTCGCCGACGGCCCCCGTTCGGCCGCCGAAGCCCGCAAGTGCCAACAAGCCAGGGCCGTGATCCACAGGGTCGACTGGGGTGTCAGGTGCTGACCAACTTCGCGGACGTCAACCTGGGTTGCCGGCGGCGCGTCTCGAGCGGCCTCGATTGGGTCTTCGCACAGGTCCCGGAGGCCATCATCTTAGAGGACGACTGCCTGCCGGCCCCCTCCTTCTTTCCGTTCTGCGAAGCGCTCCTCGATCGTTATCGGGATGACCAGAGAGTCATGCATATTAGCGGCACTAACTTCCTGACAGGTCAGCGCGCGACCGGCTCCGGCTATTACTTCTCGAAATACCCGATGATCTGGGGCTGGGCGTCGTGGCGCCGGGCGTGGCGTTACTACGACGTGGGGATCAATGGTTGGCCCCGCCACAAGCGGCTGATTCTCTCCTCGTGCGATGGGCCTGAGGAGCGGAGGCTGTGGGGAGGGATCTTCGATCGGGCGTTTACGGGTGAAGTTGATGTGTGGAGCTACCAGTGGCTGTATGCGTGCTGGACCCAGAGTGGATTATCGATCGTGCCCGAGTCGAACCTGATCTCCAACCTGGGGTTTGGCGGCGAAGCGACACATACATTGGAGGGGAACAGTCCTTTGGCGGGGTTGCCGGTGAGGGACATGTGGGAGATCAGGCACCCTACGGTGGTGGTGAGGGATCATGAGGCCGATCAATACATGTTTGAGCAGGTCTTAGGCGGAGATTATTTAAAGCAGAGGCGCCAGTGGAAGAGGCTTGCCGGGCGACCGCCCAGGTTAATGAAGGCTGTCTTGAAAAAGATGATGAGTCATGTCGCGGAATTTACCGCCCGCCGGGCGGCGCAATCTCGTTTGCGACGATGAGGCCGGACTGCGTGACGGCGGCGACGCCCTGGCCGGGAAATGTCGAGTCGCCGACCATGTAAAGATTGGGGAGCGAGGTACGGTGTGAGAATGAGTTCATGCCGAACACGTTGAGAGATTGGCCGACGCCGCCGACCATGCCGAGCTTGCGCCGCGTCGAATCGTAGTAGGTGCGCGGGGTTGCCGTGTCGATCAGCTCGACATTATCGCCGAGCTCCGGCATCGCCGCGTGGAGCGATGCCCACCACGCTTCGAGCACCGACCGGTCCTGCCCTTCGTGCTCCGTCTCATCTTCGTGGAAGGCGAACCACTGCGTCGGCTCGGTAAAAGTGGACACGGTGACGGCGCGTCTGCCGGCGGGGGCGCGCGTGTCCCAGGCGGGCGCGGAGGCGAACATGAACTGCCCGGTTTCAGGGTCGTAAGGCTGTGACTCCTGCCAATCTGTCAGCGCGAGAAGATGATCCGCCGGCAGACGCGACGCGGCTGCTTCATCAAGGCCCAGGTAAAGGAGGTATGCCCCCCAGCCGCGCAGACTTTTGAGCCTCAGGCGAATGTCACCCGGCGCCCGGCCCGGACCGACAAGCCTGCCGTATGTGTCCCAGACTGTAAGGTCGCTGATAATAGCGCGGGTTGCCTCGATGTTTTCGCCGCTCAACAAATCAACGCCGATCGCATATCCACTTGAATCGTAGGCGAGGCGCAGTGCCGGTGCGTTGAAGCGCACCGTGCCGCCACTCCTTTTGATGGCTTCCATGAGTGTGTTTGCGAGGGCCGAAGCGCCTCCGCGGATGGCATACATCCCGCGGCGGGGGAGCATCAGGGCCACCGCCGCGTACAGATACGCACAGGTCTCGGCGGGACATTGGGCAAAGATTTGCAGCTGAGCGTCTATGAAGCGGCGGAAGCGTGCCGACGTTTGAGTGAGATGCTGCGCCGCGGTGTGATTCATCGACGCGAAGACACGCGGCGCAACGCGCACCTCGGGCGCGGTCGCGCTCATCCGCCGGAACTTCGACGCGGTGCGAAGGTCGGGCACGCGACGGACGACACGTCTCAGTGCCTCGCCGACTGGCGCAATCTCGCGGTAAAAATCGGTGGCTTCGTCCGCGCATTCGGGAAAAGCCGTCCTTAGAGATTCTTCAAACTCCTCGTCGTTTTCTGTCACGGCGGCTTCCGTTTGGTCCGGGAGGCGGACGACGTAAGCGGGCGAAACGGGGCGAACCTCCGGCGCGGGGACGGGAAGCTCGGCGAAGACGCGCTCGTGAATCTCGCCGGGCTGCCAGGACGCGTAGAGCGATGCGCCGGCTTCAAACGTGTAACCGAACCGCTCGAACGTGGCGGCGCAGCCCCCGGCGCGCGCCTCTTTTTCGAGCAGGCAGACGTTAACACCGCGTGCCGCAAGCAGTGCCGCCGCGGTCAGCCCCCCAATGCCGCCGCCGACGACGATGACTTCGTAAGCCATACCTTCAGAAAATAGTGTGAATCAAGGGTGCGAGCATTCCCGTAGCCGCCGCTTTTTGTCCCCCGCCCGCGCCGGGGAGATGTAAGTAGGGGCCAAGAATTAAGAACACGGCCTGAATGCCGTTGAAGACGAGATGAATGATGAAAGAGGGCAGGAGGCAACCCGTATACGCGCGCACCAGTGTCAGAGTGAAACTGAGGATACCAATCACCGCAATAACACCGTAGTTGGGCCAATATTGAGGAACGTGAACGAGCGTGAACAGGGCCATCACGCCGATTATCGCCCAGCCCGCCCCCAGAGCCTTTTGGAGTGCCGAATAAAGGAGTCCGCGATAGACCACCTCTTCGACGAGGGGCGCGGACAGCGTCGCTAAAAGCGCTGTGGTATACCGTGCGGCGGTCGAACTGGCGATCAACTGGTCGAGTTGTGTCTCCTCCCCGCCGATAAGTTTGGTGATTGCCAGCCCGATGACCAACAGAAGGAAGGCCAGTCCGGCGCTCGCCCAGAAACCGAAGTTCCTGCTCCAACTCCAGCCGAGCGTCGGCCAGAAGGGGCGTTGGCCGAGCCGTGTGACGATGGCCCACGCGACGCCAAGCGTTAACAGATGCGCGGGAATGACGGCGAGTATAGAGAGGAAGATTGCGGTTTTATCGGTCAGCAGGGACTTGTCGAAGCCGACGGAACCACCGGCACGGTAGCGTATGAAAGCGTAAGGAAGGATGGCGAAAAGCTGCATCAAAAAAAGCAGCGCGACGCTGATAAACCATGTGAAGACCGCGCCGGGTATGCTCCAGGGCGGGTTATCAGGGTCGATCGCTCCGGCGGCCGTCCGCCTATCCGACTCTCGCCTGAGGTCGGCATAACTGCCGATGGGCAGTCCGGCCGGAGGCGAAGACTCTTTTGATGTGCTCACCCAAGGAGTGTAAGAGAGGTAGCGTGAAGCGGTCAACTAACGAAAGGATGAAGGGATGAAAGGGACACGGGGAGAGGGGGAGACCAAGGGGAAGCGGCGACCGAAGAGATCAGGACGAATTATTGCTTTATCTCCTCGGTCGCCGCTCTTTTAGCTCTCATCCTTAAAGTGCCGGGCCATTGTTGCGCGCACACTTTGCATCAACGCTTCCACACCGGCGACCGCAGGTCCGGCGGTCGGAATCGGCGCATCAACGTACACCCTGACGGGGCCGGGGCGAAAAATGATCGAATCGCGCGGCAAGATCCGGCGTGTTCCGATGATAGTGACGGGAATGATTGGCACACCCGCCTGGACGGCGAGTTTGAATCCGCCCTTCTTGAAGGGCTGCAACGTGCCGTCGCCCGAGCGCGTGCCCTCCGGAAAGATGAAGGCGCAGACGCCGCCACGTATATCATGCGCGGCGCGGCGGAGGCTGGCGATCGCATCGGTTCTGGAGCTTCTGTCAATGGAAATATGTCCGGCCCGGCGTAGATGCCAGCCGAGAAAAGGGACGCGAAAGAGCTCTTTCTTTGCGGCGATGCGCAGTTGCGCCGGCAGGTAGCCGAGCATGACCGGGATATCCATGTAGCTCTGGTGCGTCGAGAGGAAAACATAGGATACGCCGGGGCGGATATATTCGGTGCCGTGGACCCGAACGTGCGCGCCGACAGTCCATACGATCATGCGTGACCAGGCTCGCGCACACCGGTGCTGCCACCTTCCGGCCGAATCGAAGAGGGAAAGCGCGAGTGACAAACTGGCCATCACCACCGTATAAAGGAGGATCAGTGGGATCGCGATAATTGAATGGAGGTGATTGAGCGGGGTGGGGCGCGGCACGGCGGCGCGTGGCGCGCCCCCGACGACGGCTTCACGCGCCACGATCTTCTTCGATCGAATGGGTTGAGAGGTCCGTTCCAAACTGCTATGACTTATTCCGGCGTTTCGTGGCCGCCCGGCCGGTTACGTTTAGAGGGATTCGAAGAGCATTTCATCAACATAGCACCAGCCCCACTCCTCGCCCGGCTCGAACGACTTGATAATCGGATGATTCGTCCGGCGGAAATGCTTGGTGGCGTGCTTGTTTTTCGAGGAGTCGCAGCAGCCGACGTGTCCGCAAATCTTGCAGAGGCGCAGGTGTACCCACCCGTCGCCGATCTTCAAACAGTCCTCGCAGCCGTTAGCACTCGGCGTCACATCCCGCACCTGATCAAGATGCCTGCATGATGTCATGACCTGCCAGCCTACCTCCTGACTCAAACCGCCGGATACTCACGGCCCGGTATTGAAAGCCCCAAGCGCGGGACGGCCAGCATCAGCCCGATGATTGTCTTCGCATCCTGGATCTCGCCGTCCGTAATCATCTCCAACGCTTGCCGAACGGGTACGCGCACAATCTCCAGCAGTTCGTCATCTTCGAGCCTTTGCGCGGTCTCTGTCAACCCGGTCGCAAGATAGACCCACATCTTCTCTTCGCAAAAACCGGGCGAGACAAAAAACTCGGTCAGCTTTTCCAGACGCCCGGCCACCACGCCCAACTCTTCTTCCAACTCGCGTGCCGCCCCCTCTTCGGGCCGCTCCGGCGCTGATAGAGTGCCCGCGGGCACTTCCAGCAGGTAGCGCACGGCAGGGTGACGGTACTGGCGCACGAGCCCGACGGTGCCGTCCTCGAACACGGGGACGATGACCGCGCTGCCCGGATGATGCACGACGTCGCGCACGTACGTTTTATCACCCTCGCGCACCGTATCGACGGAAACGTCAAAGACGCGACCGCGAAAAACCTCCCGGCTGTCTAGAACCTCAGGAGTCACCCCGTCAGACTTGTCCATGGGCCTATTTTTAATTGATCGGGAGGCGAAAAGCAAAAGTTCCGGGGCCCTGTATCAAATCAGGACCGGCCCCAAACATCCACCGGGACATTTAACGTCCGCCTTTCTCTCCCCCACCGCCCCCTTACCCCTCTCCTCTTCACGACTTGATAATTAAGTTCTTAACAGTCAGAAGCTTAACAAATCGGCCCGGTTTTTTGTGGGCGGAGGCAGTCCGCCGGTTGTTTAAAGCATCAAAATTGTCGTTCGCGGGTTAAACGCTGACGACCGGTAAGGAACTTGGGGCCGTAATGAAGAGCATTAAAAACCTGGTTGTAGTTGCCGCCATCATACTTTTATCGACGGCTCCATCCGTCCTGGCGCAGAGTCCGGTGAAGCGGGCAAGCGGCCGGCCAAAGAGCGCGCCGGGGCAGGCGGCCGCCTCTCCTGAAAAAGCCAGTTTCATTAAGGCCACCGAAGATTACAAGGCGGGTCTCAACAGCCTGCTCGCTTCTTATCAAGCTAATGTTGAGCAACTGACTCAGCAGGCCGGTAAGCTCAAAGAGCTCTACGATCAGGGCATTATCTCAAAGCGGGACCTGGAAGAGAGCCAAAACGCGATCGCCGAAGCGCGCGTTAAGGTGGACGACACGCGCAAGCAGATCGCGGAGGCCGACCTGCAGATAGCCGAGGCGCAGAAGCCACCGGCAGTCCCTCCCGGCACGCTATTCACACAGGCAGAGGGGCGAGCGCCCCAGTGGACGACGGGCAATCCGGGGATCGATGCGCTGATCCGGCAGAACGGGGCGCGCTACGGTGTTGATCCGTACCTGATCTATTGCGTGATGGAGCAGGAGTCGCACTTCAATCCGTCCAGCGTCAGTCCGAAGGGCGCCGGAGGTTTAATGCAGTTGATGCCGGATACGGCGGCGCGCTTCGGCGTGGTCAATATCTTCGATGCGGCGCAAAACATTATGGGCGGCACGCGGTATCTCAAAGAACTGCTGCAGATGTTCGGAGGGCAAGTCGATCTCACGCTGGCGAGCTACAACGCGGGTGAGGGCGCGGTTCTCAAGTACGGGCAGAGAGTTCCGCCCTACAAAGAGACGCAGGACTACGTGCGGCTCATCAGCGCTCGTTACCAGGGAAGTGGGAAGTACGTAAAAAAGACGTAAAGATTACGGCCGGGGCTGGCTCATCTCGGTCCTAAAAATTTTGCCTACGCATACATCCCTTCTGCCTGACTATCATTTATAGCGAGTTGCGAACGGATGTCACACAGGGCCTCACCACAGAGACACAGAGGGCACAGAGAATACAGCTTATACCCAATGGCAATCTGCTGTAGTTGGACCGAGTACTGATCAGCTCTTATTGTAAGAGACTTTTCGTTGCGCCTACCAGGTAGAGCGAGCCGGTGACGCAGATAAGAGCGTCTGGAGCGGTCACACGACGGGCAATGCTGAGGGCCTCGGCGGGCGTGCGCGCGAGCGTGATTCTACCGGGGTCGAATTCATCTGGAACGAGGCGGGCGAGCATTTCGGGGGTGGCCGCGCGGGGATTATCCTGTCCGGTCAGGACCAGGTGATGAGCCGCGGGGAAGAGCGTCCGGGCAATCTCCGCCAGGTCTTTGTCGCGCATCGCGCCGAAGACGAGTGTGATGGGCGGTCTGACGAATTCATCAAGATAGTCGCGCAAAGCACGCGCGCCGGCCGCGTTATGCGCCCCGTCGAAGAGTAAGCGGGGGCGGCTACGGTCGCGGATCTCAAGACGACCGGGGTGCTTCGCGCTCTCGATACCCTCAATGATCGCCGCGCGAGAGATGGAAAAGCCTCGCTCACGCAAAGCCTCCGCAAGCCCTATGGCGACGGTCGCGTTGGTTACCTGGTGACGACCGCGCAGGCCGAGCAGGAGATTCTCGTAGCGGTCTTGTCTCGTCTGGAAGGTAACGCGGAAACGCCCATCCTCCTCCGCGCCGTGGACCTCCACGTCGCACTCATCGAGCACGGGTGCGACGGCGCACGCCGCCGCGCGGCGCAGAATTACTTCAAGGGCGGCAGGCTGTTGTGGCGCAATGACGGCGGCCACTCCGGGACGGATGATGGCGGCTTTCTCGGCGGCTATCTCCTCAAGCGTCTGGCCTAAATACTCCTGATGGTCAAGCGCGATGGGCGTGATGGCAACCGTCTCCGCGCGGGCCACGGTCGTCGCGTCGAGTCGCCCGCCGAGTCCGGTTTCAAGAATCGCCAGCTCCACCCCCGCCATGCCGAACGCGACCAGTGCGATGGCCGTCACGTGCTCGAAAAATGTCGGGAGCGTTTCGATCACGAGCCCCTCGCGCAGGCTTTGCGCGGTGTCGCAGACGCGCTCGGTGAGGCGCGCAAAATCGTCCGGCGTGATCTCCTGACCATCGATGCTGATGCGCTCGGTGATTGAGACGAGGTGCGGGGAAGTGTAAAGCCCGGTACGAATGCGGCCGGCGCGGCAGATGGCATCGATCATGACGGCGGTCGAGCCCTTGCCGTTCGTGCCGGCGATCTGCACTTTCTGAAAAGCATCTTGCGGGCGGCCCAGAGCCTCAAGCAGACGCTCGGTGTTTGTGAGGCCGAGTTTGATCGCGAGCGTCTCATGGCCCAGACTTAAAAGATACCGGAGCGCCTCATGGAAATGCATCGGAGGGGGTGGTCAAGAGTGAAAGATAGATGGTCAATCGTGATCAGACAAAAAGCAGCCTTCCGCTTACCGCGGACATGTCTGCGGCCTTAAGCGGGCGTGCTGCGGCTGATCTCGACGTCGGCCTCGCGATTGATATCCGGATTCATCATGAAGTTCAGGAGCTTAATGATGTACGGGCGCATCTCGCGGCGGTCAACGATGGCGTCTATCATGCCGTGCTCGAGCAGGAACTCGGAGCGTTGAAAATCTTTGGGCAGCTTTTGACGAATTGTTTGCTCGATGACACGCGGGCCGGCAAAACCGATCAAGGCTTTCGGCTCGGCGATAATGATATCGCCGAGCATGGCGAAGCTCGCCGTCACGCCGCCGGTCGTTGGATCCGTGAGCACGGAGATGAACGGCAGGCGGGCTTCGTCAAGCTGCGCGAGCGCGGCGGAGATTTTCGCCATCTGCATCAACGAATGGATGCCTTCCTGCATCCGCGCCCCCCCGGAGGCGGCGAAGATGATCAGGGCCGCGTGCTCCTTCATGGCACGCTCGACCAGGCGTGTGGCCTTTTCACCGACGGCCGACCCCATCGAGCCGCCGATGAAGAGCATGTCCATCGCGCCGGCGAGAACCGTGTGGCCGCCGACCCGCCCGCGCCCACTGATAATCGCCTCCGGCAGGCCCGAGATGCGACGGGCCTGCTTAAGACGCTCCGGGTAGGGTTTACTGTCAACGAACTCCAGCGGGTCGATTGAGATCACTTCCGCGTCCAGTTCTTCATACTGGCCGTCGTCGAAGATCAAGGCGAGACGTTCGCGCGCGCCGATGCGGAAATGATAGCCGCAATGCTGGCAGACCTGGAGTGATTCTTCGAGGTCACGCTTGTAAAGCGCCGCGCCGCACTCCTCGCATTTCACGAAGACTTTTTCGGTCTTCACCACCCGCTCCCCGGCGGGCACGGGCTCGATCTTCTGATTCTTTTTACGAAACCAGGGCCTCGGCATAGGTCTCTACAGAAAGAAGCGCTTCACCAACCCCTTGATTTAAGGTCGAACGGCAAGCGAGGACGGCGCGAGAGTAACATAAAAAGGATGAACGCTGAAAGATGAATAAAAACTCCAGTTCATCGCCGCGGCGTTCATCATTCACCCTTAGAACTCTATCCCCTGCTGCGCGTAAATGCCGGCGTTGAAGGGGTGCTTAACCTCGCGCATCTCCGTGACCAGATCGGCGGCTTCGACGAGCGCCGCGGGGGCGTTGCGGCCCGTCACGACGATGTGCAGCGCGGGCTGTGCGCGCCGCGCCGCCCGGAACTCTTCAAGAACTTCCTCAACGGGCAGCATTTGATAGCTGAGCACGTAGACGAGCTCATCGAATACCAGCATGTCATACTCGCCGTCGCGCAGCTTCTCCACGCACAACGCCCACGTCTCACGCGCGGTCCGGCGGTCCTGTTCCGGGTTCTTCGTATCCCACGTGAACCCGTCGCCCATCGTGTGCACTTCAATGCCGAGTTTTTCCGCCGCGACGTGCTCGCCGTAACGGTCGTTTCGCGACTTCATGAATTGGATCATGCAGCACTTGAGGCCGCGCCCGGCGGCGCGCATCATCAAGCCCAGCGCGCACGTCGTCTTGCCCTTGCCGTTCCCCGTATTAACGATGAGCAGCCCGCGCGTCTTCTCCTGATAATCCTCGCGCCGCCATTTATACCGCTTCTCTTTAACAGACATAGGCTGTGGCGGGGGCCGATCACTAGTCCCTAGCCCCGGACCCCCGCTTTCTCCGGCGGCGAAGAATGAATAAGCGCATCTTCCGTGATGTCACCGCCCACGCGATCCACCGCGTCCTGCAGCAGGCGCACGATCTTGCTTTCGGTCTCCTCCCAGCCGCCCTGAAGCGTGCATCCGGCCGCGTTGCGGTGACCGCCGCCGCCGAACTGCTCCGCGATCCGCGCCACGTTGACCTCACCTTTCGAGCGCAGGCTCGTCCGATAGACGCCGGGCGCGCACTCTTTCAGCAGCGCCACCGCCTCAACCTCACCGACGCTCAGCGGGTAGTTGACGAAGCCGTCGCCGTCCTCCTCGGACGCGCCCGCGCGCCTTTGCATCTCGAGCGTCTGGCGCATACACGCGACGCGGCCCGAGGGGTCGCGGCGGGCGGTCGAAAGCACCTCGGCGAGCAGCTCGATCTTGCTCCATGAATAACTGCTGAAAACCGCCTCCGACACTTTGGCGGGCTTGACGCCGGCGCGCACCAGCTCGGACGCGATCTTGAACGTGCGCTCGGTGGTGTTGGAATAGTGAAATGATCCGGTGTCGGTGATCAGCGCGGTGTACACGCACTCGGCAATCTCTTTCGTCACGCGCACGCCGACCGCCTTGCAGAGGTTGTAGATCATCTCGCCGACCGCCGACGCGGTGGAGTCGATCCAGTTGATTGTACCGAAGAGCGCGGTCGTCGAATGGTGGTCGATGTTGACGACGAGCTGTTTGTCCAGATCAAGGAGACCGGGGCGCGTGATGTCGGAACATTCGATGACGAACACGGCGTCATACTCTCGGTCAACGGCGGGCGTGACGCGAACGTCCGCGGCCCCCGGAAGCTTCTGGTATGAGTGCGGGACGGGGTCGCGCATGATGACATCCGGTTCCTTGCCGAGAGCATGCAGGAGCCAGTAGAGGCCCAACGACGAGCCCAAGCTGTCACCGTCGGGGCGTACGTGGGAGGTGATGGCAAAGCGACCTTTCGCCTCGACCAGCTCGACGACTTGGCTAAGCATCTTGTTTTAGTCGAATGATGAACGATGAACGCCGCGGCGATGAATGAAAAGAAGGTCTTTCTCCTCATCGCGGCGGCGTCCCGCGTTCGGCGTTCGACTCTGTTTCTCCTCTCTCCGCTTTGTCAGGAGTCTCTTGTGCCGGAGCCTGGTGCTCCCACTCTCGCTCGATATTCGCCAGTAATTGATCCACGCGCGCGCCTCGTTCCTCGGCCGTATCGCGGACGAAATGGATCTCCGGCGTATGACGCAAATTGAGCGAAAAACCCAACTGCTTGCGCACGTACGGCGCGGCGTGGCGCAACGCGCCGAGGGCCGCCTGCTTTTCGGCCTCGTCGCCCGCCACGGTCACGTAAACGCGTGCGTCGCGCAAATTCTCGGACAGGCGCACGTCCGTCACGGTGACCATCGTCACGCGCGGATCGTCCAGCTCAAAGCCGACGATCTGGGTGATCTCCTCCCGCAGCATGTCTGCGATTCTCTCAGGGCGACGCATCGTAAAAGCAAATGATGAACGATGGGCGCCGCAACGATGAATAAAAATTCGGTTCATCGTTGCGGCGTTCATACTTCATAACTCGGTAGCGGCGACCTTCTCGATGATATAAGCTTCGATCTGATCACCGACCTTGATGTCGTTAAAGTTTTCCAGGCCGATGCCGCAGTCAAAGCCCTGGCGGACCTCCGAGACGTCGTCTTTGAAACGGCGCAGGGAGGCGATGCCGCCTTCCCACGCCACCACGCCGTCGCGTATGAGGCGCGCGCGCGCGTTACGGCGCACCGTGCCGTCGATGACCATGCAGCCCGCCACGGCCCCTACTTTCGGCACGCGGAAGATTTCGCGTATCTCGGCTTTGCCGAGGATACGCTCTTTCTCCACCGCCTCGAGCATACCGATCATGGCCGCGCGAATCTCTTCTTCAACCTTGTAGATGATCGAGTGGAGGCGGACGTCGACGTGTTCCTGCTTGGCGAGGTCGGCGGCCCGCACTTCGGGACGAACGTTAAAGCCGATGATGACGACCGCCGTAGACGAAGCGCCCGCCTGCGTGGCGGAGGCGAGCAGCACATCGGATTCCGTGATCGCGCCGACGCCGGAGCGGATGACCTTGACCTTCACCTGATCGGTCGAGAGTTTCTGCAGCGTTGACTTCAGGACTTCGACCGACCCCTGCACGTCGGCCTTAATGATCACCAGCAGCTCTTTGACTTCCGTCTGGCCGAGGGCCTCGATGCCGCGCTTGGTGGTTTGCAGCAGTGTGTTCTGCCGGACCACCATCTGGCGGTGCTGCGAGATCTGCTGGGCGCGCGTGATGTCGGCCACGACCTGGAAGGATTCACCCGCCTGCGGGACGCCTTGCAGACCGAGCACCTCGACGGGCGTGGCGGGGCCGGCCTCCGTGATCGCTTCGCCGCGGTCATTAAACATCGCACGCACCCTCCCGAAAATTTGCCCGACGATGAACGGGTCATGAATGCGCAAGGTGCCCTGCTGCACAAGCACGGTGGCGACCGCGCCGCGCCCGCGGTCGAGCTTCGCCTCCAGTACGACGCCCGAGGCGAGCCGGGTCGGGCTGGCGCGCAGGTTCAAAATATCTGAAGTGAGCAGAATGGTTTCCAGCAGCGTGTCCAGATTTTGGCGCTTCTTCGCCGAGACCAGGACCATTTCCGTGTCGCCGCCCCACTCGACGGGCTGCAACCCCTGATTGGCAAGCTCCTGCTTAACGCGGTCGGGGTTGGCATCCGGCCTGTCGATCTTGTTGATGGCGACGACGATCGGCACGCCCGCCGCGCGCGAGTGCTCGATCGCTTCAATCGTCTGCGGCATCACGCCGTCGTCGGCGGCGACGACGAGGACGACGATATCGGTCGCTTTCGCGCCGCGCGCACGCATCATCGTGAAGGCTTCGTGGCCCGGCGTGTCAAGAAAGACGACGCGGCGGGTCTCGCCCGGGTTGTCAGGGTTCGGGACCTGAACGCTGTAGGCGCCGATATGCTGTGTAATGCCGCCGGCCTCACCCGCCGCGACGTCGGTCGCGCGGATGGCGTCGAGCAGCGAAGTCTTGCCGTGGTCCACGTGGCCCATGACGGTGACGACCGGTGCGCGCGGCGTCTCCACGTCGTCGGCGTCGGCGGCGATCAGCTCTTCGAACTCCTCTTCGGCGACCATCTCTTCGAACGGCACGAAGGCCACGTCGTAGCCGAAGCGTCTGCCGAGATCGACGGCGATGTCATCGTTCAAAGGTTGATTGATGGTCGCGAACACGCCGCGCTGCAGCAGCAGCGTCACGACATCCTTCGGCTTGATGCCGAGCTTTTCCGCGAACTCTTTAACGGTCGAGCCCTCGACGAGGCGCACGGGCTTAAGCTCGCCGGGGATCGTGGCGACGTCGAGCCGACCGGCAATGCGGTCTTCCAGCGACAGAACTTTTGGCGGCGGCATAAAGTCGCGATCACCAAAGCGCCCGCCCTTGCCGCCGTCCTGTACCTTGCCTTTGGCGCGTGCGCCGGACCGAGAAGCGCGCCGCCCGCGGCCGCGCGCCTCGCCCGGCTGCGGTATGTAAGTGATTTGCGGTTTGGTCGTCTCGCCGGGCGTACCGCCGAGTTCCAGGCGCGGGCTCGTCGCGCGTGAGCCACGCTGTTCCCCGCGCTCACGCTGCTGCTCGCCGCGCACCGCGCGTTCCTGACGTTCGCGCCGCTCGCGCGGGGTCGGCGGTGCCGGGGGCGGTGTCACGGGCATGGGCGCACGCTCGCCGGGTCGTATCCCCGCGTTGAGGGCTTCGACCGTCGGCCGCAGAACCCTGACTTGCTTAGACGGCGGCGGTGACACCGGGCGCGGGGGCTCGGTTTGAGTCGTATCCGGGAACTGCAGAATTTCGCCTCCTGTTGCCGTAGATGCAGGCGCTTCGGTTATTCCGGCCGTTTGCGGCACGGGCGCTGAACCGGTCGGGCCCGCCGTTTCCTGGCTTGTTGCCGGCTGAGGCTCTCTGGCGGTTGCGGCGGGTGGTTCGGCCCGGGTGGCGGGCGCGAGCTTTTTGATCACGCGCGCCGTCGCCGTAGGCTTAGCCGCAGGGGTGCGCTCGGCCGCCGGCCGCGCCGGTTCGCTCTTTACCGCTTCGGGTGCCTGGACCGGCGGCGCCTCCTCGGAAACGGGCGCCCCCTCCTCGACGGCCGGGCGCGTGGCTTTTTTGACGACGCGGACGGCGCGGGGCGAGGTCGCCTCTTTTTTCGGGAAATATTTACTGCGTATTTTGTCGGCCAACTCCTTAGAGATCGAGTTAGACGGCACACTGACGTCAACGCCCTCGCGCCGCACCTCCTCGATAAGACGCTTCGAGTCAAGCTTGAGTTCTTTAGCCAGATCGTACAGGCGAACCTTGGAAGTAACGGTCATGCACTCCTTCTTCGACGCTATAATAAGAACGGCGTCGTGCGCTTCAAAAGGTGATTTAGTGTCTATCCGCCCACGTCACCTTTTGCGAAGCGCTCTCTTCAGAAGAGCACAACCGCAGAAAGCGGCGGGGGAGGTGGGCGGTGCGCGCTCACGGTTTGCGCGCGCCCACTCGGTTTACTTGGCCGCATGAGTGGAAGCATCCGTCGGCTTCTCGTCTTCTGGGCTCTCGACCGGCGCGGCCTCTTCACGATAGGACGGTACGGGAGCGGATGTTGTTTGAACTTCCGGAGCGGAGGCTTCCGAAGCAAAATCTGAGCGTGGCGAGAAGGGCGCTTCTTCCTCAACCGGAGGCTGGCCTTCACCGACACGGCCCGCGGCTTCTATCTCGGCCGCGCCGGTGGACGTGATGTCCGGCCCCGGCGTGATCGTATCAGTACGCAAATCACGCCCGGGCTCTTGCAGCCGGAGCTCGTCCGCCGTCATCGGGTCGGCTTCGGTGAGCGCAACCGGATGAGCAGCGTATTCGGCGCGTACGTTGGGTTCGGCCGTAAACGGCGTGCCTTCCTCAACCGCTTCATCGTAACCTCTGGCAATCATCTCTTCCGGCGGATCAATATCACCCGGGTCAATCGTCGGATCGGGCTCGGCGGAGACGGCGTGCTGCTCAATCGGCTGCCCGACCATTTCTGCCGCGGTGTGATCCGTCGCCCCGACCTCTTCTCCCGCCGCGGCGGCCTCTCCCCCTGCTTCATCCGGCTTGCTCGCATCACGCGCGCTGATGACCGCCCGGGCGGCGTTCAGGATCGATTCCGCTTCGTCGAGGCTGACGTCTAAATACTCGACTAGGTCGTCAACGGAAGTGCTGGCGAGCGCGTCAATATCATTGATCCCGTGTTCGGCGAGTGCCGAGGCGGTCGTCGTCGTGACGCCCTCGATCGCGGAGAGCGGCACGGAGCCGCCCGAAGCGATAAGCGCGCCCATCTGTTCGGCGACCTCACGCTTGAGCTCTTCTTCGCTGCGGATGTCTATGTTCCAGCCGACCAATTTCGTCGCCAGCCGGACGTTCTGCCCGCGCTTTCCGATGGCGAGTGAAAGCTGGTCCTCGTTGACGATCACTTCCATCTGCCGCTGCTCGATGTCTGTAATGCGCACCTGATTGACCTTGGCGGGCGAGAGCGCGTTGGCGGCAAAAACGGAAGGCTCGTCGGACCATTCGATGATATCGATCTTCTCGCCGCGCAACTCGCGGATGATCGCCTGCACGCGCGACCCCTTCATGCCGACGCAGGCGCCGACGGGGTCGACGTCGCGCTCGTTAGACGCGACGGCAATCTTGGCCCGCTCGCCGGGCTCGCGGACGGCCGATTTGATCACCACCGTCTCGTCATAAATCTCAGGCACTTCCATCTCGAACAGGCGGCGCAACAGCTCGGGCGACGTGCGCGAGACTTCGACCTGCGGCCCCTTTGATTCCTTCGACACGTTGTTGATGACCACACGAATTCTTTCGCCCTGGTTCCACTGCTCGCCGCGCGACTGCTGCGAGCGCGGCAGAATGGCTTCCAGGTTGCCGAGGTCAACAATGATATTGCCGCGCTCGAAACGTTTGACGAAGCCGTTGACGAGATCGCCGATCTTGTCAACGTATTGCTCGTAAATATTGGAGCGGACGGCGTCGCGGACTTTCTGGAAAAGGATCTGCTTGGCCGTTTGCGCGGCGATGCGCCCGAGTTCTTCCATCGGCAAAGGCAGCAGGAGCGCATCACCGATCTCAACGTCATCGCCGGCCATCTCGCGCGCCTCGACGATCGAAAGCTCGGTGGCAGGGTTGGTGACTTCGTCAACGACCACTTTGGAGGCGGAAAGCTCAATGCCGGTCTCGGGGTTCCAGTCAACCTGGATGTCCTCACCGGACCTGAACTGTTTCTTGGCCGCCGCGCGCACAGCTTCTTTCATGGCATCAATAACCAGCTCACGGTCAATGCCTTGCTCCTGACAAAGGGCGTCGATGTTTTGCGCGATCGATGTGCTCATTTCCTATCTCTTTCCGGCCGGCCCGGGCGCGGCAAAGGGTGCGGCGCTCTGTGCCTATTCAGTTGTTATTCAGTTGTGCTTGTGGCCGCCCGTTTTAGCAGCGGCACCGGCGGCCATCTCGCGCTCTTTGGTGCGACGAAACTCTTCTTCCACGTCCACTTCAAGATTCGCTTTGACAATCGCTTCCAGTGGTAGGCGGACCCGCCCGCTCGTTTTATCGTCAAAGACCACGTGCTCGTCTTCGAGGCCGATGATCCGCCCGCGGAAATTGCGCTGGCCGTCGATGGGCGTGCGCGACTTCACCCTGGCGAGCCTGCCCGCGAAACGCTGATAGTCCGCGCGCTTGTACAGCCCGCGCTCTAGGCCCGGCGAGGATACCTCCAGCGTATAGGCTGAATGGATGAAGTCTTCCACGTCCAAGACTGTGCCGACGTGCAGGCTCATCTCGGAACAATCCTCGTGCGTCACGCCCCCCGGCTTGTCAATAAAGATGCGCACGGTGGGCTTGCCTTCCGGCCCCGCGACCTCCGCGTGAACAAGCTCGAGTCCGCGGGCTCGCGCGGCGCGCTCGGCGATCTCCCGCACCCGCTCTTCAATAGAACCCGCACCCATGGCTCGCCTCCAAAAAACGTCTCGCGCGCAAAAGAAAAAGTGGGCGCGAACCCACCGGATGACACCGCCGCGCTCCGAGTAAGCTAATAATTATACGAGAAGAGAAAGGCAGAAGCAAGCGAGTGGCGGCGAGAGAGGCGCCCACCGTGGGTGCTTGGTTCTATACCAAGGCTACAAAGAGAAAAGCAGGACTGTTGGCGATCATGCAGGCTCTTACCGCCTTACCGTTGAAGTCTGCAAACTCGAACAATCAACGCCCGATCTATGGTCAGATAAAGCACTTAGAGACTGCCCAGGGAGCGAACCTATTCTCAGGTTGACACTGAGCCGACGTTGGACGGCTCGGATATTCCTGTAAGTCTAATACCTTCAACTGATTACCGTAATTCCGAGCGCGCGGGCAAGTTTTTTTCGTCGGGATTCGTCAACCTGCTTACCATCGCTCAATGGTGGAGTCTGAAACAAGGTGTGAGATCTCGCCGCCGTTCGGCATTAAGATTACATTCAATGACCTGTTGAGAATTATATCATGTGGAACCAATTTAATGTTACGAGGTAAATTGGGAAAGTAAAAGTAATGAAATCGGTACGGCATTATTGACATCCTTACCCGAGGATCTCATATATATTGAACACTTGGCCGGAAACCGCCAGCAAGGCAATAAATTCACTGCGTTTAACGGCCTTAAATCTTTATTATTAGCTCCATTAAACAGTCGCTAGCTAACCGTTCAATTTTGCCTTGACGATCTCGCTCACCATGCGCCCGTCGGCGTTGCGACCGGCAAGGCGCGCCTGTGCGGCTTTCATCACCGCGCCCATGTCGCGCATTGAGGACGCGCCGGTCTCAGAGATGGCGAGGGCGACAGCCTGCTCGATCTCTTCACGGGACGCGGCTTGGGGCAGGTAGGCTTCGATGACTTCGATCTCGGCGCGCTCCTTGTCGGCCAATTCCTGACGCCGGCCCTTCTCGTACTGCTCGATGGAATCACGCCGCTGTTTAACGAGCGAGCGCAGCGCTTTCGTCGTCTCCTCGTCGGTCAACGCGCCGCCCTTTTCGATCTGGCGGTTCATCAAAGCTGCTTTAACCATCCGCAGTGTCGAAGTGCGGGCGGCCTCTTTAGCCTTCATCGCGGTGGTGAGATCGGACGTAATGCGTTCCTGCAAGCTCATAGTTTAGGCACTCCTGTTCTTGTGGTGGCCGTTGGAGCGCGCCAGATGCCGGCTGAGGAATCGCCCCGTGTGCGAATCTCTGGCGCGCATGATCTCTTCGGGCGAGCCGGTGGCGACGACGTAGCCGCCGGCGTCCCCGCCCTCGGGGCCGAGGTCGATAATGTAGTCGGCGGTCTTGATCACGTCGAGGTTGTGTTCGATGACGAGCAGGGAGCCGCCCGCCTCGATCAGGGCACGAAAGGCGGCGAGCAGCTTGTTAATGTCATCGAAATGCAGGCCGGTGGTCGGCTCGTCAAAGATGTAAAGCGTTTTGGCGCCGGTCCGCTTCGAGAGGTGTGCGGCGAGCTTGACGCGCTGGGCCTCGCCGCCGGAGAGCGTCGTGGCCGACTGGCCGAGGCGCAGGTAGCCCAGGCCGACGTCGTCGAGCACGCGCAGGCGGTTAGTGATCTTCGTGATCTCGCGGAAGAAGAGCATCGCTTCGCGGACCGTCATGTTCAGCACGTCGTTGATATTCTTACCGCGGTAATGCACGTTGAGTATTTGCGGCTTGAAGCGCGTGCCTTTGCATTCTTCGCAGACGAGCTCGACGTCCGCCAGAAACTGCATCTCGACGGTCACCGTGCCGTCGCCCTGGCAGACTTCGCAGCGCCCGCCCGGAACGTTGAAGGAGAAGAAGGAGGGGTCGAAGCCGTGCGCCTGCGCCTCGCGCGTTCCGGCGAAAGCTTCGCGAATCGCGTCATAGACTTTGATGTAGGTGACCGGGTTTGATCGCGGCGTGCGACCGATCGGCGACTGGTCGACGAGAATGACATCATCAACGTACTGCCCGCCGTCGAGCCTCTGAAAAGCGCCGACGTGGCCCTGCCAGTCGCCGCGCTGCTTCTTCAACCCGGCGTAAATGCAGTCGTGAACCAGGGTGGATTTGCCTGATCCGCTCACGCCCGTGATGCAGGCGAGCATATCGAGCGGCACGTCGACGTCGATATTTTTAAGATTGTGCTCGCTCGCCCCGCGCAGCACGAGCCGCCTTTTCTGCGGCGCTCGGCGCTGTTTAGGCTCTTTGATCTCGGCGTCCCCGCGCAGGTAGCGGGCCGTCAGCGAAGACTTGTCCTTCAGCAGGTGGTCGAAGTCGCCCTCGTAAATGACCTGCCCGCCGAGCTCGCCCGCCGCCGGCCCGATGTCCAGAATGTGATCGGCGGCGCGCATCATCTCCGCGTCATGTTCGACGACGAGCACCGTGTTGCCGATGTCGCGCAGGTTATGCAGCAGGCGGATCAAGCGCTCGCTGTCGCGCGGGTGAAGTCCGATCGAGGGCTCATCCAGGACGTAGAGCGCGCCGACGAGCGACGAGCCGAGGTTGGTCGCGAGCTGGATGCGTTGGGCTTCGCCACCGGAGAGCGTCGAGGCGAGGCGGTCAAGCGTCAGATAGTCGAGGCCGACATCGACGAGGAAGCGCAAGCGCCGCCGGACTTCATACAGCACGCGGTCGGCGATGGCCGCTTGTTCGGTCGAAAGCTCGAGCGTGTCGAAAAAGAGGGCCGCGTCTTTGATCGAAAGGGCGCAGACCTCTGGGAGCGTTCGGTTGCCGACGCGCACGTCGCGCGCTTCCTGCCGCAGTCGCCCGCCGTGGCAATCCGGGCACAGCGTATAGCCACGATATTTCGAGAGAAAAACGCGCACGTGAAGCTTGTATTTTTTGGTCTCCAGCCACTCGAAGAAGCCGCGCACGCCGTTCCACTTGCCCTTGCCTTCGATGATCGCGCGCTGCTCGGTGCGTGAGAGGTTCTGGAACGGCACGCTCATCGAGATGCCTTCCGCTTTGCAGAAGCGGCGCAACTCGTTTCTCGCCCAGTCATACTGTGGCTTCGTCCACGGCTCGATCGCGCCCTCGTTCAACGTCAAGGCAGGGTTCGGGATAACCAGATCGAGGTCGAGGCCGATAGTGTTGCCGAAGCCCTGGCACGTCGGGCATGCGCCGTAAGGGTTGTTGAAGCTGAAGAGGCGCGGTTCCGGCTGGGCGTAAATCGTGCCGTCGTATTTACATTCAAAACGCTCGGAGAAGCGCAGGCGGCGCGGCGCGGCTTCGGCCGTTTCGATGACGGCCGTGCCGTGGCCCTCCTGAAAACAGGTCTCGAAGGAATCAACAAGGCGCTCGCGCACGTCCGGCCGCGCCGTCAGGCGGTCTACCAGCACATAAACGTTGTCGAAATCTGTTCGCGTGTAATCATCGGGCGACCGCAGATCGATGATTTGCCCCTCGCTGTAGAGCCGGGTGAAGCCGCGCTGCATCAGGCTCATGATATGGGCGGTGACCGATTGTCGATTCGTCACCCTGGACTTTGTTTCGGCTTTGCCCTTCCGGCGTGTGTTGGCCTTTTTCCCCCCGCTGCCGTTTGCCTCGACGCGCAGTCCGGCTTCGGCGGGAAACAGGACGTAGAAGCGTGTGCCCTCGGCGATCGTGGCAAGCGTTTCCTGCGCGGACGACTCGGGCGAATCGCGGTGCACCTCGCGGCCGCAGACGCGGCAAAAAGTTATCCCCGTGCGCGCATAAAGGAGGCGCAGGTAATCGTAAACTTCCGTCTGCGTGCCGGCGGTCGAGCGCGGATTGCGGGTCGAGTTTTTCTGTCGAATCGCGATGGCCGGCGCGATGCCGCGCACCTCGTCAACGTCCGGTTTATCCATCCGCTCCAGAAACTGGCGGGCGTAGGCCGACAGCGATTCGACATAACGACGCTGGCCCTCGGCGTAGATGGTGTCGAAAGCGAGAGAGGATTTACCCGAACCGCTGACCCCGGTCACGACCGTCATTTGCCCGACCGGAATAGAAAACGAGATGTTCTTGAGGTTATTGACGCGCGCCCCGCGCACTTCGATGGCTTCTTCTGTCATGTCGCAAATGGCTGCCGGCTCGCACGGCTATCTCCAGCGCTCGGCGGCAAAACACCTATGATAACCCGATTTAGGCCGGAGACGAAGCGCGGAGCAGATGCGTTCGGCTGGAAGAGTCCAAAGGGGATTACCAGCGTGTGTCATAGCGGGCAAACCCGGTGCGCCATGAGCCTTCGCCGAGGACGGGGATTGAGCCGTGAAAGGAGAGAAGAGAATCGGGGGGGCGGCGCACGCGGTAGGTCCGCCCCATGGGCGCGCAGACGGAGAGCGTAACGTTTTCGGGTGAGAGACGGACGACGGTCGCGTCGCGCCAGTCCTTGCGACAGCGCAGGACAAGACGCGCGCCAAGCGGCAGAGCGGCGAGCTGTTGCGTATTATCCTGTTGTGTATTATCGGGAGAGAGAGACGCAATAAAGCCGCCGGACAGGGAAGCGAAGACTTCTGCGTCCGGCGGCCTTTCGATCTCAGCGCTCACGTTCAGCTCTTCCTAGACATCCAGGGGGTCTTCAAACGGAAGATCCTGCTGCGCCGCCGACCGCTGGCGGCTGACGGCGTAAAGGCGCATCACCGTGGAGAGGATCATCAGGGCGACGCCGATCCAGAGGACGGCCCAGAATATTGCCGGAATGCCCGTCGCGTTCGCCATGTTCACCGCGTCGGTGTGGACGGCGGGCGAGAAGGGCGACGAAAGAAAGAAAACGGTCTTCAGGTCGAGCAACGCATTCAGGACGCATTGCACGGCGAGAAAACTGACGAAGAAGGTTGCGGCCCGCGGACTCGCGTACCTCGCGACGGCGACGAGGCCGAGCGGGATGGCGATGCCCATCAAAAGTGTGAAGGGTATGCCAGGCATCGTGCCCCATGATCCATTGGTTAACGGCTTCAGTAGCCCGTAGATCACCGTCACGGCGAAAATGAAGGCCGCGGAGCCGAGCAGCACGACGCGAGCGGCCACTGCGCGGCGGATGAGCAGGAGAAGCAACGCCCCGTAGGCGGTCGCGCCGAGGTAACCGGCGCTCGACACAAAAATCTGTGAGAAGAGTCCGCCCTGGGTGGTGTAGGTTTCGCCGCTCGCGTTGGCCGCGACGCTCAGGCTGGCGACCGAGTTGCCGGTCAGGAGAGCGGCAATCGCATGCCCGCCCTCATGTATGAAGGTGACAAAGATGCGAAATGGGTAGGTCAGAATCTCCGCGTAAGGGATGAACCACAGCGCGATGGATATGGCGGCGGCCACGAGCAGTGTGAGCGCTTGCGGGCGCGCATCTCTGGATATGCTTATCTTCATCTTGAAAATCTCCGCTAACCGGCTTTCAGCCTTCGGTTGACTTACCCGAACATTGTACGCTGAAGAAGGCAAAATTAAAAAGGCAAAAGTATCACAGCCAGGAATATAAACGAGGGACAATACCGCCTTGTTCCTTAATTTTTCCTTTTTCCTTTGGCCTTTGGCCTTGTGAACTCGCCTGATTTGCCGCCGGTCTTCACTTCCAAACGAAGGTCGGTGATGGTCATCGCTTTATCGACGGCTTTGCACATATCGTATATGGTGAGCGCGGCGACGGCGGCGGCGGTGAGCGCTTCCATTTCGACGCCGGTTTGCGCCTGGGTGGCGGCTTCGGCCTCAAGATAAACGCCCGTGTCCCGGACTTCTGCGCGCACCTCGATGTGTGTGAGTGGGAGCGGATGGCAGAGCGGGATCAAATCGGCCGTCCGTTTGGCGGCCATGATGCCGGCAAGGCGGGCCGTCTCCAGCGGGTCGCCCTTCGGAGTCCGGTGTTCGCGCACCGCCGCAACGGTCTCCGGCGACATCAGAACCCGCGCGGAGGCGACGGCACGCCGCACCGTGACAGGCTTCGCGCTCGTGTCAACCATCGCCACCCGGCCGTGTTCGTCCATATGAGAAAGTTGCTTCATACGATTGTCGAGGACGCGGTGACACGGAGACGCGGAGAGGCGGGGACAAAACAAGACATCGCCGCGTCGCCGCGTCTCCCCCTCTCCGTGTCGCCTTGTTCGCCTACTCTCCGCGTCCCTTCTTCATTAGGCTAGTCGGACGATTTGTACCTTGGCGTTCGCGTCGAGGGTGCGCACGCCCTGGGGCACGATGACGAGGGCGGTGGCGCGCGCGAAGGCGACGAAGTCGGACGAGCCGCCCCACTTCAAAGGCTCTGCGAGAAGCTGGCCCTCCTGATTCGTGCCAAGGCAGGCCGGCAGATAACTGGTGCGGTCAAGCGAGCCCTTCACACCGCGCGCGAGTACGGCCCACTCTTCAACCATCGCCGGGTCTTTTGCGCCCTGCATGGCGCGCAGAGCGGTTCGCGCGAATAGATTGAAGGTGACGGAGACGGAGACCGGGTTGCCCGGGAGCCCGAACACGAGCGTGTGACCGAGGCGTGCGAAGACAGTCGGCTTGCCGGGGCGCAAAGAGATGCGCTCGAAAAAGACCTCCGCATCGAGCGCGCGCAGGGCCGCCTTCGTAAAATCGTAAACGCCCATCGAGACGCCGCCCGATAGAATAAGCAGATCCGAGCGCGACGCCGCTTCTGTGATGGTGCGCTGCAAGACCACAGGATCATCGCCGGCCAGCGGCAAGCGCTCTACTCTTGCGCCCGCCAGTGTGGCGTAAGCCCCTAACGAATAACTGTTTGAATCACGAATCTGATCTGCGCCCGGCTTTTCGTTCACCGCAACAAGCTCGGTGCCGGTGGCCAGCACTGCGACGCGTGGGCGTGGGCCGACCTTGATTTCAGCATAGCCGAACGAGGCGAGCGCGGCCATCATCGCCGCATTGATCTCCTCGCCAGCGCCGAGCACGATCCCGCCCGCTTTGACCTCGCTGGCGCGCTTGACGATAAACTGTCCGGGCTGCGTGGCCTCCTCAATCAAGACCTGTGTGCCGTCAGTTTCGCGCGTCACTTCCACTTTCTGCACGCTGTCTGCGCCTGATGGCACCGGCGCACCGGTCATGATCCGCACGGCTTCACCCGCGCGCATCTCCTGATGCCAGCCGCGCCCGGCGGCTGCTTCGCCGACGACGCGCAAGATTGCGGGCGGGCTCAGCGTATCAACAGCACGCACCGCGTAGCCGTCCATCTGCGCGCGGTCAAAGGGCGGCAGGTCTGAGTCTGCAATCACATCTTCCGCAAGCACGCGCCCGAGCGCGTCGGCCAGTGGGATCTGTTCGGGCGGGAGCAAGTGCGTTTGCTCTTTGACGATACGAATGGCTTCGGCGACGGGGATCATGGCTGTTGTAGAGTTTAGATGTGTGAGTGCAGATAGTCGGCTGACCAGCGCAGGCTGGATTTATCAGCCGGAATGATGAGTGAGTTTTTAAGTTCTGTCACGCCGGGCATCTTGTCGAACATCCCAAGATACATTTTCACTTGGATTTTAAGTTGGCTCATGGGCTACTGCTCGGAAGCAGTCAATCCTAATATGGCTGAATCCGTAGCGCAAAGCTAGGGGGCTGATGGCGCGTTCAGCGCAACAAGCGCGAGACGAAGGCGTTCGCGGACGGACTGCCAATCTGTATCCGATAAGCGGCCGATGCGAGCGGTGATGGCAGAGCGCGGGACAGTCACGAGGAAAGCCCGGAATGCGGAGGGCTTGCGCAGCCTGGCACCCGACCAATCTTGCAGTAAGTAATCGGTCGCCGCTATCGCGCCAGCAGTCTGGCTAGTAATCAAACCGACAATAACATCGGGGCGGGCCGCATGATAAAGGTCAGACGACAAGACGACAGCCGGGCGGCGCTTAGTTCCTGTGACGGCCGAAAAATCAAGCACCACGACATCGCCCGCCTTATCCAAGCTCTTCGTCCTCGCCATACATGCGCGTAGCGTGAGCGAGCGCAAAAGCGCTCAGGTCGCGTCGGTCTTCGTTGCTCCACTCGTCGCTCAAGCTGAGTGCGTCCGCAGTGCGGGTTAATTCTTCAAGAAGGAGCGCGGCCAGTCGCAAACGTTCCTTCGGTGGCAAGCGGCGTACGGCTTCAGCATAAAGCTCTTGAGCGGTAGTTCCCATAGTATTTCCTCATCAGCCATACAGCATAAGCGAAGCTGTCGGAAAGGGAAAGTAGCGTAGATACCAAGCGAGGAAACGCTCGCCGTCGTTGGCAAAATTTTGTTGATAGTATGAATCGCCCTGAATGTCGCGGCGGATGAGGCTAAACAGTCGGTTAATGGTTGATCCTTTGTCAGTTTGGCCTCAACGGGTGCCATGCAAGTTTCACAAGACAAAGTATAATCCGGGTGGCATGATGCGTGAATCTATTGTCCGCAGAAGGTATAAGTGGCGGTTATCTCTACTAACATCCGAAGCGGTTGCCCTCATAAATTAAGAGACAACCACTTCGATGTGGCGGAGCCGATGGGTCTCGAAGCGCGCGACCGAAGGTTTGCAGTTCTTTTGGGCATATATCATGGAGCGCTATAGAGTGTCACAGGTGCGTAAATATTAAGCATTTTCTCTTGCCGGATCACTCCATAATACTGGGTACATACAGATAGCTACTACAGTTTCAACTACATTCTATGATGTTAACTATTCGCAACGCTGTCAGCAGTCGGCTATGAACAAAAAGCTGAGCGTTGAGTGCTTACAAAGGGAGAAAACGAATGGTGTCGTACCATTCATTTTCGAGGCTGCATGTGACCAGCAGCTCAAGGTCATCAATCGCTTTATGGATCGGGAGGTTCCGGGGGACGATGAAAACGCCGGCCATCCTTTGGCCCGCTGCGATGCGCGCGGGGGCATGATCCGGCATGGTTTGACGGTCGTGTGTGACGGTGATGCGCCCGTCGTTTGCCGCCCACGCCAGCAACTCAGGGTCCCTCGCTTCACTCAAACCGACCTCGTAAGCGTTGATGGCATCGAGTTGAGGGAGGCGTCGCCGGAGTCCTCGAAGAATGATCTGGTTGAGATCTTGATCTATGAGCAGACGGAGCACGGGATTTCCGAAGGGCCTCAATCAATCTTTTGCTGGCGTGCGGACCAGCGAGAGAGGATTAATTCGCGTAGCGTATTAATCCTGGCCTGATAATTGGGGTCGGATTCGAGGCGCTGCTGTATGGCGTCACCTTCCGCTTCACGCCGGCGCAAGTATTCTTCGACCTCCGTGCGATGCGTCAGGTAGTAGGCGATGGCTGCATAGATGTCCTTCAAGTCGAGCGGAGGGAAGCTATCGGCAAGCTGCTCCGGCGTCGCGCCGAGTTTGTTGCACTGATGCTTTGAGGGTGAAGGATCAAATGATGAGGGCACCGGTCAGACAACCTTGCCCCTATTTAGATCCCACCACCGTCCATATATTCGTCCGGTGTGTAATGGCCAACCACGGAGCTGCCAACTTTATAGGTGTTCAGGACGCCGAGCGGCGGCGCGTAAATGTGCAGTGTCACTAAGTTCTGGCCGCTGACTTCCGGGTTTCCGAGCTGGTGTATGTCGGGCACTTCGGCGCCCGTCACCTGCCCGATGGCCAGCTCGCGCGCCGTTTGATAATAAAGCTCGCGCGCGTCGTTGAGAGCGAACATCGTCTCCCACATCACGCCCTCACAGACGCGTACAGCGCCGTGCGAGCCGTTATGGTCGTGGATCGGCGTACGCTGCCCCGGCCGCCAGCATAATACCAGGACTTCGACAAACTCATTACGAAAGACGCGGTGGCGCGCATACGTCCCCGGTTTAAAGCCACGGTACGGGCGCAGCTCCTCGGCAGTTATCTCGACCTCGTTAAGCCACGTGCTAATCTCCTGAAGCGAGGGCGTGCCGCGCAAAGTCTTGAGCTTGTCTGCCAGCGCTCGGAGCGGGAAGCGGCGGAACGAGTCTTGCTCGATGGCCGCGGGAGATTGAGTGGTCTGTGTAACGTTCGTTGACATAGGTCGGGAACTCCTCATGAGGAATAGACTTCAGAGAACAGGGCGCAGGGCGAAAAGCACCCGGCGGTGCCGGAATAACCGATCGGGGCAGGGCCAAGTCCTCTGGCCCGCGGTTTTTCGAAATACCCCAGGAATTTTTATACTCGTACCAAAGCGGCGAGTCAATGTGTGGATCGCGGCGGGGAGAAATGAGAAAGATTTTCAATCGGCGAGCATGATGCGCACGTCGCGCACGTTAGTGCCGGTCGGGCCGGTCATAATCAGGTCGCCCAGAGTATGGAAGAAAGTATAGGCGTCGCTAGCGGCGAGAAAGCTCTGGGCGTCAAGACCGAGCCCACGCGCGCGCGCAATCGTCATTTCATCGGCGAGGGCACCATCAGTCGGGCTGTTGCCGTCAATACCGTCCGTCCCGGCACTGAGCGCGACGATGTGCGGCGAAGATGCCTGCGCGCCGGTTTGTTCGTTGCGTGCGTTGATCTCGATCGCCCAACGCAACACCGTTTCGGAATTACGACCCCCCAAACCATGACCATACACCGGGCATGCGAACTCGCCGCCCGAAATTAGACAGACGGGCGTCCGGTTGCTCGCCGTGCTCAGGGCACGGGAAAGCCTCGACAGCAGTTCTGCGCATCCCTCGGCGATCGGTTGCTCGATGATGTCTTTCGCGATCTCAACCCTGAAGCCGCGCGCGCGGGCGGCTTCGGCGGCAGACTGTAACGCGCTTTCGTTATCGAGCAGGACATGGTGCTTCCTGAGAGAAAGCTGCGGGGTCTCGTCCCGCGTCACAGCCGCCCGGTTGATTGCGCGGAGAATCGAGGCCGGCAGGCGCGATGCGAGGTCGTAGCGCGCGACGACCTCGCGCGCGTCGGGGGCGCCGGCCGGAGGGTCGAACGTCGGGCCGGATGCGACGATTGATCCCATGCCCGGCCCTGTATCCGAAATGATCAGGCTCACCTGGTCCGCCCGCGGGGCGCACGCGGCCAGGCCCCCTCCTTTGATCGCAGAGATTGCCCGGCGCACGGCATTAATTTCCGCGATGGAGGCGCCGCAGGTAACCAGGACCTGATTCGCCTTTTGCAGCTCGGCGAGCGTCGTTTGCTCGTCGCGCGGCTTCTCGATCATCGCCGAGCCGCCGCCGGAGATAAGAAAGATAACGAGAGCGTGCCCATCATTCGCGCGTCGCAGCAGGTCGAAGGAGGCTCGCGCCGCGGCCAGGCTTGCTTCGTTCGGCACCGGGTGTCCGCCCTCGTACCAGCGCCAGCGCGCGGAAAATTTCCGCTGTGAGTCGGAGAGAACCGACTCCAGGGGCTGCCTTGATAGTGACCCTGCGATGAGTCCGGCTTTTAACTTATTACCGAGAGCGTTATCCAGCGCCATTGCCATCGCCAGTGCGGCTTTACCAATCGCGATGGCATATATTCCTGTGGGGCGCGCGGAGAGATCAAAGGTTGTGTCACAGATAGTGAGGCGCGAGCCATCCAGTTGTACGGCGCGGCGGACGGCCCTTCCCGCGTCAACGCTCTTCAATGCGGCATCGAAAATTTCCCGCGCGGTGTGGCGAAGGTCAACTATACTTGTCACGCTACCTCACTCGACGGTGATCAGCGCGCGCAGCTCGCGAAAGCGCCGCTCGCTAATGCCGCGTATCATCATCAGGTGCTCCGCACGGCGAAATCGCCCATACCGTTCACGATATGCGATGATGTGCGCGGCGGTGGCTTTGCCTACACCCGGTAGTCTTTCGAGCTCAGCGGGCGACGCGATGTTAATATTAATGCGCGTTCCATCAAGGGCCTCTGGCTGCCGGAGTTCCATCGCATCTTGACTACTAACTTGTAGCGTGCGGCGTGGCATCCTGACGCATCCGGGCGCCACGAGAGCGCAGCACAAGAGTATAGGTAGGATAAATCGCTTAGTTTCGTACTGATCTTGTGCAAAAGACTTAAACATTGATACAGAAGCACTTGTCACTTATGCTACGAATGTGTGCAAAATGCTAGAAGTCTAAATTTTTCATAAATTTGTAACACGCAAAAGGGACTTTTCCACAGAGTTTTCCACAGATATCTGTGGAAAACTCTGTGGAAACTTGGCCAGAATCTAAAAGAGATGAAAAATATCGCTTTTGATACCTTTTGGTAAGAGCCTTCTGTCACGCCTTCCGAACAGTAACTTTATACGGCTTTGGTGCATGAATGAGTAACCCGGACTAGCTTTGGACTGATTCATGCTGCTACTTTGTAACTCTGCGTTCTTCCCAGATGCACCATCCTGTTCAAGACCGCACACTTGGCGAGACATCAGCACCTCCGAGTTGCTACCGAAAGCGAGTATTTTGATGGTGAAGTGTTCGCGATGACGGGCGCCGGCAGAAATCATAATTTAATTGCCCTCAATATTGCGTCCGAGTTGCGCGCGCGGTTAAGGAACCGCGACTGCGAAACTTACATGAGCGACATGCGCGTGGGGATTCCGGCGGCCAGTCTCTACACTTATCCTGATGTGGTCGTAGTCTGCGGCGAGCCGAGGTTTGGGGATGAAGAGGTTGATACGCTACTCAACCCGACACTCCTGTTCGAGGTGCCGTCAAAATCCACTGCGTCTGATGATCGCATCATGAAGTTTGGCTATTACCGCACGATTGAATCCCTGGCCGAATACCTGTTAGTGGCGTAGGACGAATACCGAGTCGAGCAGTACGTCAAACAAACGGACGGGCGCTGGTTGCTGTCCGACACCCGCTCGCCGGAAGGCACGCTGGAGATTGTTTCCCTTCAAACTGTACTGGCGTTGAATGAGATGTACGACAAAGTCACCCTCTCATAGTTCACTTCATCCTTCCGCGCTCATCCCTCATCTCTTCCTCCGTCCCATTCGGCGACGGCCTCATACGCGCGACTAAGTACAGGGCGGGGTCGAGCGCCATCGACTTGTCCGATGAACCCTTCACGCTCCATCATGTCGAGGATGGCGGCGGCGCGCCCGTAGCCGATGCGTAGACGCCTTTGCAACACGGAGGTGGAAGCCCGTTTCATCTCGACACAAATGCGCACGGCTTCTTCAAACAGCTCGTCGCGCTCGCCACTCGCGCCATCCAACCCCATCGCCTCCTCTTCCGACTGCGTGATCGTTTCGTCGTACTGCGGCTCGGTCTGCGCTTTGACGTGCGCGACGGTGCGGTTGATCTCTGTTTCGTCGACGTAAGCGCCGTGCACGCGCACCAGTCGCGACGTGCCGGGGGGTAAAAACAGCATGTCGCCGCGGCCGAGCAGTTGCTCGGCCCCGTTGGCGTCAATGATCGTGCGCGAGTCAACCTTGGACGAAACGCGGTAGGAGATGCGCGAAGGAAAGTTTGCCTTGATGAGCCCTGTGATGACATCGACCGAGGGGCGTTGCGTGGCGAGCACCAGGTGAATGCCGACGGCGCGCGCCATCTGCGCCAGGCGGGTGATCGATTCTTCGACCTCGTGGCCGGAGACCATCATCAGGTCGGCAAGCTCATCGATGATGATGACGATGTAGGGCAGAGGCTTCCAGGGTTCGCCCGCTTCGTCAAATTCTTTGGCCATGCTGCGGCGCATCACTTCCGTGTTGTAGCCGTCTATATTGCGCACGCCCCAGCCGGCCAGCTCCTTGTAGCGCCGCTCCATCTCGGCGACCGCCCACTTGAGCGAGATGGCCGCCCTCTTAGGGTCGGTGATGATCGGTGTCGCCAGGTGCGGGATGTCGGCGTAAAGGCCGAGCTCGAGCCGCTTCGGATCGACCATAATGAATTTCACCTCGTCGGGCCGCGCCTTGTAGAGGATAGAGACGACCAGCGAGTTGACGCCGACGGATTTGCCCGCGCCGGTCGCGCCGGCGATCAAAAGATGCGGCATCCTGGCGAGATCAGCGACGTAGTTCAGCCCGTCAATCGTTTTGCCGAGCGCGATCGTGAGCTTTGAAGGGGATTCGCGGAACTGGCGCGACTCGATCACCTCACGCAGGTGAATCGTTTCACGATGCGGGTTCGGCACTTCAATGCCGACGTGAGGTTTGCCGGGCATGCGGTCAATGCGTATGGATTCGGCTTTGAGCGCGAGGCAGAGGTCGTCGACCAGGCTCGTCACGCGCGAGTACTTAACGCCCGGATCTGGTTTGAACTCGTAGGTCGTCACGACGGGCCCGGGACAGATATGCTTGATCTGTCCCGTGACGTTGAATTCTTTGCACTTCTCGGCGAGGCGCGTGGCGAGGTTGAGCAGTTCTTCGTCGGCCTGCTCGCTGTGCGGCGGGGGCGGATTCAGGAATTCCACCTCCGGCATCTTGTAGTCGGTGATCGTGGGGGGGACAGCCGTCGCCGGAGCGCGCTTGGTTCGCTCGGGGGCAACCGGCAGCGCACTTACTTCCGACGGGTCGGTCTCGGTGCGCACCACTGAGGCAGTCTTGACCATCGCTTCGATCTCAGCCGCTTCCTCGGATCCTCCGTCGAGAGGCCGTTCGGCGGAAGAGACCGAGCGTTTTGCCGCCGCGCTCTTTTCAGCCCCCCTTTCCGCCGCCGCGCCACGCTGGCCTGACGTGGCTGCGCCGGCGGGTAAATCATCAAACGAAGCGGCCAACCCTGCTTGGTCGAGCGCACCCCGCTCGACCGGTTCTGCGGGTTGTGAGGCAGACGCCGCGCGCCTGATCGCTACCGCTGCCCGGTTGCTCTGCTCCGCGCGAGCCTCATCGCGCATAAACTCGGCGACGCGGTCGGCCCCGGTCTTCTCGCCCAACCTCTTTTCGACTTCACGCGCGGCTTCACGTTCGGCGCGCTCTGCCCGGCGCATTTCCATGTGCACGCGTGCCTTTTCACGACGCCCTGCGCGCCAGGCGGCAAATTTTTCGGGAAGCTTCCGAAGGAAGCGGAGGCGGTTACTGAGTAGGGTCACGATACGCTCGTAAGCATGTGTGAAAGAGAAGTTGGTGGCGAGCAGCAATGCCGTGGCGGCAACGGCGAGGAGTAGAACAGCCGCGCCGACCGTATTCAAACCGCTCGCCAGGCCGCGCGCGATGAGCGTCCCGGCCAGACCGCCGGGTTCGAAACTCGCGTCAAAAAGCGGGCGCACACTGGCGAGCGCGAGCAATGCCGACGAAGCCAGCACGAGCATGACGAGTCCTACCGTGCGCGACAGGGGGGCACGAAGGCGGCGCGTGCGGAAGCGCCGCCACGCGGCAGCCAAGAGCAGCACCGGGAGCAGATAGGCCGCGAGCCCGACCGCCTGGAACATGCTCGCGGCAACGACCGCCCCGACCGCCCCGACCAGATTGCGTGTCTCGGTTTGACCGGCGGAGTTCCACGTCGGGTCGTCCGGGTTGTAGGAAGCGAGGCACAGCGCAAAGAGCACGCCCAGCGCGCAGAGCGCGATCGCGATGATCTCATTGCGGCGCGTGTTCCGGGGCGGCACTGTTTTCGCCCGCGCATCGGCTTGAATTGTTGCCATAAGCACCCCGACCGTTAGCAGGTTGTTCCCTTGTCATGTAAATCAGCGGCCGCAGCCGCCGTACGGAGCGGCATGACTTCCCTGGTCCCTTCACCCTCTCACGCCGCGCGGCGCGAGAGAAGATACGCCTTGATAAAGTCGTCTATGTCGCCGCCGAGCACCGCGTCAACATTGCCGCGCTCCAGTTTGGTGCGCGTGTCCTTAACGAGGCGGTAGGGCGCAAGCACGTAGCTGCGAATCTGCGAGCCGAAAGAGATGTCAGCCTTGTTGGCTTCCAGTTCGGCGGTTTCGGCCCGGCGCTTTTCGAGCTCAAGCTCGTAGAGGCGCGAACGCAGCACCTGCATGGCGACGGCGCGGTTCTGGTGCTGCGACCGCTGGTTCTGGCATGACACCACAATGCCTGTCGGGATGTGCGTGATGCGCACGGCGGAATCCGTGGTGTTGATATGCTGCCCGCCCGCGCCGGTCGAGCGATACGTATCGACGCGCAAGTCCTTATCGTTGATTTCCACTTCGATGTTCTCGTCGATCTCGGGGTAGACAAAAAGTGAAGCGAAAGACGTGTGACGGCGGGCCGCCTGATCGAAAGGTGAGATGCGTACGAGACGATGAACCCCGGCTTCAGCCGAGAGCAGGCCGTAAGCGTATTCGCCTTCGACCCTGAAGGTCACGCTTTTAATGCCTGCTTCCTCGCCGGGCTGGTAATCCAGGATCTCCGTTTTGAAGCCATGCTGCTCGGCCCATTTTAAATACATGCGGAGGAGCATTTCGGCCCAGTCCTGTGATTCGGTCCCGCCGGCGCCGGGGTGAATCGTGCAGATGGCGTTGCGTATATCATTCTCGCCCGCGAGCATCATCTCAGTTTCAGCCTCACCCACCTCCCGCTCGAGCCGCCGGATGAGGGCGCGCAACTCGCGCGCGCTGTCCGCGTCTTCTTCGGCGAACTCAAAGAGCACGCCGGCGTCTTCGACGGACGATTCGAAGCGCTCATGACGGGCGATGGTTCGTTCTAAACGGCTGCGCTGCTGCAGCAGCTTTTGCGCCGCCCCCTGATCGCTCCAGAAATCCGCGGCCGAGGCCCGGGCCTCGATACGCGTCAGCTCCTCGCGCTTGGCCAGGACATCAAAGAAACCTCCCGAGCCGTGTGATGCGCTCACGCAGATCTTCAAAAGTTGCGCGTAAATCCTGTACGGATTGATCATTCTCTCCGGTGGTTAAATTCTCTGACATTACTCCTCCAAAAGGCGGCCCTCCGGCGCACACCGAATTTAATAACCCTAACTGCTCGGCGCCGGCCGCCCGTGCCTGAAACCGCTCTTCAACGAAAATGCTAAAACCGCCAGGCTGATGGCGGCGCACGTTCCGACAAAGACATCGCCGTGCTTCGTGTAAAAAGTCTTTCCGCCCACGGCCCGGTTCACCGTCCAGGTGCGCACGGCCGGTCGGAAGCCTTCTGTTGCGTCCCTGACTTCGCCGCGCGGGCTGATGTAGGCGGTGATCCCCGTATTAGTGACGCGTACGACAGGGCGCCCGTTTTCCACGGCGCGAAAGACGGCGTTCGCCAGGTGCTGTCGCATCACCGGGGTCGGCCCCAGATACCCGTCATTCGAAATGTTGATCAGCACATCCGCACCGGCGTCTGAAAACTTCCGCGCGATTGCCGGAAACGCCGACTCGAAACAGATGAAGACCCCGGCGCGCGCCTCGCCCAGCGGGACCAGCGGGTACTCCGCGCCCGGCGTGAAATCTCCGACCATCACCGGAATCAGATTCACCCCCGGCAGCCAGCGTGGCAGCGGCACGTACTCGCCGAACGGCAACAACCGAATCTTATCATATTGCGCGACCACACGACCGTCCTCATTGACCATCACGGCGGCGTTGTAAAAACCGTTGGCCGGCGCCGGCTCGAGCGAGTTGAATAGAAGCGAGGTCTGATTCCTGGCGTTAAAGCGCGCGACCATCTCACGAAACGCCGAGTCACGCGCGTATGTGAAGTTCATCGGCGACTCCGGCCAAATGACGATGCGCGGCTTGTCCAAACTCTTTCGCGGGCTGACAGCCTCCGCCCCGGGCTCTTGCCGGCCGTGGTCCCCACTATTGTGTTGGCGTGCGGCTTCGATCTCACGCAGATTAGTCTCCCATTTGCGGAGCCTGCCGTCCCACTCGCGTAGCGCGCTCTCACTTAAAGACTGATGGCGTTCGATCAGCGCCATACTCTCCGCGGCGGACCCGACCGGGTCCATCGGCACATTGGGCTGCACGGCGACGATGACCACCGCCGGCTCGCCCTGCCGCTTCAGGGCCGCATCTGACCACGAGCTTAGGTATGCCGCGAGCCCGACGGCGGTCACACCGGCCATGATGAAGGCTGCCGTCGCCGCGGCGCGTACGCTCTTTTGCAAAATCATATACGCGACCGTCGCGTTCACCGTGACGACTAAGAATCCGACCCCATAAACACCCCCCCAGTGCGCCGACTGGATCAGCGCCGGCACGTAGGCTTGCGAGTAGCCGATGGCGTTCCACAACTGGCCGGTCACTCCGAGCCGCGCCCATTCCAGCGCCACCCACAGAAACGGTGCGGCGAAAATTGCGCGCACGCCACGGCGAGTGACGAGGCGCGCCAGCGCCGCACCGCACACCGCCGGAAACAGACCCAGTACAAGCGGACCGGGCGCGATCAGCGGGTACGCGACCCACGCCGGGATGCGACCATAGCGTACCATCGCGTACGTAATCCAGTAGCAGGAGCCGTAGAAAAAGAGCGCGCCCGTGAGCCACCCGAGCAGCAGGGAGCTGAAGACGCGCGGCCGGCGCGCGATAGCGACCAAAAGCGGCACAAGTCCAATCCAGGCGAGCGGCCAAAGGTTAAAATCGGGGAAAGAAAAGATGAGCAGCAAGGCCGACAGCGCGGCCAGTCCAACCTCAGCGAGCGTCGGCGCTTGCGTGCGAGCGTGTGCCCGCAGCCGCGTCAGGCGCCGTGGGCCGATCGGCGCGCTAAGGGAGATCGCGTCGTGCATGAATGGAGTTTAACAAAATACCGCCGGAGTCGTCTTCCCTCAGATGGTCCAAAGCTTACCTGTTGGGGACAGCGCCGGCAGTTTTCAGTGCTTTGGCCGGGTGGGGATGCCAAAACAGTTGACCGGCTTAAAGCCGATCGAATGTTCTACTTTGAGTGGTCACCTGAGAGCGGACGGATGGGCGCAACGCGCGCGGCGCCGTGACCGGCGACGTAGTCTTCATAACTGATCCCAAACCGATTATTTCGGGCAGGCGATGGTAGGGTCTTCACCCTTTACCGGACCTTCCTCTTCATTCGATTCATCCTCATCTTCCGGGTTGTATACCTCGTAACCTGTCGAGTCGTCGTAGTAATAGCTACCCGGCCTGCGCTCGGCGGGCGACGGTTCAGCCTGTTCGGGGGTATCATCTCTCCGCCCGCTCATGTGTTGTGAACTCCGGTGGATACGCTTGATAGTAGTATAATATTGTTAACCGAGAATTCACGCGTGGACGGCTCAAGATCTAAAAAATTTATCGGAGCGAAGGGCCCTCAAAAGGCTTGAAAGTGTTGGAATGATAGATGAGTGAAGAAAACGATCTTTTTAACGACATTTCGGACGATGACGAATGGGAACCGGATGATCCGGCGGAAGAAGATTTCGAGGAAGATTCGCCGTTGACGCTGCGCACCGTGCTGCTGATGAAGAACGACATGCTGGCTTTGTTAAGTATCAAGACCTCTCCCGAACGTGGTGTGATTGTTCGCGTAGACCCACGCCAGCCCGTCCCGGCGGCCAAGGAATATGATGATGTGGAATCAGCCCTCAAATGGTTCAACCGGAGCCTCGCGACAAGCAAGCGAAACGGCTGGTGCGTGGTCTACGACGGCGAGCCCTTATTCGGCTAGGCTGGACAATCCTGCGCACGGCGGTCCATTTTGTCCTGCAAGGCCAAAACGTTTGCTTACCTTCCGGTGAAAAGCGGCCTCCTTTACTTCCGGCCCCGGCCGCCCCCCTTCTTACTTGTAGAACCTTTCTTGGAAGCTTTGCCGCCCTTCTTTCCTGAAGCGGTAGCGCGGGTGCTTTTCTTCCCTGATCGTGCGCTTCGGACGCGCCTTCCCTTGCGGCCCTCACTCTCGATCTGGCCGCCGCTGGCCAGGTATTCGTAACTGCCGCGCACGACATTACGCGCCACGCCAAGAGTCTCGGCGAGTGTGCGTTCGCTCGGCAGCATGCTACCGGCTTCCAGTATACCGGTCTTGATCAGGCCGCCAAGCTGATCGGCGATCTGCTTGGTGAGCGATTCAGGCTTGTTCCGGCTGACACGGATATTTAGCTTCGCCATCGGTATCCTCCTTACCTGGTGGCCCATTCTATGTAACCACAAAGGAAGCGTCAACAGATTTAGTAGCATGACAACGCGGCAGGAAACGGTCAACCGGCCCACGCCGGCGCAAGTAGTATAATTAATGAAGATCGGTTCAGACCGTGTGACGATTTCTTTGACGCGCGGCTGTGATGAACAGGCGCTTCAACGCTGCGAAGTAGATACTTATCGTGCAATTAGGATCGCTGATTCAGAATGAAGTAAACTTCGCGTGAGCAATCTGAGGTGCCGTCGGAGACCCCTCTGGCGCTGTTTCGCTGGTCGGTAGATTTCTTCAGACCCGGGCGTTCAAATTTGCGAATCGCGCTGCCAAAGCTATATCCGATTACGGACGTCTGGCTTTCCGGGCTCTCGCATGCGGAGCAAGTCGCGCGCTTAAGCACGGGTGGCGCGACGCTCGTACAACTGCGCGAGAAGTATCTTTCGCCGCGCGAGTTTTACCGGGAGGCGGAAACTGCCCTGCGCGTTGCGCGCAGACGAGGCGGGCGCCTGATCATCAACGACCGCTCGGACATCGCGCTCGCCCTGCGCGCCGATGGCGTTCATCTGGGCCAGGATGATCCTCCGCCCGAAGCGGCACGAAGGCTGTTGGGCGAGCAGGCCATTATCGGTTATTCCACCCACAACATCGAGCAGGTGAGGGAAGCGGCGCGCCTGCCCGTTGACTATGTCGCTCTCGGGCCTATCTTCGCTACTGCAACAAAGGAGAACCCTGACCCTGAGGTCGGCCTCAACTTGTTAGGCCATGCGCGCCGGTTGCTCGGCGGGATACCGCTCGTCGCCATCGGCGGCATCACCCGCGAAAATGCCCCCGAAGCAATTCATGCCGGGGCCGACTCTGTTGCCGTGATCAGCCTGCTACTGTCTCAGCCGACCAAAATAGAGTCGCTTACAAAGGATCTTCTCGCCATCCTTTAGCCTCTAAGTACAATAAATTCAACGCAAAACAGATTTTGCTTGCGTTTATTCGCGTTATACGCGACAATTAAAGGGCCGGTATCAAATGCCGGCTCTTTCAAGAGAGCAGCCATACCCACCCCGTGTGGCGTGCTTGGCCCCGACCGTTTCCGGCAATCCCAGATATGGAGTTCCACCCGGCATGAGCTTCTTTGACCTGCCGCCCGTTATCGAGCGGATGTTGCTCGTCTCAGACAAAATCAGCGACCTTAATTTCTCCGTCGGGCAGATGCCGCAGGTGGAAATTAACGGCAAACTGACGCCCGTGCAGCCGCTCGGGCTGCAAAAGCTCACCCCGTACCAGACGGAAGTGATCGCGATGACGCTCCTGCAAGGCAACCGCGAAGCCGCCGAGCGCCTCGCGCACACGGGCACCGCCGACCTCAGCTATTCGCTCCCTTCGTGCGCTCGCTTCCGCGTTAACATCTTCCAGCAGCGGGGCGTTTACTCCATCGTCATGCGCGTCATCCCGACTGAAATCCCCACCCTCAAGTCGCTCGGCCTGCCGCCGCAACTCTCCGACATCGCCGAGCTGCGCAACGGCATCGTGCTCCTCACCGGGCCGACCGGTTCCGGCAAGAGCTCGACGCTCGCCGCCGTGATAGACATCATTAACGAGACGAAGCACTACCACATCGTTACCATCGAAGACCCGATCGAGTACCTGCATACGCATAAAAGCTCGACGATCAACCAGCGCGAGGTCGGCCACGACACGAAAGATTTTCCTTCCGCGCTGCGCTCGGCGCTCCGCCAGGCGCCCAAGGTGATTCTGATCGGCGAGATGCGCGACTTCGAAACAACGGAAATCGCGCTCGAGGCGGCGGAGACCGGACACCTCGTGCTCTCCACGCTGCACACCATTGACGCGTCTAAAACGGTCGACCGAATCATCGGCCTGTACCCGAAAAATGAGGAGGCCGTCATCAGGACGCGGCTGGCGCAAACTTTTCGCTACATCATCTCGCAGCGTCTGATCCCGCGCGCTGATAATGGCGGCCGCGTCGCGGCGGTCGAGATTCTGAGATCAAGCCCCCGCACGCGCCAGTATATCGAGGAGGGCGAGGAGGAAGGCAAATCGCTGCTCGACGCGATGCGTGACGGCAAGCTCGACGGGATGCAGGATTTCGACACGGTGATCAGGGACATGATCCAGCGCAAGGTGGTCAGCCTGGGAGACGGTCTCGCCTTTGCGACGAATCAACATAACCTCTTGCTCGGACTCAAGGGCCTCTCATCGTCGGAGGATTTCATCCGCGCCGAAAGCGAGGCGGTCGGCGCGGTTTCCGGGTCCGGTTCTATGCTGAGCATGATCGAATAACGCTTATGATTATTGTCTGTTCCAATTGCTCGACACGTTTGCAGCTCGACGACGCAAAAGTCCCGTCGCGTCCATTCACCCTTCGCTGCCCGAAATGCCAGAACGCCATTAACGGGCAACCGCCGCCGAGCGCAAGCGATCACAGCGCCGTCGCCCTCGGCGACTCACCCGCGACTGAACTCCCACGCTTCGAGCAGCCCGATCATGCGCCGGCCTTCAAACCCACAACCAACACGGGCGACCTCGGTGCGCCGTCAAACGCTGACGCGACGGATGCCAACGAATTAGTGCGCCTGCTGGCGGACCTGCTGCAACAGCGCAGCGGCCCGGAGGCGGACAAGCGCCGCGACGGAGAAAGTCACGGCCGGGGCAGGCGCCGCACGCTCGTGTGCGTTACGCCGGCGCATCGTGAGATGGTCGCGCGTACGCTGGCGGGGCGTGCCTATGAAGTGTTCGTCGCAGAGAATACGACGCAGGCCATCGAAAGCCTGCGTGAAGAAGGCATGGACGTGGTGATCCTTGATCCGGAGTTTGATCAGGCGGAGCAGGGCGCGGCATTTATCGGCCGCGAAGTCAACGTCCTGCGGCCCGCGCAGCGCCGCCGCCTGTTCTTCGTCCACCTCTCACCGGCGGTGCGCACCCTTGACGCGCACGTGGCCTTCCTCAACAACGTTAACCTGGTCGTCAATCATGCCGATATTGCCAACCTGCCCCGCACGCTTGAGCGCTCGATACGCGACCTGAACGAAATGTATAGTGACTTCAACACCGCGCTCAAGGTCGCGCCTCTTTAATAGAGTTTACTCCCTGTCAATAGGTTGACGTCGCCGGATGTGGCTTGTAATCTTAAAGCTGTATCCGGCTATTTTTGTGTTTTGACTCTCGCCAGGAGGCGGCAACCGTCTTGTGGTTGCAACAGGCGCGATAAGATGTGGGCGGCGCGGCCGGCCGCCACCGGTTTGGACGGCGGCGGGCGTTGCGGTGAGTAACCCTTCGGTCATTACTGGCGGGGCCGTTTATTCATCCGTCTTCATGATTGATGATCAAACGACTACATGAACAAAACTTATGGCGCAAGCGATAGTCGAGGCGCAGGATGAGCACGGGCCGGCGCACGTACACAGGCACGGCCGCGCATCGGGGGACCGTCGTCGCCTGAGTCTGGTCCTCTTGCTGACCTTTCTTTATATGATCGCCGAAGCGCTCGGCGGCTGGTGGACGGATTCGCTGGCGTTGCTCGCCGACGCCGGCCACATGCTGGCGGACGTGGCCGCGCTGGCGCTGGCGCTGGTCGCCGTGTGGTTCGGCGCGCGCCCCGCGACACCGAAAAAGACCTTCGGCTACTACCGGCTGGAGATTCTCGCCGCCCTCATCAACGGCGTCGCCTTAAGTGTGATCTCGCTGTTTATCTTGTACGAAGCGTACGGCCGCTGGGCCGCGCCGCCCGAAGTCAGAAGCGGGGCGATGACCGTGATCGCGGTGGGCGGCCTGATCGTCAACCTCGCGTGCGCCGCGATCTTGCACGGGGGCCACAAGGAGGATTTGAATATCCGCGGCGCGTGGCTGCACATCATGGGCGACGCGCTCGGTTCCGTCGGCGCAATCATCGCCGGCGTGCTGATGTCGCTGTACGGGTGGTACATGGCCGACCCCCTGTTCAGCGTGGTCATCAGTTTCCTGATCGTGTTGAGCTCATGGAACCTGATCCGCGAATCGACCAACGTGCTCCTCGAAGGCACGCCCGCGCACATCAACCTGGCGGCGGTCGAGGACTCAATACTCGAAACGATCGGCGTTAAAGACGTGCACGACCTTCACGTCTGGACGATCACTTCAGGCCGCGAGGCGTTGAGCGCGCACGTGATCCACGCGGGAACGATCTCGCAGCCGGAGCTGTTGAAAGAGCTGCGCGTCAAGCTTCACGACCGTTTCGGGGTCGATCATTTAACGATTCAAATGGAGACGCCAGAATTTGAGGACGAAGCATTCCATTTCTGCCATGCCGGCACGGCCTGTTTTCGTTCCGAACGGGAATAAGAATCAGGGACAGGCGTGAGGGGCCGGGGTATGCTTCGATCCGGCGCCCGGCCTCCAAACTACCGACATCCCTTTAACCTGATGGAAATCAGCCTCCTGCTCACACTGGATTTACGCGAACAGGCCGCGTTGCAGGCGGCACTCGTCACGCACGGCGCGCCGGATTCGCTGGTGACGCTGGCGCTGACGGGGGCGTGCCGGATCGGCACGCTCGACGAAGCGCGCAAGCTCCGGCGCTGGCTCGCGGACGCGCGCGCGGCCGGCGGTACGGATTTCGCTTCGCTCAACGTTATCGAACGCTCGCTTATACGCTTCGGCGTTTAAGATTTCGGCCCTATTCTTTCGGATAAAAAATTTGCCGGCATGATGCGTATCGAATTAGGCTACGGACGCGGCTCGTTGGTCTTCGATTACGAAGAGACGGGCTGCGAAGTGCTCGCGCCGAAAGCGCGCGACGAGCACCCGCTGTCGGACGCGGAAATTCTGGCGGCGCTGGATACTCCGGTTGACTCACCGCGGCTGGAAGAGATCATCTCACCGAACGAGACCGTCCTGATCGTCGTTTCAGACGCGACGCGCGCCACCGCCAGCAATCAGGTCGTGAATCTTCTGGTACGCCGGCTCGTCGAACTGGGGATCGCGCCGCGCGATATCGACATCATTTTCGCGACCGGCATTCACCGGCCCGTGACGGCTGCTGAAAAACGGGAATTGCTGACGCCGTTCATCGTGCAGCGGATCAAGACCCTCGATCATGATGCGCACGAATCGTCAAAACTCGTTGACCTCGGCACGACGGCGCGCGGCACCCCCGTCGAGATCAACCGCGCGCTCAAAGATCACACGCACGTCATCCTCACAGGGGCCGTCGGCTTTCACTACTTCGCCGGCTTCACGGGCGGGCGCAAATCCGTTTGTCCGGGCCTCGCCTCCGCGCGGGCCATCGAGGCGACGCATATGCTCGCGCTCGACTTTGAAAAAGGCGGGCGGCGTGCGGGCGTCGGCACGGGAAGGCTCGACGGCAACCCCGTGCATGAAGAATGCGAACTCATTGCGGCGTTAGTCGGGCCGGCTTTTCTTGTCAACACGGTAGTGGACGAGCGCGGGTACGCGAGCCGGCTCTACGCCGGGGGTTGGCGCGGGGCGCACCGCACGGCGTGCGAAGAGTACGCCCGAGCCCACTCGGCGCGGATCGGCGCGAGGCGCGACCTCGTGATCGCCAGTTGCGGCGGCGCGCCTTATGACATCAATCTGATACAGGCGCATAAAGCACTCGACATGGCGGCGCACGCCTGCGCTGAAGGCGGCACGATAGTCTTGATCGCCGAGTGTTCAGACGGCCTCGGACGCGCGGATTTCCTGAAATGGTTCGACGCTGAAGATTCACGCGCCCTCGAAAAACGTTTACGCGCACACTACGAAGTGAACGGTCAAACGGCGTGGTCGCTGTTGACGAAAGCCGAGCGTTTTCGCGTCCACCTGGTTTCGAAATTAGGGGACGAGGATGTACGAAAAATGCGCATGATCCCGGCGCGCACGCCGGACGAGGTAATCGCCCGGATAGGAGACGATACGGAAATATACATCATGCCACGCGGCGCTTCTCTGCTGCCGGTTGTTGAAGGGGGCTGAGATCAACCGTCAGGACTCTTACTGATCGCTTGCCGGAGGGGAAACATGAGAATCACAATCATCACAATTTTTGTGGCGCTCGCCGCATGCGGTGCGGCGAGCGCTTATGCGCAGCAAGCGGCACAGGCCGCGCAGGACTCGACCGAGCGGCCTGTGCCGCTGACTCAACAGGCCGTCGCTTTAGATGCGAAAGGCGCCCCGGCGCTTGCCGCGCGTCTCGGCACAACCTCGCTCAACGGAACGCCGGACGCGCCCGTGCAGAACGTACGGCTCATCGTCGAGAATCGCAGCCCGTATTTCTACAACTACGTTTCGGGGTGGGTTACCTTCTATGACGCCCAGGGGGTGAGGTGCGGTGAAGGGTCGTTTAAAGTTGATGCGCTCGCGAGCGGCGAATCGGCGGAGACGGATACGCCCGGCTTACGCATTACCTGCGCCCCCGGCTCCTGGCGCATTGCGGCGACCACGCTCCTGACGCGCACGAGCGACACGGCCAAACCGAATGAGCCGAAGCCGGATGAGACGCCGAACTCCAGCCAGCAGGCGCAGCCGCAGGCTTCGACGAGTCAGCCCACCGCCCCGAACAGGACGACGCTGCCACCGCTACGCATCAACATTGACGGTGAAGATCACCCTATTCAACTTAACAACCCGATTACCATCCGGGTGGGGGCAAAACAGATCAAGCTAATCCTGCGCATGAGGCCCTGAGCATTGTTTGCCGGGCGAAGGCGGCTGGCATTCCGCGGCCGGCTTGACCCGGCGACGCACGCGTCCTAGCATAAAGTTACGGACTTTCACCGAATCAATAGGTTGTTTATTCTCGCGCGGTAAGAAAGGGGGTTCGATATGGCAGATCAGACTAAGCAGCAGAAGTGTGCGCATCCGAGTTGTAACTGCATGGTCTCAAAAGATGATAAGTATTGCAGTGAATACTGCAGAGAGGCGCGTGATGTGACGGAGATCGGTTGCGGCTGTGAGCACCCGCCGTGCCGCTAAGAACTCCTAACAAAATGAATTTCATTTTATCGAGCAGTAGGTTAGCATAGGC
>CAYLJO010000026.1:0-43763 GCA_964383905.1 uncultured Blastocatellaceae bacterium
ATCAGGCGCGGACCATCCGGATCCCCGTCCACATGATCGAGACTATTAACAAGCTCATCCGCACCTCGCGCGCTCTGGTGCAGGAGATGGGCCGCGAGCCGACGAGCGAAGAGATCGCCAGGAAGATGGACATCCCAGTCTCCAAGGTGCGCAAGGTGCTGAAGATCGCGCAGGAACCGATTTCGCTCGAGACGCCGATCGGGGAGGAGGAGGATTCGCACCTCGGCGACTTCATCGAAGATAAGTCTATTTTGAATCCGGCCGACGCCGTTGTCGCCTCTAACCTGCGCGAGATCACCGACGAGGTGCTGGCAACCCTCACGCCGCGCGAAGAGAAGGTGATTAAGATGCGCTTCGGCCTTGGCACGTCCGGGTCTGAGCACACGCTTGAAGAAGTCGGCCAGCACTTCGCGGTAACGCGCGAGCGTATTCGGCAGATCGAAGCCAAGGCGCTCAGAAAGCTTCGCCACCCTTCGCGCTCACGCAAACTGAAGGCGTTTTTAGAGAGTGCCCAGCGTTAAGTCAGAAGTATTCAACGCCGCGGAGGCGGGTTAAGCACTAGTGATTCATCGCCGCGGCGTTCAACGTTCATCGTTTTATGAACCAGAGAATTATCGAGAGCTACCGGCAGAAACTCGCTACCGAAGAGGGTTGGGTGCTCAAGCGCGGCGCCGCGCTTCGTGTCGCGCTATGCTACCCGAACATTTACGCCATTGGGATGGCGAATCTGGGCTTTCATGCGATGTATGAGATTTTCAACAACATCCCTGAGGTCTCCTGCGAGCGTGTTTTTCTGCCGGACGAGCGCGAAATGCGTGAGTATGAAAAATCTCGCACCCCGCTCCTCTCTCTCGAGTCACAGACGCCTGTCCGTGATTTTGACGTGGTAGCTTTTTCGATCTCATTTGAGACGGACTACCTGAACATGGCGCGCATGCTGCGTTTAAGCGGCCTCCCCCTTTGGTCGCGAGATCGAACCCGTCACGATCCGCTGATCGTGATGGGCGGCGCGGCGTCGTTTCTCAATCCCGAACCGATCGCCGATTTTACGGATGTCATCGGCGTCGGCGAAGGGGAGATCCTCGGGCCGCAACTCGTTGACGTCATCCTGGGGCATGCGTCGAAGCAGGAGACACTGCTGGCGCTGGCGCGTGTCGGTCGCGGCTTCTACGTGCCTTCACTCTATGAAGTCGCATACAACGCGGACGGCACGGTGGAAGCTTATACGCCGCTGGAATCGGGTGTGCCCGCGCGAGTCGGGCGCGCCGTGGCGGCAGAAAATCCGAAAGAAGGCAGCCTCAGGCGGGCGCTGCGCCGCGGCGATGTGGAGACCGCCGAGCGGCTGCGAGGCGGAGAAGTTTTCGCGCCGTCAACGACTATCTGGGCACCCGAAGCCGAGATGGGCGAGCGCTTCCTGATTGAGATTTCTCGCGGGTGCTCGCAGGGCTGCCGCTTCTGCTGGGCCGGTTTCAACTACTGGCCGCCGCGCGTCGTGCCGGCGCGCGACATCCTCGCAAAGGCGGAGTCGTGGCGCTCTAAGACCGACAAGATCGGGCTGGTCTCGACGGCGGTTTGCGACCACCCGGAGATCAGCGACATCCTGCGGGGGTTGCGGGCGATGGACTATCGCATTTCCGTGTCGTCGCTGCGGCTGGACCAAATATCGGATGAGCTTCTTGATGCGCTTGTCGACTCCCGCGACCAGCAGATTGCCGTCGCGCCCGAGACGGGATCGGACCGTCTGCGCAAGGTCATTAACAAGAATCTCACCAACGACGAAATCGTGGATATTTGCGGCGCCGTTTTCGACCGCGGAATGTTGACGATCAAACTTTACCTGATGGTCGGGCTGCCGACAGAGACCGACGAGGACCTCGAAGAAATGGTCGTGCTTGTCGGGCGTATCAAAGACAGGATGCTTGAGGCGGGCCGCCGCCTGGGTCGTGCCGGCAAGATCATCCCATCACTCAACGGTTTCGTGCCGAAGCCGAATACGCCCATGCAGTGGGACGCCATTTGCGACGAGAAAGATTTGAAGCGGCGTCTGAAATGGGCGTCGAAAAACCTGGCGCGCATCCCGAACGTCGAAGTGCGCGCGATGTCAGCGCGCACCGCACACGAGCAGGCCCTGTTCTCGTCGGGCGATAGAAAGGCGGCGCGAATCATCGAAGCGGCGACACGCTCGAACGGCGACCTGCACGCGGCGTTACGCGAGACGGGAATTGATCCGGCCTTCTACACGAGCCGTAATCGGTCTTACGGTGAGCGGTTGCCGTGGGAAATCGTTGAGTCAGGTCTTTCGCGCGACTTCATGCAAAGGGAGCACGAGAGGGCACGCGTTGCCAGGTCAACGGCGCCGTGCCCGTCCGTTGACCAATGCACACGCTGCGGCGTGTGCCCGACGACGTGGCTGGCCTCAGCGCCGGCCGGACTCGTGCAATTGCAGGGTAGCGGCGTCGAACGCGCGCTCGCGCCTGCGGGTTAAGACGGGAGTGAATTAGAGGCATGCGCCCTGTCCCACAATGCTGCTGCTCGGTGGGACGGGGCTCTTATTTATTGAACCACGAGCTGCTGGTCGCCGTGTGATCGAAGTCGTACTGGTACGTGTAGCCGGGCAGTTGAATCTGGTGTACGTACTGCACCCTTGCTTCAAGCCGGCCTTCGCGGTGTGTGACGGTGATCGATGCGTCCGGCGGCACGCCGTAATCGCCCCCGGTGGCCCGCAGCTGCGTCGCCAGCCAGTCATCGGTCTGTCCCATCGCGGCCGCCTTATCCACGCTTTGCTGCATGAAGTCTTTGTACTGATAAGCTTGTAAGGCAACGGGAACGTATTGATAGCCCGCGTAAAAGATCAGGGCGACGAGAGCAATCACGATCAAGAACTTGAGGCGCGCTCCGCCGCGTTCGTTGGGCCTGGTTGTGTAGTGTATGCCGCACGATCTATTCATACCGGTTTTCCTGTCATTCAAGAAGTTTGTCGCAGAGCGGCGCGGAGTGAGGCGCGCAAGAGTCGCGGCGCGATCTCTCGTCCGTCAACGATTGCGGCGCGGCCGATACGCTCAAGCAGAACCCATTTGATGTGGCCGCCGACGCTCTTTTTATCGCGCGTAAGCGCGCTTACAATCGCACCAGGGTCGAGATCATCGGCGCGCGGCAATCGCCCACACGAGGAGACGGCGCCGCGAAGCAATTCTAACTCCGAAGCTTCTAATAAGCCTAGCCTCATGGAAATTTCCCCCGCGGTCAGCATGCCGTAGCCGACCGCTTCGCCGTGATGAAAGCGCCGGTACTGCGTGATATTCTCAAGCGCGTGCGCGGTCGTATGGCCGAAGTTCAGGATACGCCGAGACCGGCGGTCGGTGCGCCCCACTTCTTCGCGCTCATCACCCGCGACGATTCCGGCCTTGAACGCCACTTGCGCCGCGATGAGTCGGCCTAAGCCCTCATTTGCAAGCGCTATGCCACCGGACTCTTCACCGCGCAGGAAATCATATGTCTGTTCAAACAGCTTGCGGCTGCCTGCCGCGCCTTGTTTGATGCCCTCGCACCACCCGGCGGTCAACTCGCGCCGCGGCAGGGTGCGAAGCGTCGTCGTATCAATCAATACGGCGCGTGGGTGGTGAAACGCGCCCACCAGATTTTTTCCGGCCTCGATATTGACGGCCGTTTTACCGCCCACGGAAGAATCAATTTGCGCCAACAGCGTCGTCGGAATCTGCAGCAAAGCGATACCGCGGAGGTACAGAGCGGCGGCGAGCCCTGCGAGGTCGCCCACCACACCGCCGCCCAACGCTACCACCGCGTCGGTCCTCTCCAGGCCGACATCCGCGAGAAATTGCAACGCGTGCTCCAGTGTGTGAAGAGATTTGTAACGTTCGCCGTCGCGCATCAACCAGCTCGCGACCTCGAAATCTCTGCCGCGTAAGCTCTCCAGAGCGCGCGCGCCATACAGGCCGAAGACCCTCTGGTTGGAAATAACTACAACGCGGCGCGCATGCGGCGTCAATAAGCGCCGCGCTAGGTCGCCAAGCATGGCGAGCGTTCCCGCGCCGACGGTGATCTCATATTGTTGCCACCGCGCCCTGAGGCGCACACACACGCGCTGCACGCTCTTCTCTTAATCCTCGTTCATCGCCGCGATCAAGGTGTCGGCTAACTGGTCGAACCCGATTTCACCAAAGCCGATCAGTCGCGCGAGTTCTTCGACACGATAGCGTGAGGAGGTGTTCCAGAGATCTATTAGTTCGTCCCCGGCCTTCCGCGCGGCCCACCAGCGGCGGCCGTAACGCGTGCGCAAGTGTTCACGCAAGCCGACTTCAAACGCCCAGGCGCGCAGGTACGCCGCCGCGTAAAAGCCATCATCCACATCCCATAAATGCAGCGCCGGGTCGTGGCGAAACCCGGTCGCCTGCTCCTGCAGTGCCGCGTAGGTGGCTGCCAATTGTTCCGCGCGCACGTTAGGGCTGTCGTGCATGGCGATTTCATAGCTCAGTTTAGCGCAGTAACGACGAATATTATGAGTAGTCAAAAGCGCCAGGTCGCGCACGATCGATCGCGCCCGGCCGGGGCTCATACCATTTCTGTGCTCGGCGAGCCACGTCGCATCCAGAAAGAGATAATTGAAGAGAAACGCGAACCCTTCCGTCGTAGCGTAGTCCGGCGCGTACAAGAACTCCGGATGACGCGCGGCCAGGTCGCGCGAGGTCCAGCCGAAGTGCTGCGCATGTCCCGCCTCGTGAAAGAGCACGGTGTAATCGTGAACGCCGCCGATGGGCGCCAGCAGCAAGCGTACATCACGCGGCGGGTCAATGCGGAAGCAGGCGGCGCGTGGATACTTTAAGGGACGCACCTCGTCGTCGATATGTATGTTCTGCTGTTGCTCGGCGCGAATTCCCAAACCGCTCATCGCCAGACGGTAAGTTGCCAGGGCGCCCGCCGCCGGAAAGAACGGGTCGAGGCGTGGCATGCGTTGAAAGAAGAAGTAATCGGCAAGCCGGAGATCGCCAGACCCGACGCCGGGTAGGTCGCGTGCCGTGGCCAGGGCCAGGGCTGAGGAGTAGGCGGATTCGGTGCGGCAGAGGAAGTTATCTGTTAGAGCGGCGAGGCGTTCGTAATCCGTGCCCGTGATGTCTGTGAAAAGCGTGCGATAGGAATCAAACCCGAGAGCGCGCACAGAGTCGTGAAATGATTCGATGCGGGCGGCGCGCAGGTCGGCGCAACTGCCGAGCGCATCATTTCGGCGCGCCGTCAGTTCGCGGCGGCGGGCCGTTACCGGTTCGTTGGCGATCAGTTTCAGGACACCGTGCACCGGAATGCTTTGCCCATCCCACTTAACTCGCGCCGAAGATTCACAGCGGGCGCATTCTTCGGTGAGGACTCTGGCGCGCGATTCCAGATACCCTATGCGCGCGGCGCCAAAAAGGGCGTGGAGGCCGGAGCGTTCCGTCTCCCTATGTGATGGCGTTTCGCTTAAGGTCTTTTGCAGGTCGCCTATCGCGTCCCGTGTGAACAGGTGGCCGTAGCGATCATATACCGGCTCGGTATGGAGGTCGGGTTGTAAGCCTGCGCGATGCTCATAATGCGCAAGCTCAAGCGCTGAATTGTAAGCGGCAAAATCGCGGCGATAGTCGTCAACATTCATGTTTAGAGAGGGCGGCTCTGCAATTACAAAGACGGTCCGGCCTTAATACGGGAAAGCGCGAATCGTTAGAAATTGTAGCATGGGGCGGGGCCCGAAGGTGTGTCAAGACAAAGCGAAAGGGCGTGACAACGTGGGAGTGTGTCACGCCCCTTCATATTCGTGGTTACTGTCCTCACCCCAGCAACCACTGAGACGGAGGATTCACCAACCGTCTCTCTTGCCCCATAATATACATCGCAACGGCTATGCCGCGCAAGCGGTACTTTTATGCGGGGCCCAACCCAAATCCTTCCTGTGCTTTTCGGCCCACTCGCGGCGCTAGCGCCTTTCATCGCCTGGTAAAAGGCTGATTCCAGCGTATTTTTTACACTCCCGGCTGTGTAGAATTTTCCTGGCAGACGCTCAACTCGCGCCCAACGATTCACGGATCACGGAAGCCAGTCTCCCCGCGTATCTTTCGATCTCATCTTGCCGCTCCCCCTCGATCATCACGCGCGCCAGCGGCTCAGTGCCGGAATAGCGTAGCAGGAGCCGCCCGCGGTCACCGAGTTGTACGACCACCTCATCGACCAGGCGTGCAATTTCACCGACCTCTTCAAAGGGGCGCTTTTCGCGCACGCGAACGTTAACGAGCACTTGCGGATAGCGCGTCAGGCCGGCCGTCAGCTCATCCAGTTTCGCCCTCTTTTCCTGCATGGCCCGGAGTAAGCTGAGCGTCGTGATCATCCCGTCACCGGCCAGACTCAGACGCGGAAAGATGATGTGGCCGGATTGCTCGCCGCCGAGGCTGGCCCCCGTGCGCAGTAGCTCATCCAGAACGTACTTGTCGCCCACGTCCGTGCGTAACAGGCGCATCCCGCGCGAGCGCAAAGCGATCTCCAAACCAATGTTGCTCATCACGGTTGCTACGACAAGGTGATCATTCAATTGACCACGCTCTTCGAGGTACTGGGCCATGACCCACATCGTCGCATCGCCGTCGACGGATGGCCCCCGCCGGTCAACAAAGAGGGCGCGGTCCGCATCGCCGTCAAAAGCGACGCCGAGGTCTGCGTTCTGCTCGACGACTCTTTGGCGCATACCCTCGACGTGGAGCGACCCACAATTGCGATTGATGTTGCGCCCGTCAGGTGAATTATTGATGGCGGTCAATTGCGCGCCGAGGCGCGCGAAAAGCTCGGGCGCAAGGCGCGAAGCAGCGCCGTGGGCGCAGTCAACAACGATGCGCAGCCCTTCGAGCGAAAGGTTGGCGGCGATCCCTTCAGCTAGAAAATCGAGGTAGCGTGCTTTGAGCGCGGCGGCTTTCTCCGGCTCGGTCTCTCCCGCCGGCCCGACTAATTGCGTTTGATCCGCCGTGACCCGGTCTCCGGTTCCGGCGGCGATGTCGGTCTCGATCAGACGCTCCGTCGCATCATCTAGCTTACGCCCCGAGGGCGAGAAAATTTTGATCCCGTTGTCCTGGTAAGGGTTATGCGAGGCGCTGATCACGACGCCGGCGTCCGCCGGCAGAATGCGCGTGAGATATGCTACTCCCGGCGTTGTGATAACGCCTGCGGACTCGCACTGTGCCCCCGCCTCATGAGCGCCCATGACGAGCGCCCGCTCAATCCATGCGCTGGACTCACGCGTGTCACGCCCGGTCACGATGCGCGGCGTGTGGTTCCCTGACCGGGCAGCGAGACGGCGCGCGAGCGAGCGGCCCGTGATGCGCACCGTAGCCGCATCCAGTGGGAAACGTCCGGCTTCACCGCGCATGCCGTCCGTACCGAATAGTCTTTTCATAGTTTCGGGTTCCGGGTTCCGAATTAGAAATGGTCCCTCAACTCGGAACTTATTTGATAGAAAAGTGTGTTGGTTTCGTGGAACGCAGTTCAACAAGACCTTCCGTTCCGGGCGGCAACACTAAGTGGGGCGCCAGTGTCCCGTCCGCGGTCCTATCTAAGACGATCCGTATCTCTTCGGGACGAAGACTATCGATCATAGAACGGGGGCCGTAAAGGAGCACGCTCGCGGTCTTAGGTCGTGCCTGCACGCCGGAACCCGCGTGTACGGCGACGCCCGTAATCGTCTTTTCAGTGCGCCGCTCGCCGAGCCGGACGTACACGCTCACGGCCGAGTCGAGTACGTCAACTTTCGGATCGGGGATGTCAATGGCTACTTGCTGGAGGGTGAAACTTTCTCTGCGGCCATCCAGCGAAATGCTCTCGGTCGGGGCTTTCTCTAAGGCGTCAATGTGGCTCGCGGGCCCACGCACTCTCACTTTAGCTGGGACAGCGTTGACGGCCAGTAACTCGTAACCTTCCGGGGGATTGCCTTCGAGACGCGCTTCGACTTCGATCTGGCGCTCCACGCGCAGCTCCAGCCGCAACGGCACGACGTTGGGCTCAACCGATTCCAGACGCACGCCTTCGGGAAGGTCCAGTTTGACGCGGCCGGCCGTCAGCTTTACAACGCGCTCGCCCGGTCTGCGGTCGGTGACATCAACATAGGCGACCAGATCGCGGGCGTTGACTTGGTTGAGAGCTTTCCTATTGCCGGTCAACGTCACCTCGACTTCACTGCGTGGGTCATTGCTGATCTGCATGTCCTCCGGTAACCGGAAGGTGAGTAGCACGCCGCGCAAGCGCACCGTGATCGGCGTGCGCTGCCCGGTCACGCCGTACCACAACCCGAGTGTGATGGCGAGGGCGAGCAATTTCAAGTTCCAATCCTCAAGGAAAAATTCGCGCAGCCAGCGTTGCGGCCCGCGCGGCGAGCGCGCAAAGCGTGGTGATCGGCCATCTGGTTCGCGGAAAGTCATTGTCACCAATCAATAACTAGCAATCGGTAGCCGGTAATTAGCTTTCGGTTCCCAGTTGACAGCTAATTACCGGCTACCGATTACTATTTCACGTTGAGATTGCTTCTTTGGTTTCGGTCTCCTTTTCTACCAGGTTCTTCTCTTTTTCGCGCTTAGGCTGCGCGGGTGGAACATCCAGGGCGTGGAAAATTGCGGCGCGCAGTTTCGTGGCGTCGAGCCCGCGCCTGATTTGTCCGTTTTCGACAAAAGAGATGAGCCCGGTCTCTTCTGAGACAACGACCGCCACCGCGTCGGAATCCTCGGTGATACCAATGGCTGCGCGGTGGCGCGTACCGAGGTCTTTTGAAAGGCGCGGGTTCAGCGTGAGCGGCAGAAAGCAGGCCGCCGCGGCCACGCGGTGGCGGCGCACAATCACCGCGCCGTCATGGAGCGGCGTCGCGGGATTGAACACCGTCACGAGGAGGTCATAGCTGAGTTCGGCGTCAAGCTTGACCCCGCCGTCGATAACGTTTTTCAGCCCCACACCGCGTTCGATTACGACAAGAGCACCCGTCTTGGTCGAAGCGAGCGTGGTCGCCGCCAGCACTATCTCATCATACACGCCTTCACCAAACTGCCCGCGGTGGCGGCGTGCGAACGGCAGCCGGAAACGGTTTCCGAAAGAGATCAGCGCCTGTCTGATCTCCGATTGAAAGAGCACAAGGATGGCGATGCCGATGTAGAGCATCCCGCCGTGGAGAATGAACTCGAGCGTCGCCAGACCCTGGCTCACGGATAACCAGTAGAGCAGCGCGATGGCAGCGATGCCCGCCGCCATCGGCGCCGCGCGCGTGCCCCGCACGAGCTTTAAAACCGCATACACGATCAGAAAGACCAGCGAGATATCCGCGATGTTACGCGGCTCGGTAAGTCTTTCGATGTAGTCGCCGTACGGTAGCAGTAGAAGCAATGTTTACCTTTTTGTGATGCGAGACCGTGGTCTCGCATCACACAATTTGAGGGCCCTGGCCCAGGAGTTGAATGGACAAATTTGAAACACCTGTGAGACGGGGCTACCCCACCAAGCTCTGTTTACATAACGTCCTTCGCGCCGAAGGAACGGCTACTCCGTATGGATTATCGTGCAAAAAACGGCGCGAGGCAATGGCGCGGCTGGCGGCGTGATGAGTGATGAATGCAAAGCGATGAATTACTGCAGCAAATGGCTTGCTTTCCCTTTCATCACTCGTCGCGCCGCCGGTCGTTTCCTTTGAGCAGACTGAAGAAAGCCGACGAGTTCTCCGGCGCCGTTAATAACGGCGAGCGAGCCCACGCCGTTGCCTTGCATGAGTTTGTTGGCGTGCGCCATGGTCGTGGTAGGTTGGACAAAAAGGAGGGGCCCAACGGGGCGCATGATGTCGCGCGCCCGTTTCTCGTGCCAGCGGTCGCGCGGCAGGGCTTTTAAGTCTTCAAGTGTCAGGATGCCGTGCAGCCGCCGCTCGTGCGCGACGGGGAAGCTCGTCTGGCGGTGGAGCGGCAGGATGGCGTCAACGAAATGGCTCATCAGCACGTCCGGTTCGATCGCAACCGGCGCGCCCATCGCATCAGCCACCGTCGCCGGTTTCGCGTTGCGCGCATGCCTGACAACAGTGTTTGCGGCGTCGAGCAGAAATAAACCGACGAGCACGGACCATAGCCCCATGAAAGTGGCGCGGTGCCAGTCCGGCGCCATCGCAAAGTAGATTCCGAACACGATGAGCGTACAGGCGAACACTTGCCCGCAGAGGCCGGCGATGCGCGTCGCCTCGGCGATTTCGCGGCCACTACGCCACAACAAGGCGCGCAGCACGCGCCCGCCGTCGAGTGGGTAACCCGGAATGAGGTTGAAGAAGGCGAGCAGAATATTGCCACAGCCGATCAGAAAAAAGACGGCGGAAGCCCGCTGGTAATAACCCATCCGGGCGACTGTATACGCGCCGAAGGCGAACACGGCGAAGAGAAAACTCGCCGCCGGCCCCGCCACCGCAATGCGAAATTCTGCGCGCGGGCTGTCCGGCTCGCGTCTGAGGCGCGCGAGACCCCCGAAGGGATGGAGTATGATCTCCTCGATCTCGATCCCTTCGGCCCGCCCCATTAGCGCGTGCGAAAGTTCGTGCCCGAAAACGGAGAGGAAGAGCAGGACGGTTGTGACCACGCCGAGGAACCAAGCGGTGGCCCAGTTGACGGGCCGGAGCTGCAGCGTACCGTGTTGCAGATTGGCGGCCACCAGCCACACGCTCAGGGCGAAAACGAAGAACCAGCGGTAGTCTATACGGACCGGAATCCCGTAAACGCGTGCGACCAGGATCTGTTTCTTGAAGAAGCTGCCGAGAGGGAGGCGCAGTTGTTCGGTAAATGTACGGCGTCGCGAACCGCCATTCGTTCCTGCCTGCTGATGCTCACGTCTTTTCGTACGGCTATTCCCCACCGATCAATTCTAACCCTCAAACGCCGGCTTCCGCATCCCGCAACAGGTGCGGCTCGTTGCGCGTGACGCGGCGCAGTAGCAACGGCTCGTCGAACATTTGTGAGAGGCCTCGCACGCTTGCCAGTCGCGGCTCGTCGGCAACGCGAACATTAAGCCGCGTCTCGTCATGTAAATACTGGCTCATGCCTTCCAGCAAAGCGCCGCCGCCCGTTAAAATTATTCCGCGTTCGTAAATATCTGCGGCCACTTCCGGCGGCAGTTCGGCGAGGGTTGCGCGCACCTCGTCCGCGATCTTGCGAACGACGGGCTGCGCAACTGTATAAACTTCACTGGCGGTCACGTCTATCGCCCCCGGGCTCCCGGTCTGCACATCGCGCCCCTTAACGTTCAACTTGCGCGCGGGGTCTTGTGGCTCGGTGGCCGACCCCAACTCTATCTTTAAACGCTCCGCCGTTAGCTCCCCGATGGCCAGTCCGCGATAACGGCGTAGGCGGTCCATAATCGCCGCGTCAATATCGGAACTGCCAATTCTCTCCGCGTGCGCGTGAATAATTGTGCCATGCGCCACGGCGGCAACGTTGGTCGTACCGCCGCCGATGTCAACGACGGCGGCGGCCCGCAGGTCATCAATGGCGACGCCTGCGCCGATGGCCGCGGCGAGGCCCTCTTCGACCATGTACACGCGACCGATATGCGCATGCTCGGCGGCACTCAACAGCGCGCGCTGCTCCACATGCGTCACACCTGACAGCACGCTCATCACGGCGCGCCGGCTGAAATGTGAGAGCCCGCTGCGCGCCTTGCGCACGAAATGGCCGAGCATCTTCTGCGTTCTTTCAAAGTCCGCGACGACGCCGTCAACCAGCGGCGCGAGTACGGTGACATCGCGCGAGGTGCGCCCTTGCATCTGCTGGGCTTCGCGGCCGACGGCGACGACTTCGCCGGTGACCTTGTTGACCGCGACGACGGACGGCTCGTCGACCACCACACCACGCCCGCGCACCGCGATGATGGTGCCCGCCGAGCCCATGTCTATCGCCATCGAGTCTGAGACGAGATTACGCAACACGTTGAAGCGCATAAACGTGCGCGTCTTGCCCATGAATGATCGTGATGCCATGTTACTAAATCACAACTCACAAATCACAAGTGATAAATGGTAAGTATTGCTGAAAACAAAAGCAATTGTGGTCCGCTACTTTACGGCCCCGGTACCGCGCCCTAACGCCATTGGACTTCGAAGAGCTGCACCGGCTGGACACGATTCTTGACCGTGATCGGCTCGCGCGGTTTGAGCGGGTAACGACTGTTTGCAGCCCTTGCGGTCACCTCGCTCATCAAAATCTCTCCGCCCAAGGCGTTTGATTCAAGGCGCGAAGCCAGATTCACCGTATCGCCGATAGCCGTATACTCCGAGCGACGCTCGGAGCCGATATAGCCGACCGTCGCCTCGCCGGTGTGTAGGCCCATGCCGACGCCGATCTCGTGGAAGCCTTCGCCGCGCAGCTCTTCGTTGATGGCGAGGATGCGCCGCTGCATCGCGACCGCCGCGTTGAGGGCGTTGGACGCGTCCTGCTGGGTCGCCGTGGGCGCGCCGAAGAGCGCCATCAGGCCATCGCCGATATACTTATCGAGCGTGCCGCCGTGCGCGAAGATGATGTCCGTCATCGCCGAGAAATATTTATTGAGCAACTGCACAACTTTCTCCGGCGGCGTGTGCTCGGAGATTCGCGTGAAGCCGCGGATGTCGGCAAAGAGCACGGTGATGATTTGATTGAGGCCCCCGAGTTTGAATGACTGGGGATTTTCCAGCATCTGCTTGACGACGTACTCGGGCAGGAACCGGCTGTAGTTGGCGCGCGCCACTTCCTCGCGCGCCAGCCGCTCGTGGGCGCGGACGTTTTCGACGGCGACGGCCGTCTGTGCGGCGACGGCGCTAATCAACTCCAGGTCGTCCGGTTTGAAAGTCGCAAAGGGGTCAAGGCGGTCCGCGTAGAGCGCGCCGTGCACGCCTGATTCAGCCACGAGCGGCGCGCAGATGGTCGAGCGCACGCCCTGCGACACGATTGAATCGACACCGGCGAATTGCTCGTCAGCGGCGGCGTCCTGCGACAGGAGCGCGACACGCTCGCGCATCACCTTACGCGTAATGGTCCGACCGATAGTCAGTCTCCGCGCGTGCGCCTCAAGCTTCTCGTTACGCGCGCGCGTCGCAATCGGATGAAGCTTGATCTCCTCCTGGCCGCCCCCGACCGTGCCGTCGGCAAGTAAAGCGACGACACGGTCCGCAGGCGTGACGCGAAAAATAATGTCCGTAGCCTTGGCGAAAATTGCATTGAGGTCGAAGACGGAGCCGAGTGTTTTGCTCATCTCGTAAAGCTCGGCGAGAATGTTCGCCTTGCGCTGCAGCGCTTCGATCTCCTTATCCCGCGACGGGGCCGACGGCTTGGCGCGCAAAACGCTCGTCATGACATCGTTGGCAGAGATCAAAACCTGTGTGTGGCCGAGCGGCTTGTCATCATAACGGATCTCGGCGGTCGTGCGCTCCTGTACGGGAATCTCGAACCGCAGCATGCTCCCGCCGATCATGACGCGGTCGCCGTCCTGCAGCGAATGCTCAAAGCGCGCCTCGCCATTGACGTAAACTTTATTGGCGCTGCGCCGCAGTTGACCGTTAACCTCCATGCCGTCGACGATCATAAAGGCATCATCGGTGTGTTTGATGTGTGCGTGATGGCGCGAAGCGCGCGGGTCATCGAGGACGACGCAGTTGTCCGGCGCGCGCCCGATCGTACACACGTCTTGCGGGGTCAGATCGTACTGCCATTGACGCCCGCTCGCATCGATGATTTGCAGGAAAGCCATGTTGATCTTCGGAAAGCTCTGGAGCATTCGCGGGGAGACGCGCGCTTTCTGCTTGCGGGAAAAGGGTTCGTTGCTGGGAGTGCCGACAATCCTACAAGCAAACGGCGCTTGATCCTAGCGCTATTCACCATTTGATCCTAGCAGCGTCGCTCAAAGCTGACAACTCTTTTCGTTAACCGACGGCGCCCTTTAATGAGCGCGCCGTCGCCCTCCGGCCGCAAGCTCCGGTGGTCTCCCGGCGAGCGTCGGTCATACCCGTTAAAATTAAGACTGTTTAAGCCGGCTGCTCTCTCCGGTTCGTGATCTTTGCTCGTTCTTCCCGGGCCAGTGTTTCGTCCGCCGTGCCACATCCGCGGGCCGTCGGTGCGCTACGGCGGCGGAATCAGTGTCTCATCCTATCAGACCGAAGGCCCGCCGGTCGCCTTAAAATCTCAGTCATAAGAGAGCGGTGCGACAAGTCGGTGGCTCAGTCAACGCGCTCCGTAATAAAGCTTGACGCTGCGCAAGGTGGCTTGTTACACTTTCGTAAGATTTAGGCGCAACCCGACGCTTGCTGCGACGTCCGACAAAGTAACGGGTATCCCCGGACCCGCGCGTGCGGCGCAATCTGATTTTTGTAATTCGATGGAGGTGCTATGGTGGGCTTTAAAGTCGGCCAGAAAGTTGTTTATCCTAACCACGGGATCGGAACCATCGAGCAGATCGAGCAGAAGCAAATAGGCGCCAGTTCCCTTCCCTTCTATACGCTTCGTCTTGCTGCGACCAATTCCGTAGTTCTCGTGCCCGTCGCCAACGCTTCAGAAGTTGGCCTTCGTTCCCCAATCTCATCCGGCGAATGCGAAATGCTCCTCAAGAACCTGGCGGATGATTTTTCATCGCCGGCCCATGATTGGAAGGATCGCTTCAAGGATTTCTCCGAAAAGATGCGCACCGGCGACATCTTCGGGGTCGCCGACGTGCTCAAGAATCTGACATACTTGAGTCACGTCAAGCCGCTAAGTTTCCGCGAACAACGCATGCTTGAACGCGCGCGCTACCTCGTCATTTCTGAACTGGCCGCCGTCTGCCGCCAGCCCGAATGCAGCGTCGAACCGCGCGTCGAACAGGCCCTCGCACGCGCTTGCGCCAAGCATGAGCGCCGTCCCGCCCGGGCACGCGCCGCGGGCGCGGCGGTCGGCCACTGACCACAAGAATTCGTCAACAGTTTTGCCTTCAATAAATCGGGGCGTAGTCGCCCGCGGGGTATCCCGGTTCGCGCCGCCCTCCGGCTCGCGTTGAGGCTCGGCCGTCGCCTCCCGCCGGTTATGCCACGGCGTATAATTGCGGGCGGCCGCCCGTCTTATTTTGCCGCCGCGAGACTTCCTGCGCGATCTCTCCGATTTGGGCCATGCTGAAGGGCTTCGTCAGTACCCAGTCAACCTGCGCCGCCTCTTTTTCGGCCGTGCTCACAGCCTCGCCCCAGCCGGTAATGACGGCTACGGGCACGTGACCGTTTCGCTCCCGGACGGCGCGGGCCAACTCCCAGCCGCTCATGCCCGGCATACCGACATCCGTGAAGACGGCGTCGAAGCTGTCCGCATCAAACAGTGCCAGCGCCTCAAGCCCGCTGCTTGCCAGGGCCACTTCGTAGCCTTCGTCCTCCAGAATTTCACCCAGAAGTTGGCGCACGCGCTCTTCATCATCAACCACAAGAATCTTTGTCATATTAACCCTCCGTGGTGCCGTCCGAGAGACGCCAGACTCACTATCAGTTTGGGTATTCGCCGCATCGCCCGCCACCGGTAATTTGATCCTAAAGGTCGTGCCGTGCCCGACCTCTGTTTCGACATCGATTGTCCCTTCGTGCCGGCGGATAACGCCGTAGCTAACGGCAAGACCAAGCCCCATCCCTTCGACGCCTTTGGTGGTGAAGAATGGGTCGAAGACGCGCGAGCGCACCTCGGGGCTCATGCCGATGCCGGTGTCGCCCACAGAGATCACGACCGAGCCATCAACCCTTTCGGCCGCGAGCGTCAGGTACCCGCCGGCGGGCATCGCATCAACCGCGTTGAAGACCATGTTAACCAGCACGTCACGCAACTCCGAAACGTCACCCATGACCATCACGTTGGAATGATTTTGGAGACTGAGGCTGATATGGACGTTGTTAGCTTCGGCGCTATTCTTCCAGCGGGGGCGTGTGATCTCGCTCACGTCAGACAACATTTGATCGACTGACACGGGCGCAAAATCACGGTCCCGCCGCTGCCTGGCGAAATCCTGAATCCGTTTGACGGTTTTCGCGCCGTCCTGGGCAGACTTGACGATGATTTCCAGGCCGCGTTTGATCCTCGGGTCCTCCGAGTACTTCATCATCAACTCCGCACGACCGAGGATGGCGGCGAGAGAATTGTTGAAATCATGCGCGACGCCGGAAGCGAGCTCGCCCAGGGCCGACATCTTCTCGACCTGCGAGAACTGCTCGCGGATGCGCTCCTGCTCGGCGATGTAGTGATTAAGCTCTTCAACGTGGCGCTGGGCCAGCTCGGCGTTCGCTTCCGCAGTTTTGACGTTCTTAAGGTAGGTACGGTAAGTGAAGTAAATGATACCGATAATCGGCGTCGTCAGAATGACGGAGTACAACCCGACGACGTCAATAAGCTTGACGGTGATGCCGGCGGCCGACGCGCCGGCAACATACGTAATGGACGTCCACAGGTAATGTTTGATCCAGGTCTGGACGATCGGCTGGTCGCCCTTTAGAGCTTCGTACACCGCCGCCAGCCCTGAGTTACTGATGTACTGCACGAACACCATCACGACGAGGGCGGCAACAAAACCGGCGGACAGACCGCCGTTATGCAGATTGGTGATGTTCCCGAATTTGAGCTCCAGGATCCGGGCGGTGACGAAGGTGGCGCACCCCATCTGAGCGGCATTGAACAGAAGGGTTCTGGGCTTCTTACTAATGCGCGCCGCCGAACACAAACATTCCATGGCGGCGATCAGAACGGCCGCCTCGCCGCCGTAGAGCAGCATGATCAGGAAAATGAAGGTGTCAGAAACTGTGATGTGCGCCGTCAGGCGGGGGATCTGGATACTGATCCGCGAGGTGATAAAGATTGTGACGAGGGCCAGTAACTGAAATTGGAGGTTCAGTTGCGCGAAGGGAAGGTAATACGCAGAGTAGAGGCAAACGGCCGCGCCGGCGGCAATGATAAAAAAGATATAGGATTTAAGGTAACGCTGCCTGTTCATAGCTTCTTGCTAGTCCCCGCGGCTGCCCGGCCTCTAAATTGATCTACTTCTGCAAGAAGATCGTGTCGTAATGGCTACGTAGCTTGTAGCCGGCTTTGCGGTAGAAGGCCTGGGCGTGCGGATTGAGCTCATTGACGAGCACACAAACCGACCCCGTTCTCGCCAGAAGAGTCCGGCCGAGCTGTGACATGCACTTTAAGCCGTAGCCTTTGCCGCGCCGCGCCGGATTGACCCAGACGCCTTCCAGATAAATGACTTCCGGCGTATCGCCGAGGATATCCGCTTTGAAGATCAGCCGCCCGCCTTCGACCCAGACCCACACCCGCCCCTGCTCAATGCGGCGGGCGCACCGCTGGCGAAAACCGAGGGGGTCTACCTCCATCGGATTGACACCGCTTTCGGCTAGGGCCATCTCGGCCTGCACTTGCATCACCAGCTCAAGCTCATCAAGCGTAGCCTGTCGCAGACCGGCGGCGGCTTCACGCACCTCGACAGGCCACCGCTGCTCTAACATTGACTCCCGGCAGAGTAGGCGCGGGCGTTGACCGCCCTCTGCGTAGAATTCCCAGAAGAGCTTGACCGTCTCTTTTTCGGCCATGATCATGTGCGCGCGCCCCGACTTTTTCGCGACACCTGCGAAGGCCCGAAGAGCGGCGACGCTACGCGCTTCGATCAGCGTGGCATGGCCGATGAGGGCGACGCCTTCAAGTTGGCCCCGCCAACCGCGGTAAGCATAAAATGTTCCACGGTTAAGGGGGCTGACTACACCGTTATCCCGGATCATACTGGCCATGATAACCGTATGGAGGGGACGCGCGGCGAGAAACGCGAGGACTTCGGATGCGTTCTCGTTGGCCAGGGCTTGGGCTGCCGAGGGGCCAGTCACGGATTGGGTCAGAGGCAGTGGCGGCATGAAAGCTCGATTCGATGAGTATGCGGTGGAGGTGGTTCTCATAATTTTATTCCTCAAGAGTTAATAGATGGTTTGATCTTAACTTGAAACGAGAGACGCCGGGCGTCAATAGCCCAAGTAGTCAACTCCATCATCCACCACCGCATCCATGCTCGGAGTGGCATCACCATTGTTCTGCGCTGATTGCGCCTGCATAGTCGCATCGCCCACAATAACGCCGGTGCCGACAACAGCGTCGCCCACGATAACGCCGTCACCAACTATGACGCCGTCGCTAAGCAATGTGCCGTCGCCGACCATCACGCCGGCACTGCAAAAGATCGTCCCGTCACCTACTATGACTCCCGCACTGGTCATGATGTTATCGCCGACGATCACGCCGCTGGATAACATCGTCAGATCACCGACCATCACCCCATTGCTCACCACCAGGCCATCGCCGAGCAATACGCCTGTGCGGTAGATTCCCTGATACTGAGTCATCAGACCGCTGCCGGTGACGTAATCCTGGCCGAGGATCAGCCCCCGCGCCCACGGGAACGTCGTGGAGGCGGTAACCCCAGGCGCACTCAGATAAGAGATCGTGGTCTGAGGGGTTGGGGGTACGGTCGTGGTCAGCAAAGGCGCGCCCACAAGTGTGGCCGACGTTAAACCGGTGCGCACCTGTTGAGCCAGTCGGACCGCGCCCTCGATGTTCAACTCGCCTGTCCCCTGCTCCAACATGTTGAAGCCAGGAAGTGGCTGGGCCGTCCACATCAGAACTGCCTTGACCAGGTTCGGCGTTAAGCTCGAATTAGCCTGCAACACCAAGGCGGCCGCTCCGGCTGCCAATGGCGTCGCCATCGAGGTCCCATTCAGGCGCATCATCTTGCGCGCCGGGTTACTACTCACGCTGACATCCAAGCTCGGATTTTGTGTGACGAGGAGGTTGTTCGCCGCTTCGGCTCCGACTATTTTATTACCTGGCGCGGCCAAGTCGGGTTTGATGAGATTGTCGTAGTGCCTAACGCCGAGCAGATCCGTATAGTAACTGCGCGTCGGCCCGCGCGAGCTGTATGTGGTAATTCCGTCATCACTGCGGTCAATGGTCCCGAAGGTGTTGCTTGCGCCGACGGTGATCGCCGAAGGCTCGTTGCCGGGCGAGTGAATACGGCCATAAATCTTCTTGCCCAGGTCGTCCTTTCCATTGTTGCCGGCGGCAGCGACGACCACAATCCCGGCATCCGCCAGTTTTCGGACCGCCTGGCACACCGGATCATTCTTATAAGAATCAACGGCCGGCATGCCCAGGCTCATGTTGACGACGCGAAGGTTGTAGATCGAGCGGTTGGTCATCACCCAGTCAAGCGCGTTCAAGACGCTGGACACAGTGCCGGTGCCTTGCGAGTTCAGCACGCGCAAGTTGACGAGCTTAGCGTTCGGCGCGATCCCGATGTATTTGCCCTGGGAAATACGGCCATTACCCGCGGCCAGCGAGGCGACGTGGGTGCCATGGCCGTAAGGGTCATCCGTTCGCCCCTCACCCGTGAAGTCCTGGTTTACGACAATACGCGATCTATTGTTCTGATCGAGAAACGCCACGTGATTGGGATCAATACCCGAATCAAGAATCGCGATACCGATGCCCGTTCCATCAAGGTAGGAGGTCGTCGGTCCGCCGAGCGTGGAGGTCGTTGTTTGGACCCGGACCGCGTCCGCGCCTGTCGTGGTCGAGACATGACCGTCGAGCGATTTCATCTCTTTATCCAGGGAGATATATTTGATCTCATTTAAAGAGGCTAGCCACTCGACGACGAATAAGGGTAATTCGATGGCGTGCGATTTGAAAGCCCTGAAGCTCTGCTTTACCCTCCCGCCGGCGCTGTTGAGTTGATAATTAAGCTGTTGGCTGAGCGCGCCGTCGAGTTGAATAATCACTTTCACTTTGCGGCTGTATGCTGTCGGGTCGAGCATCAAAGCGCGCAAATCCGGAGAGACCTTATCGGTAGCATTCGGCTTCCCGTAAGACTTGGATTTGAGAGAGTCTGCTTTGACGCTGCCGATAATCAAGCCGCCGCACAAAGGGATCAGCAACGATAGTAAGGTCAGCCATGTGATGGCTGATTTATGTTTGTTTCTGATATGTTTATTGTTATTCATTTCTTCTTCTCCTACTGCATGCAGGCTGAGTCGTCGCCATTAACGAGTGCAGACTGCGCCTGCACAGTAGAATCGCCGACCACAATACCGTCGCCGACCACAATACCGTCGCCGACCACAATGCCGTCACCCATAAAGATGCCGTCGCCCAGCAACATGCCGGTGCCGTAAAACGCCGCCCCGCTGGCCAGCGCGTTGCCGTCGCCTGTCAGGATATGGTCGCCGACCACAATGCCGTTTGACATCATCGTGGGGTTGACGGCCTGTTGGCTATAGCCCTCAATGATGCCGTCGCCGACCACGATGCCCGTACCGTATATCTTCTGGTACTGGGTAATGAGATTGGCGCCGGTAACGTAGGTGTGATTCAGAACCATGCCCTGCGCCCAGTTGAATGTTTGCCCGGCGATGGTCGTCTGAGGTGACGGAGGAGTGTTTGTCGTCAATAAAGGTGCGCCGACCGTTGTAGCTGACTTAAGGTCCTGACGCACGAGCCGAGCCAGTCGCACCGCGCCTTCGACGTTGAGCTGGCCTGCGCCCTGCTCGAACATGTTGAAGCCGGCGAGCGGCTGCGCCGTGTACTGGAGGATCATCTTGACCAGGTTCGGCGTGAGCGCGGGATTGGCCTGCAGCAAGAGCGCCGCTGCGCCGGCGACGACCGGCGACGACACCGATGTGCCGTTTAGGTACATCATCCTTTTCGTCGGGGACGCGCCGTAACGCGTACTGGCATCAATGACTGGATGTGTCGTGACAAGGTAATTGTCCGGCGCTTCAGCAAAAATCAGTTTGTTCCCGGGAGCAACCAAGTCGGGCTTGATGAGATTGTCGTAGTGCTTGACGCCGAGCGTATCCGTCCAGTAGCTGCGTGTCGGCCCACGCGAGCTGTACGTGGTGACCGTGTCATCACCGCGCGCATCCGTCCCGTAAGTATTGCTTGCGCCGACCGTGATTGCGGAAGGCTCATTACCGGGAGCATGTATACCCCCATAAATTTTCTGTCCGGTGCCGTCCTTGCCGTTGTTGCCGGCGGCAGCGACAACAACAATCCCCGCATCAACGAGATGACGTACGGCTCGGCACAACGGATCGTTCTTATAGGAACTGATGGCCGGTGCGCCAAGACTCATATTGACGACGCGGATGTGATAGGTCGTGTGATTTTCCATCACCCAATTGAGAGCGCTCAAGATACCGGATACTGAACCAACCCCCTGCGAGTTCAGTACGCGCAGGTTGATGAGACTGGCGTTCGGCGCTATGCCTTGATATGCCCCGGAATAGAGTTTCCCTGCTCCGGCTACCGCGGTCGCGATGTGTGTGCCGTGGCCGTAAGGATCATCCGTGCGTCCTTCACCCGTGAAATCTTTACTCACGACGATGGAGGAATTGGTCTTTAGCTCTGTATGAGAGGAATCCATGCCGGAATCGAGCACGGCGATGCCAATGCCTGATCCGTCTAACGAGTTTGATGTATTATTTCTACCATGACCATGAGAAGCGGTTTGTGAACGCACGGCGTCGGCACCGGTCGTGCTGGTGACGTGGCCAAATGCCTTAATTTCTCTATCCAAAGAAATGAAATCTATATCACCGGAAGCGGCCAATTTCTTGATCACCCCTGCCGGCAAGCGAGTCACATACGTGCCGAAGTGCTCTGAATAATTAGGAATTTGCTCGCCTTTATTTTTGAGCAAAGCATTAAGCCTGTCGCGCGATGTACTGTTAAGCCGGATAATGACGGGGATCCGGTCCCAATTTGCCTTCGCGCTCTCTATCCGCTCGTGCAGGTCGGAAGATACTTTTTCCTTCTTATCATCCTGATCATCTTGCCCCGGCGGCGGTGACTGGGCCCTTGTTGTGCCGATGAATGCGGTGTTCGCGCCCAAACAGATCAACAGGGAGGCGAGTGTCAGCCATGTGACAAGTGGGGAACCCTTTATATTCTTCATTCGGTAATCCTTAGCGCGAGATCCGGGCAATTACCAGCGAGTGCCGGTGAAACCAACCTTCGGGAGTGGCTTATACTGCAAGCCCTGTACCCTCGCATTAGCTCAACATTAGCTCAAGAAGTGAGTTTCCTGAGGCCCTTGTTGCTGTTTCTAGCCCGCTTAATTATTGAAGCGGCTCCGACGCCACTCCCGGCTTCAGTCGTATCTGATACGTTCAGGCCAGGGCAGCCCTACCGGCTTATCGGCAAATTGACACTAAGCTTTAGGGTGTCGGAATTTTGACATAGGAAAGATCAAGTCAACGTGACTAGCCGGTGTGATCGTTGGCAAGTGGAGTGCCAGGGCGGTTAATTAGAGATAAAGCGCCAATTCCCGAGCTTAAAGGTGTATCCATCCGATTTCTTTCAACTTGACCGGTCTGAATGAAGGGCTTCGCGTCAGAATGACCGCGCAATTTGAAGGATGGCAGTAACGGCAGGCAGAAAAGGGAATAGTAGGTAAATAAGCGCGCAACGGCTTGGGACAAGATTTGAGCAGCGCTGTCGAGCCGGGTCAACGGTTAACATCCAGTTGAGCTGTTCAGCCACTTCCCTTGTCAATGACTTGTTATCTGTAGTTCGCCGATCAAATCCGCCCAAGCTCTTTCCTCGCGCGCGGGATGGAAGATCGGTGCCAGTTTCTCCTCCCAGGCCTGTAATTCCGCGAGAAAGGTCGGGTCTGTTTCAGCGCGCGCCAGGAGTCGCGCCAGTCGGCGCGTATCGCCGGCCTGGAAATAACCGGGATAGTTTGCGCCCAGGATGCCGACGGCCCCGTCGATACGGGATGCCAGGACAGGGACCGATGCCGCTATCGCCTCTGACAACACGTTGGCGCCCCCTTCTATAAGAGATGAAAGCACGCAGAGGCGGCTCTTGGCCAAGAGCCGCCGGACGCGCCACCGCGGCTGCCCGTCAAGCCAGCGATAGCGCAGATTAGTTACCATTTCAGCCCGCGCCCGATTCGCCATCGCGGCGGTCATCGCACCGCCAACGTGCAAGACGCGGATGCGTGATGAAGAAGGAAGTAACCGCGCCGCCAGCGCGGTGCGAAAAGGATCCTTCACGGCGCGCAGGTGACCGATAACACAGACATCAAACGTCCGATGGGTGGAGTGACCACTGGGCGTGCGTTCAGTTATATCCGGGGTCTTCTGGCGCGCGTCGGCCGTCCGGGATATGTCTTCGACCGACTGGTAGATCACACGCACCTTATCCCGGAGGTCCGGCCGTAGTTCTTCGAGTGCTTTCGGTTGCAGCACAACGATGCGCGCCGCGAGTTCGAGGGATTTCTGCGCTTGGAGATTCTTGGGGATGTCGCGGTACAGATCTGTTCCGGTGAGGGCGATGATGAGAGGGGCTTCGGGTCGCTCGCGATGATAGCGGCTGATTGACGGGTAACTGCGGCGTGCGTGTAAGGCGATCAGGAGATCATACGGCTCACCATCGTATACCTGTGAGACGGTGACGCGGTGACCAAGCTTCCTCAGAATGCCGGCCCACCGGAGCGCAGTGATCCGGTTGCCGTAGCTCGACCCGGGAGGCGCCGGGGTGACTATTCCAATCCTCATTACCCCGCTCTATGCCGCACAGGTGCGGAAGCCGGCCCACACGTCGCGGCGGTCGGGCTTGTAAAAGTTTCGGTAAGTGCTGTGAATGAGGCGCGAACGGGTCGCCCAACAGCCGCCACGCAGCACCTTGTGATCACCGAACCAGGGCGCGGAATACTCCTTATAAGGGCCGGCGACGAATCCGGGGAAAGGCTCGAAGTCGCTCGCCGTCCACTCCCACACATTGCCGATCATCTGCCGGCACCCGAAGGCGCTATCTCCCGCGGGCAGCGCTCCCACTTCGACGCAACCCGTCGCATGCCCGTCGAGGTTGGCGCGCCCCGGCGTTGGCGGCTCATCACCCCATGGGAATCGCCGTTTGCGCTCAGTGATCCCGCGACCGTCGCGCGCCGGTTCGGCGCAGGCGGCCATCTCCCACTCAGCCTCCGTCGGCAAGCGACGCCCGGCCCAGCGGCAATAAGCCTCCGCTTCATACCAATTGACATGCAGTACGGGGAGGTGATCTTCAAGCGGAACCATTTCATTAAAGTTCCGGCGCAGCCATTCCCCTGCTGCCGGCCGCCAGTAGAGCGGATGATGCGCGCCGGTATTTTCCAGCCATTGCCGTCCGCCATCGGACCATAATTCTCGACGCGAGTAACCGCCGTCATGAACGAAGGCAGCATACTCCGCGTTTGTCACGGCCGTCCGCGCAATCGCGAACGGCCGGATCTCCACCCTGTGCGCCCACATTTCGTTGTCAAACACGAAGGGTTGGTCTTGGGTGCTGCCGAGCAGAAATGTGCCGCCCGGGATCAACGCATCGCCCGGCCCCCCTGCCGCTATTGAGTGATTGCTCCCCTTTTCGTGAGCGGCAACCTGAAGGCGTGCTTCTGGCTTGGTGAGCTTAACCATATTAGTCAACCGGGGCGGAGCATAGCCTAACGTCTGCCGCGTGTAGGTGATCGCCTCCGCGTGCATGTCTTCATGGAAGAGGACGAGGGAAAGAAAATAAGCTTGATCCTTGCCCAGCTCATCGACCCGCTTGCTGAATACCTCTTTCTGCTGACCACATTGGTCAAGCACCCGGTCAAGAACCCTTCGCATATAATCTATCGTTCGCGCTTTAGAGGGCAGTGGTAAGTCCCATCGCGTATCGTGATCAACGTGAGCGGAGTCGTAGAGTGCGTCACCGTCGATGAGGATTGGTGCGGACTGTCCCAGATGCCTTAAGACCCAGTACTCTTGAAACCATGCGATGTGTCCTATCTCCCAGCGGAGCGGGTTGACGATGTCCAGGCGTGGGCCGATCATCTGTTCATCATTCAAGTCGGCGACCAACTCGAGTGTGCGCTCGCGGGCTTCCGGCAGCGCGTCGGCATACTGGATTATGCCGGGACTAGCTTTCACATAAGCCAAGGGACGATCACCCTTCTTTCTTGTTTCATACATGACAGTACGGCCACTTGCGGTCGGGCCTAACCGAAAGCCTTGACGGCGCTTTGAACCGCCTCCGCCAGGGTCGGGTGGATATGAATGGCATCACGGATCACCGTATAAGGTGCGCCCGTATTCATCAGGTCAACGTACATGTGGACCAGCTCCGCACCTTCGGCGGCCAGTACGGCCGCCCCGAGGATGCGATTCGTTCCCGCATCGACAACCACCTTGATGAAACCCTCAGTCTCGCCAAGCTCCCTCGCCTTGCCGTTTTTCTTCATCTCGTACCGCGTGACTTTAATATTGCCGGCGGATTTTTGCGCTTCGCGTTCGGTCATCCCGACCCGACCAAGTTCTGGGTCGGTAAAGATCGCATACGGCACCACGCGGTCGGTGGTGCGCGAGCCGTCACCCGTTATTTGCGAGAGCAGGATGCGATGATCGTCCCAGGACGTATGCGTAAACATCGGGCCGCCGCGAATATCGCCGGCAACCCAAACGCCTTTAACGTTAGTGGCGAGCCGCTTGTCCGCTTCAACAATTCCATGATCCGAAACTTTCACGCCGACCGTCTCAAGGCCCAAGTCATCGGTATTCGGCTGGCGCCCCGCCGCGACAAACAGGTGCGAGGCTCTAATCTCAGCGTCGTCGCCTTGACCGCCGAGACTGAGGGTCACGCCTCCATCTTTCGCTTCCACGCGACGGGCGCGGGCGTTTAAGCGAAACTCGATCCCTTCAGATTCGAGCAGCTTTTGCAGCGCCGTAGCAACATCCTTATCTTCATGGCCGGCGACCTGACCGGTCTCTTCGATCACCGTCACGCGGCTTCCCATCCGGCGATAAAGCTGTCCCATCTCGAGCGCAATGTAACCGCCGCCAACGATTGCGAGGTGCGCCGGCAGCTCGGTCTTTTCCAGCCAGTTCCCGGCGTGGATGAAATCCACGCCGTCCAAGCCCTCAATCGGTGGGACCAAAGTGCGAGTACCGGTGTTGAGCACAACTTGCCCGGCCGTTACCACAGCATCGTTAATGCGCACACGAAAGGCCTCCCCGTCACGGCCTTCGAGCCGGGCGTGGCCGCGCAGCAGCTTCGGATTGGCAGAATTCTTCAGATCCTTCTCAAGGCCATCACGCGACTCCGTCAGGATGCCCTTAGCACGCTCAAGGACCGCCGGAAAGTCCGCCTCGACGACCGGAATTTTCAGACCGAACTCGGCAGCGCGTCGCGCTTGATGCGCCACGCGGGCCGAGGCGATGGCAGCCTTCGTGGGCGTGCAGCCAAAGTTTACGCAGGAGCCGCCGAGATGCTCCCTCTCCGCGAGGGCGACACGCTTGCCCCCTTGAGCAAGGGCATGCGCCAGTGGAACACCCGCTTGACCTCCGCCGATGATCAATATGTCGTAGTTAATAGCTTCCATCTCGGTTGCTTCCTTCTTCGCAACAGACATTAATGATAATTTGGTCGCCGCCTGCTCAAGGCAATTCGCACTTCAATCACGTTCTCGCCCTCGGTTTGCTCTCCTTTCATCATATAGCAGGCTGATCATGTGAGCGACATTATAGCTTACAACCTTGGGAGGCTCTCGTTATGTGCTCTACATTTTGCGAAGTCGGTGATGAAAGCAGTAAAACATTCATAAACAACCGCGCGGTTGTACACAACATGGCCGGAGTGCTTGGCTTGTCACTAAAGGAATTTTTGTCTATTGTGAGGTTGTGACGCTATAAAATTATCACCCGGGGCCACCAGGATGATTAGAATATCCCCCCTTCTCAGTGCCGCGCTTTGTCTAGCGTTCGTCATTAGCTGCCGACCCGGTAATACATCAACTGATCCGGGATCAAAGCCTGCTACAGTACTACGCATCAGCATGATACCCACGACCGACCCCGGCAAAATCTTGCGCGAGAGTCAGCCGCTCGTCGCCTATCTTGAGAAAGCGACGGGCGCGAAGGTCGAACTGACGGTGCCGACCAATTACGCTGCAGTTGTCGAGGCGATTGCTAATGATCAGGTCGACATCGCCTACCTGGGCGGCTTCACCTACGTCCAGGCATCACAGCGTGCGGGCGTTCAACCCCTTGTGCAGCGTGACCGCGACCGGAATTTCCACAGCCTCTTCATTACTCAACCCGACTCCGGGATCACTAGCCTGACCGATTTGAAGGGCCATACTTTCGCCTTCGGTGACGTGAACTCGACCTCCGGCCACCTGATGCCCGAATACTTCATGCGCGAGGCCAAGGTGACGCCGGAAATGTTATCTAAGGTGATTTACAGCGGGGGTCACGATGCCACGGCGCTCGCCGTGGCTAACAAGAAGGTGGACGCGGGCGCGTTGGACGAAACAGTATTTGAAAGGATGACGAAGGAGAACAAGCTGGATCCCAAGCAGGTGAAGGTCTTCTACACGACGCCGCCGTTTTTAGATTACGTCTGGGCGGGGCGTAAAGGACTCGACCCGAAGCTGGCGGAGTCGTTCAGCTCTGCGATGTTACAATTGAACGCCGGCGACCCGGAGCAAAAGAAGATTCTTGATCTCCTCAGCGCTTCGAAGTATGTCAAAGCAAACGATAGCGATTATAATAAACTGCGGCAGGCGGCAAAAGACGCCGGGCTGATGAAATGATTTACGCGCTCGACCGAATCACCAAGCATTACCTGACGCGGGAAGGTCCGGTGCGCTCGCTCGACGGCCTCTCGCTCGACGTGCGGCCCGGCGAACAGGTCGCACTGATCGGCAAATCCGGCGCGGGCAAGACAACCCTCTTTCGTCTTCTTAACGCCACGCTCAGACCGACGAGCGGCACGCTGCGCTTCGACGGGCGCGACATGGCGGTGCTTTCGGGTCGAGAGCTGCGCACCGTCCGGCGGCGGATTGGCACTGTATACCAGCAGCACCATCTCGTGCCGTCGCTCTCGGTGCTTGATAATACGCTCTGCGGACGGTTGGGCCGGTGGTCATTGCTTCATACGGTGCGCAGCACAATCAGCCCGGCTCGGCATGAAACAGAGGAAGCGATGCATACGCTTGAGCTCGTCGGTCTGGCCGATAAGCGGCGCGCTCGGGCCGACGAGCTCTCCGGCGGGCAGCAGCAGCGCCTGGCAATCGCGCGCATGCTGATGCAGAATCCGGACGTGATCCTAGCCGACGAGCCTGTCGCCTCGCTCGACCCGGCGCTCTCAGAGGCGATTACGTCTCTTCTGTTGCGGCTCGCCGATGAGGGTCAGAAGTGCACATTGATTGTCGCCCTTCATGACGTCAAGCTGGCGCTTTCATACTTTCCTCGCGTCGTCGGATTGCGCGACGGCCGTGTTACTTTTGACACGCCTCCGGCGAACCTGCCGGGGGAAAATCTGGCCGCACTCTACGCCGGAGATGACGCAAAGATGAAGGAGGCTGCTCGGCGTGATGTCGATCCCTGGTGCGAACTCCGCTGCGCTCGATAACGCCTCGCACGACCCGCGGGGAATAAACCTTCTGACGCCACAACGCGCCGGTGCGCTACTCGTGCTGGTGGCTGCGCTTGTGCTGGGCTGGCGCGCTGCCGAAATACGCCCTTCGGCGATCTTTGACGCTGCCGCGCTCGCCTCCGTCCGGGCCTTCCTGCGCGGGCTCTTCCCCCCTGATTTATCTCCGGCCTTTCTTCGCACCGTAATTGCCGCAATGGGTCAAACAATCGCCATTGCCGTGGCGGGCACTGCGCTTTCGATCCTGATCGGCCTGCCCCTCGGCGTCCTCTCGACGGCGACGTTGTATAGGCGGGGGGTGTTGCTGGCGGGTGAAAGACGAGGCGCGGGCTGGCTCCTCCTGTATGGGATGAGCCACGCGACGCGGTCGGTGCTCGGATTTTTGCGCGCGGTGCCCGACCTCATGTGGGGGATATTGTTTGTTGTGGCAGTCGGTCTGGGCTCACTGGCCGGCACTCTGGCGCTGGCGGTCAGCTACAGCGGTGTGCTCGGCCGTGTCTACGCAGACGTGTTTGAAGACGTGGATAGCCGGCCGCTCGAAGCTCTTCACGCGAGCGGCGCAACGCGCGCTCAGGTATTCCTGCGTGGCATCTGGCCGCAGGCCGCGCCGAGCATCACGGCCTACACCCTCTACTCATTCGAGTGCTGCGTGCGCGCCGCTTCTGTCCTCGGCTTCGTCGGGGCTGGCGGCATCGGCTACGAGATCAATATCTCGATGCGGCTGTTCCAGTACAACCAGGTGTTGACGCTGATCATCGCATTCATTGCGCTTCTCACCGCCACCGACGTTCTCAGCCGTAAGGCGCGCCGACGCCTGCGCGGCGCCGGCGCGCCGGGTGAAATACTTCCGACACGGTTACCGTTCTCGACTGAAGGACCTCTGCGCCGCCGCACGACCATCGCGGCCGGATGGTTGACGGCCCGCGCATTCGGATTGATCGCCACGGCGGTAATCGTCTGGAGTTTTTTTGCAAGCGGTTTTGCCAACGGCGCGATCTTCGGGCCGGGGCTCTTCACACGGATCACTCGTTTCGTCGGCGCGATGTTCCCGCCCGACCTTGATCCGGCATTTTTGCGCAGCCTGGCCGTCCCCTTGTTTCAAACGCTCGGGATCTCGGTGATGGGAACGGCCATCGGCATCGCACTCGGCGCGGTGTTGGCGATCCCCGCGACTTCGACGCTCGTATTCGTCGAGCCGGACGCCGCCGGGAACTATTCTTGGGCCGACCGAATGATGCGCGCGCTCATCTATTATGCGGCCCGTCTTTCCCTTAACGCGCTACGCTCGATCCCTGAGTTGGTCTGGGTGATGATCTGTATTCTCGCCGTAGGTCTGGGGCCATTCGCAGGCACGCTGGCCATTGGCCTTCACACGGGCGGTGTGTTGGGCAAACTGTACGCGGAAACGCTCGAAGAAGTCCCGACGCGACCTCTTGAAGCACTCCGGGCGGCGGGCGCGCGCACCTTTCAGATTCTGCTATGGGGGATATGGCCGCAGGCGCGCCCGATGCTCCAGAGTTATACGGTGCTGCGGTGGGAGATGAACCTGCGCATCTCCACCATTCTCGGTCTCGTCGGCGGCGGAGGCCTCGGCCAGGCAATCTACAATAACGTTCAACTCGGATTCTATCCCCGCGTGGCGACGCTCGTCCTGGTTATTTATGCGCTGGTTGTATCAACGGATTGGTTTGGCGACCGCCTGCGTGCCCGCCCTACCGGGGTCTGATCTTCGCCGTCGTCACCCCGGTTAAATCTGAAGCGCCTCCCACTGACCGGATTGCCCCTGACAACCTTCGAGTTTAATCTCCGAGGGTTAGCAGACCGTTCTATTGTTGCTGCGGCGACGGCGTCGGCTGTTCTGTTTTAGCAAAAACGATCGGTTGAGCTGAGATTAGACCTTTACCCTCCTGGATAGTGATTGCTTGGTTGGGTTTAACATCTGAGATGGTATCAACGTGCCGACTCGGCCAGACAACTTTCACGGTGTAGCTTTCTTGAGCTTTGCCGAGACCGAACGTGACCGGTAGCTCGCTCTGCGAGCAATAACTGGAGCCCGTCTTCACCATCCCCGTCTGCTTGGCCCCATTGGCTCCTTGGACGATGATCTTCGCCCCGATGCCGTCACGGTTTGATTTCGTGCCAACGGTCTTGATGCGCAGTAGATCATTCTGATTACCGTTGTCGTTTCGTAGCAGTCGCGCCGGCCCATTGTTGGTCGTGATCAGCAGGTCGAGATCACCGTCATTATCTATATCGCCGTAAGCCGCGCCACGCCCGACGATCGCGCGTTGCAGGGCCGGACCGAGTTTCGAGGTCACTTCGGCGAACCTCTTTTTACCCAGGTTGCGAAAGAGGTGTGGCGGTTGGGCATATTTGACGTTAGGCTGCACAACGCTGATGTCATCCGACACGTGGCCGTTAGCGGCAAAAATGTCGGGCAGCCCATCCAGGTCGTAGTCGAAGAAGAAGGTCGCGAATGTGAGCGACTGGATCGACCTCCTCCCGATGCCGGAGCTTTGGGCCTCATCCGTAAAGAGGCCATTGCCGTCGTTGTGGTAGAGGGACATACTCTCGTTTGTGAAATTGCCGATGACCAGTCCGGGCCGACCCGACCCGTCGTAGTCCGCGGCGTCGACGCCCATTCCGGCGCGGGCCAATCCGTTTTCACTGAAGGCCACGCCCGCCATCACCGCTTCGTCGGTAAAAGTGGCGTTGCCGTTGTTCTTGTAAAGCTTGTTGGGCTCAGTATCGTTGGCGACAAAGAGGTCCATCCAGCCGTCGTTATTGTAATCCAGCATGGCGACGCCCAGCGCCTTACCGGTGGGGTCAAACAGACCGGCGCGCTCGGTCACATCTTCGAACGTGCCGTTACCCCTGTTGTGATAGAGGGTTGAGCTCTGCCCCTTATAGGACTGCGGGGTGCAGTAGGACTTATTCTTGCCGTCGAGCGTACAAAACTGATCTTTCTCGACAGTCCAATCAACGTAGTGGCAGACGAACAGATCCAGCCTGCCGTCATTATCGTAATCGAACCACACCGCGCTCGTTGAAAAGCCGGGACTGGCGACGCCCGCCCTCGCCGTTACATCAACAAACTTACCATTGCCCTGGTTATGGAAGAGATGGTTAGACCCGACGCAGGTGATATAAATGTCAACGAAGCCGTCGTTGTCATAGTCCGCGACCGCGACGCCGATGCCGTACATCTCGACGGCCAGTCCGGCCTCTCTCGTGACGTCTGTAAACGTGCCGTCCTTGTTGTTGTGATAAAGGGCGAGGAAAGTCCTGGCGCCTTTATGCTCGGGCCAGTTCGTCGAATTGACGAGCAAGATGTCCTGCCAGCCGTCATTGTCGTAGTCGAGAAAGGCGCAGCCGGAGCCGATGGTCTCCGGCAGATACTTCTTTCCGAACGCCCCGCTGTTGTGTTTGAAGCGGATTCCGGCCTTCGCCGTAATATCGGTGAACGTAATCGGGCCGGACGGCCGGGGGGCTTCACCCGGCGATGGCGATGGCGTGGGTTGTTGGTCGGCCGCCAAGGGCTCATCGGTCTTGGCCGCCGCTTGCTGCTGGCTGACAGGGTCTTGCTTACAGCCGGCCAGGATTAATAGGATTAATAAAAGAAAGCCATATCTTGATAAAACTCTTTGCATACTATCAAGCCTCACGAAAACAGTTACCCTTCTGCCGATCACCATTTGTAAGTCCGAGGGCCGCTCCCGACGGACAGTGATCCCCTGCTTTCGCGCAACACAAGCTTCTACTTTTCGGATAGGTGTCGGAACAATGTGCCCGTCAGCGCTAGGCGGATTTCAGGAGCGGCGCGGCCTCAACGCGCCGCCCGCTCAACCAGATCTCGATCAGATTGGCGGTCGGCCCGACAATGAAGAGCGAGTAGTACGGGGCATGGACGATCTGCGCCAGGCGCAGCACCGTCTCCACCAAGGCGACCGTGAACGCGACCGCGCACTGGGCCGCCTTTGAATGTACTGTTGTCTTCGGGTCGGTGATCATAAAGAAGACGAAGAGCTGGTACATCGGCCCCGTAATCGGGGCGATCTCCGCCTGCCAGGGGTGGCCTGTAATCCAACTGCGCAAAAAGGCAAAGGCGATGAATGAGACGACGTAGGTCAGGCTGATGTGGAACCGTTTCAATCTGTAGATGATCAGGGAGCCGAGCGTCCAGATCACCAGCATCGGCCACAGATTATTGCCCCATTGAATACTGAGGCTCGCGACCGTGAACGGCGCCAGAAAAAGCATCGCGCAAATGCCGAAATTTGACGGGTTCCAGATGTGCCGGCCTTTGACCCGCAGCACATACTTCGATGTAATCGAGATCATGCTGCACAAAGCGTAGGGCCAGATGGCGGGCGACCGCACCAGGATACCGACGCTGATGCCGGAGATGTAGGCGCTGGCGAGATGCGGCCACCTGTTAGTGAAGATGCGACCGAGAACAAGCTCCATCGTGATGGCGGTAATGATCGCCAGCGCCGTCTTCGGATAGCTCTCGAGGATGCCGAACGAGAGTTGCCCGCCCAGCAGAATGCAGGTGATGAAGATGGGCGCGATGAAACGGTTATCGAGCCGGAATTTTCGCGCCCGCGCCACGCCCGGGGCGCTGGTCGCGGAACCGATCGTGGGGCTAAGCTCCGGATTCATGCGGGCTCCTTTATCTTATTAACTTTGCCGATCTCCGGTCTTTCGATGGTCTGTATTTTACCTGAAGGCCAGCGAATCACAACTTTTTCCACTTGCGGATTCTTCCCCAGGCCGAAATGGAGGCGGCGCTGGTTCTGGGCGCAGAATCCGCTGCCGCCTGAAACCTCCTGCGCCTGCGCCTGCCCGTTCCAGAAAAGCTCGGCCCGCGCCCCGATCGCGCTCCGGTTACTCGCGACGCCCTCCAACTCAAAATCGATCCATCTGTTTTCCGGCGCAACCGTATTCTTGTAGACCAGCAGCGGGCCCCTCTGATTTGCCACAACAACGTCCAACACGCCACGGTTCCATAAATCTACCAGCGCTACGGAGCGGCCGTCGTAGGTGTCTGTCGCACCCACGGCCTGGGCCACCTCGGTAAACCTGCCGGCGCCGTCGTTGATCCAAACACGCTTTTGCTGGTAGCCGGAGAGGCTTCGGCCCTCCATCGGCGGCCAGTTGGCGGCATCGGCAATGATTGAACTATTGCCTCCGGCGATCTTGGAGAAGTCATACCAGTAGTTCTTATTTCGGTCCGCCGAGACGTAGCCGTTAGCCAGGTAAAGATCCTGCGTGCCGTCATTATTCAGATCGCCAAACTGCGCCCCAAAGCTCCACCCGCCGAGCTCCACGCCCATGTCGCGGGCGAGGTTCTGGTACTGAAGGCCGTCACCCGACGTGCCCTCTTTCGGCACCCAGAGATTATTGCCCTGAATCAGCACACCCTCTTCAGAGATGTTCGAGATATAGATTGAGTACTTGTCCTGGTTAAGTATATCACCGAAGGCCACATTCATTCCGCTCTTGGGAGCGAAGCCGATCCCCACCTGCTCGCCAACTTCGCGAAAACCCTGCCCCTTCTCGTTGGCGAAAAGCTCCGTCACCCCATAATCATTCGCGATGACTAGGTCGGGATAGCCCGTGCCACGCAGGTCGGCGGCCCCGGCCGCCAGCGACCACCGGCGACTGTTGATCCCGAGCTTCTCCGTAACATCTTCAAATCTGCCGTCGCCCAAGTTGTGAAACAGGTACTTCCGCCCTCCGTTCCTGGCATACTCAAAGCTCTCGGGCATCATCTTGGTGGTGGTCAAGTGCCATAGGTCCACCGTTTCCGGATAGTAGCCGCCGAGAAAGAGATCCAGACGCCCGTCCCTGTCATAATCGAACCAGATCGCGGTATTGGCGTTCACCCACGGCGGGAGTCCGGCCTGCTCGGTGACGCGTGTAAAGCCGTGGCCGCCGTCGTTATGGAACAGCTCGGGGCGCCCCCACTTGTAAAGGAAGAGGTCTTCATACCCGTCGTTATCATAGTCGCCCCAGACGGCGCCCATCGAGACGCCCGTCCCCATCTGGTTAACGTCTGCGATGCCCATCTCCGCGGCGACATCCTTGAATGTCCCGTCACCCATATTGCGGAAGAGGCAGTTCCTGCTTCCCTCGCCGCTATTGGTGACGTAAATATCCGGCAGTCCGTCCCGGTCGAAGTCAACGATTGAGACGGCGGCGCCCATCGAGGCGACCTGCGACATGATATGTTCCAGCTTAGGATCGAGCTTTGGCGCCTGGTGCGTAAAATTGATGCCGGAGGCTTTGGAGGCCTCCTCCAGGTGAAACCCGTAACGGGCGATGGCGGCCCGGGCCTCCATTTTCCCTTTCGCAGATTCTTTTGCCGCGGATAAACGCTTGAGAACCAGTGGGGTAGCAAGCAAGGCGGCGAAGAGGATGATCAGCAGTATCCTCGGAGCGCTGTATTTCATCAGTCAGTTCTTAACGTGTTTTGAAAAAATCGTGGCGTCACGTAGCGAGTATGGTAATCCTGCCAATCCTTCGAGTGGCGAAGATATACGGGATCATCTTCCAGACGGCCTGGAGGCGTATTGTAATCGCGCTTGTCATGGCGAGGCAAGGGCAGCACCGTCTTTGAGTACATGGAATTATGGTCGCCGTCCTTGATCCAGCCGTCGCCGACCAGAACAAAATCGCGGCACCATCCATCCGGCGGGGGCGGCGGGGCGAGAAATCTGAGCGCCATCTCGTCCCCCGAGTTCATGATCACATAACGATCATCAACCTTCTCCAGCAGTTCGCGGACATCGCCAAAGCGCGTGTAGTAGCCTTCAAGATCATGCCAGCGCTGTGTCGTGCCCTCGATCAGGTTGTAGTCCGGCAACTCCGGCGATGAATCACCCACCTCGTTTATGACTGAGTAGCCACGATAATGAAGGTCCGCCGCCGTCGGGCTGAGCCGTTCGGTTTTGATCTTCATATCAGGCAAGCCCGGGGCCCAGCCGAGCGCATCCCAGTAGACCTCCATGTTAGTCCTCAGCCGCAGCCGGCGCGGCGCACCCGGCTTGAACACGTTACTCAAGTCGATCAGGACGGTCTTATTCCTGCCCGCCGGAAAACCCAGCCCGCGCTTTGCCACCACCCAGCCACCCCTACCATCGGGCACTTCGAGACTCAAATCCTGAGGCGGCGAATGCTTTCCCTGGCTGATCGCAATATTAATCGATGCGTCGGTCGGGTGGAGCCAGCCATGACCGATCAGCCAGAGGGGGCCTGTGCCTGGCGCGTCTTCGGGCAGTTCAACCTCGACGTAGTGATCGCGCGTGATTCCCTGGTATTCGCCGCGCCCGAAAGTGTCCAGGTAGCGGCCGTCGCGGTCGTGTACGATGTCGCTGACGTCATGACCAAGATCATCCCAAGCGTGAAGGAAGGGACGTGGCTCGGCGACGGTGCGGACGGCCAGCGGGACGGGCGGGATGGCAAAGCGCTCGTCGACGAAAACATCTGTTCCCGCCGGGTGGTCAACGACTATCAACTCAAGGTGATCATAATAGTAGGTTTCCCACAGCTCGGCGGTGATCCGCAGATCATAATAACCATCCTTTGGCACCAGTTGATCACCATCGATCTTGAACCATTCCTCGGTCTGGAGTACGTCCATCGTCCCCATGTCGTTGACGCGCAAGCCGAGAGCCGAGCCCCACGGGACGCAGTCCTTGACAAACCGCATCTCCTTCCCGTTATAGGCGAAGAGGAAGGGGCAGGAGCCCTTCAGGCGCTGCTCGGCGACGATTGTTTGATCGGCCTTCAGGTCAAACTCGGCCCGGACGGAGCCGTTCGGCCAGACGATGCGCACGACATCTGCGCCCGTCTGCTCCCCCAGTCCAAAGTGGAGCACGGGTGCCGAGATGGGCTGCTTCTGCAGGAGCAAGCCCGAGCGGATCTCCATCTCGCCGCCGATCCCGAATGAATTGATCCGCTGGTCTCCGACCGCCTGTTTGGCGCGCGGGCGGATCACCTGCCAGTGATAGCTCTTTGCGCCGTGATTGGCGAGCCGGACCGGTTGCCCGTCGTGTGAGATACCGAGTAGGTCGAGCCGCCCGCCGCCTGTTGTGTCAGCAATGGAGAAAATAGGCGCGCTGACCGGCGCGCTGAGCGGCTTGAAATTGCCCTGGACATCGCTCAGCAAGACCTGTGTGCCCGACGGAGCGGAGGCGATCAGATCAAGGCTCCCGTTGTTGTCCAGGTCCGCCACAAATAGTCGAGTTGCGTCCGCGGTGAGCCCGCTCGGGGCATTCGGCCAACGAGCGACCTCCGCCACATCCCAATCTTTTCCTTCTGCCTTGTTCGAGAGACGGTCCACGGTTCCATCCGCCTTAAGCGCAACCAGATCGAAAGCTCCGTCCCTATTGTCATCTACCACATTGATTGCCACGACGTTGCCAAGGTTTTGCGGGACGGCGCGCTCGCGAAACTGGCCGATACGCTCGTTGATGAACACATGAAGGCGGCCTTGTGCATCGACCATCGCCGCATCCGGGTCGCCGTCGCCATCCAGATCGGCCCAGAGAAGGCCGCGAACGGCCGAGACTCCCGTAAATGGTCGCAGCTCTTTGAAAGTGCCGTCGCCGTTGTTCCTCAGCACAATGGGCGGGCCATTAACCGCCGCGGCGATGACATCCAGGTCGCCGTCCGAGTCGATATCAGCAGCCCATGCGCCAATGTAAGGAAGATTCGTCGAAGAAGAAGTCAGCGTGGTGCGCGAGGTTACATCGGTGAACGTGCCGGCGTTGTCCTGCCGGAAGATCCGCAGCCCGCCCGCCCCGGCGATCACCAGATCAGTCTTGAAATCGTAGTTTAAGTCAACGCCCAGGATCCCGTCCGGCAAAGGGGGGGTTGACGATGGCCCGCCGGGAAAGGGAAGCGTGGCGCCCCCTGTTAGATGCACCGCCTGTCCGTTGGCGATGATGGTTGCCGGCCGGGCATCACCGTCCAGAGAGATGGCGCCGGCCCAGCCCCACTTATTTCCCTGTGTGTCAGGCAAAGACTCGCTGGCGAAGGTGAGCGACTCATCCGGGGCGGCGGGAGTGAAGCGGGGAGTCGGCAGCCGCAGGAAGCGTGTGATCGGCTCGCTCTCTTCTCCGGGCGGAGATTTGATCGCGTCGAGGCTCCGGCGATATTCAGGGACGCGCAGAAGCACGTTGCGCAGGAAGGTGATACGCGTCGCCGCCTGTCGCATGTCTGCCCCGGCCACGGCTGTTTGCAGGGCGCCGAGCTGTTGCTGCGCCTCGGGCGGCCAGGAAGCCGCCTGCTCGCCAATGCGTTCAACCATTTGGCGGAGTTTGTCAGTATCATTACGTCTGGCGTAGACGCGCGCCAGCTCAAGCCGGGCGGCAAGATTGTCAGGCTGGGCGGTAAGAATCTTATTCAAGAGCTGCTCGATCTCCGCCTCACTTTTTTCACCCGCTTGCCGGCCGATCTCTTCCGCGAGCCGGTAGGCGGCCTTCAGGTTTTGCGGATCTAACTCAACCGCCTTGCGAAAATCGGCGATGGCCTGTTCGAACCGCCCCCTCTCGCTTTCCAGGAGTCCGAGCAGGAAGCTGATCTGACTGTTGCCCGGGGCAAGGGAGTGCGCTTTCTCCAACCGCTCAGTTGCGGCGTCAAGGTTTCGTTGGCGCAATGAGAGCACGCCAAGGTTGGCCCAGGAGGCGGGCTCGCCGGGCGCCAGTTGGGTCGCCTGGATCAATCTTTGCTCGGCGCGAACATCATCGCCGGCCTGTAGCGCGGCGAGGCCGACATAAAATGCCGAGATCGTATCGCGATATTCCTTCGAGGATATATCGGGCAGGCCGTCCCCGGCTTGACACCCTGTAAAAGTGGCTACCAGCGGTGCCACTAGAAGAACAACGGTGAAGATCGCGGGATAGGTAACCGGTCTCTGTTTAAGCATGCGCGGGAGCTTATTGCGTCAGGGTGGCAGCATGCCGCCGTTAATCTTGAAAAGCAGCAGGCAATGCTCTATCTTTAGTTACTTTCCGAAGGTTCTAGCGCACCTCTGGACGGTCTTGTATATATAACATAAGATTACGTCCGCCGGCATGTTAATACAACCACCAAGGCACGCTTCAATCATCTGCAGACCGGCCCACACGTAAGCAGACGCGGTTAACAGCATCTCACACGCGACCGTCGGAATTAATGTTATGATTAAGCCATCACCCATGACCGAAACGCCGAATCAGACAACAGCGAACGGACATTCTGGAGCAACCCATATCCTTCCCGCGGCCGTTCTGCTGATAGCTATCATCTTCTGGACGGGGCTCTCGCTCTTGCGTGTGTTTCCTGAATCCGTGTTCCCGTCCCCGCTGGCGGTCCTCAGAGGATTTGGCGAGGAGATCCAGAGCGGCCGCCTGCTCGGCGACGTGGTGGCTTCTTTGTTTCGCGTGACGACCGGTTTTGCGCTCGCCGTAATACTCGGCGTTCCGCTGGGGCTGCTGCTGGGTCAACACCGCTACGCGCGCGGCGCGCTCCTTCCGGCAATAAACTTTTTTCGTAATCTCTCGCCGCTGGCCTGGATCCCTTTTGCCATCCTGTGGTTCGGCATCGGGGATCTGCCGGCGATTTTCCTTATCTTTCTCGCTTCAGTTTTCCCGATCACGCTGGCGACAATCGCGGCGGTCGCCAGTATTCCAACCGTATATTTTCGCGTGGCACGCGACTACGATATTCGGGGCACAGAGTTGTTGACGCAGGTCACGCTGCCGAGCATTGCGCCTGATGTGATCACGGCCCTGCGTGTGACAGCGGGCCTGGCGTGGGTTGTCGTGGTCGCCGCTGAGATGATTGCCGGGCGGGACGGGCTGGGTTTTGCCATCTGGGATGCGCGCAACGGGCTGCGCATGGACCTCCTCGTTGTCGGGATGATTGTGATCGGGATCATTGGAGTGGTTATCGATTGGCTGCTGGTGCAACTGAAGAGAATTCCGAGCGTCCGGTGGGGGTATGAAAGATAGCTTGTTGCGCTTAGAAAATGTCTCTCGCTCCTTTGGTCCGACAAAGGTGCTGGACGGCTTTTCTCTGGAGATCTTGCGCGGCGAATTCGTTGCGATTGTCGGCCCGTCCGGGTGCGGCAAGACAACCTTGCTCAACCTGCTGTCCGGTTTTTACCAGCCATCAAGCGGAAAGGTGAGTCGTTCCGGAAAGGCGCGCATGGTCTACCAGCAGGACGGCCTGTTCCCCTGGCGGACCTCGGCCGAGAATATTGCCATGGGGCTGCGCTACCTGAAGAATGAGGCGGAGCACCGGCGTCAACTAAAGGAGATGGTGCGCCTGATCGGGCTGGAGGGTTTTGAGGAACACTACCCGCATCAACTCTCGGGGGGCATGCGCCAACGAGTGGAGTTGGCGCGGGCGCTGATCGGCGATACGGATATCCTGCTGCTGGACGAACCATTCTCGGCCCTGGATTATCTGACACGCCTGAGGTTGCGGGGCGAGTTGGCGCGGATGCTACAAGAGAGATCGCGCACGGTTGTGCTGGTGACACATGATATTGAAGAGGCGGCGCAGCTCGCCGATCGCGTGATGGTGCTCTCGGAGCGTCCGGCTCAAATCCGCTGCGAGTTACAGATCAGCCTGCCACGCCCGCGTGACTTAACTCACCCGAAAGTGGTCGAGGCGGTACATCGCATCCTGACCGAGATGGGGATGGAACAGGACGCGGGAAAGGTCTACGCGTTTCCCTCGGCGGTGAGATGAATCAAGACCGAAGGGTGAGCGGCCGAGTACGCCTGGAGATACGGTGGACAAGCTGCCTCGGGCTGGTGAATCAAACTGCCAAACGGCCTTCGGAAGAGCACGGGGGCATCTCTGGCCGCGCCTGTAGCGCAGACGCGCGCTTGCCGCTCGCGGCAACCGCATTCAGATGAACGTCGAAGGGGGTCAGAAGAAGTGGGTGAGAAACGCGTGGCTGCTGTTGCGGGTCTGGCCCTATTGTTGGCGCTCAGCCTCGCACGGACGCATGTCGAGGCACAGAGAACAAACAATAGCCGTGGCGACCAGATGACGGTGATCACCAGCGAGGATAAGAACACCCTGAGTATTCGCTCCACGCGCTTCCTTTGACGCTCGTGCGCGGGGCGCGTAGTTGACGCGCTGAATGCGGAGCGCGGCGTCTCGGGCGTGAGCGTCGGGTCAGATTTGAAGCCTGTCACGGTAGTTGTGAGCTTCGATTCGCGGGTTGTCAACGTACAGCGCCTTGCCAGGGTGGCGAAGCGGGCGCTCGAATCAGGGGCCGGCCGCCGCGCGCCGGTAATGGTCGTCTACGAGAAGGAACAACTTATTCTTGCACTGCCGGCCGCCCCTCCGCCGATGCGCATGAGTTATTAGAAACGAGGAGAAGGGATGTTTCGCTCAAAAACCGTTTGGGTGCTGGCAGCACTGATGATCTTTTTTTCGCTGCTCGTTTTCTTGCGTTACCGTTCCCTGCACCGACCGCGCAGTCACGAGGAAGAGGTCTTTCACCAGGCGCCGAGCGGCGGCCAGCGGCAGACTCTGACGGTCGCCTTCATTCCGGTGACCTGTCATCTGACCTGCCCCGTCACCGATTACGCCTCTAAGACCAGCACAACAGGTACGCGCTTCGACGCCCTGCGCTTCTCTGAATTCCCTTCGATCGTCGAGGCGCTGAAGGCTAAAAAACTGCTGGCCGGATTTTTGACCGTGCCGCTTGCCATGAAGATGCGTGAGCAGGGCGCGCCGATCAAGATCGCCTGCCTGGGCCACCGCGACGGCTCTCAGCTCGTAATCCGTAAGGAAGACACGGCCCAGGACCTCCGCGGCCTGCGGGGCAAGACTATCGCCATCCCCAGCCCCTTCAGTAATGAGAACTTCTTTATGAACAGAATGATGCGGGATCAGGGGGTGCGGCCTGACGAGATAAAATTCGTCGTCATGGCGCCACCGGATATGACAGCAGGCTTGGAAACGAAGGCGATAGACGGCTTCATTGTCGCGGAGCCCTACTGCGGGAAGGCCGAGATGGGGGGCTTCGGGCGCGTTCTCTACTATGCCAAAGATATTTGGCCGAACTACATCTCCTGCTGCCTGGTCGTCCATGAGGATTTGATTCGGGATCGGCCGGAGGTGGTCAAAGACTTGGTGCGGGGCATCAACGAATCGGGCGAGTGGACGGAGAGGCACCGTGAGGACGCGGCAAAACTCGCCTCGCCGTACTTCCGCCAGGATGAGAAATTGTTGAAATACGTCCTGACGCAGCCGCCCGGCAGGGTTACCTATCGCAATCTGAATCCGACCGACGCCGAGATGCAGAAGATCATGGACATGGGCATCAGCCTGGGGTTCCTCAAAAAGGAGACGCCGATGTCTGAGTTGATGGACAGATCATTCATCCCCGACCAGATCAGGCCGGTTGAGGTTGATATGAGCCGGATGCCGGAGATCATCAAGACGGAATGAGGATGTCTTTGATCTACCTGTCAAGAGGCGTCTTGCCCCCTCTCTTAACACGTTCATCCGGAGTCCCGGTGGATATTCTTTTGCTTGATGGAGGCTCACGTATTCCTGCACTACAACGTAACGCGGTCGGGCGCGAGTTCAACTCGGTCGTGGGCGGAGCTTTATGCATTTATCCGTCAGGCCGATAGGAGTGGGGACGGGCGGTCAGCTTCTACCGCCGGTTCGTGATTTGCCGTGCATATAACCTTCTAGATCGAGCGGCGCGCGGAATTCCGGTGCACACGCAGGGCGGGCTCAAACGACAGATAGGTCTTCGCACGGCCACCGCCCTGGTGGTGGGTGAAGTCATCGCTGTCGGAATTTTTCTCACCCCGGCGGGGATGGCGAAGTCCCTCGGCTCGCCGATGTGGCTGCTTCTAATCTGGCTCGTGATGGGCGCGATGGCGTTGTGCGGGGCGCTTTGCTACGGCGAACTGGCGGCAAGATTTCCCGAAGCCGGTGGCGGGTACGTTTATCTGAGAGAGGCCTACGGCCCTCCCTTGGCTTTCCTCTACGGCTGGATGGCTTTCCTGGTGATGGACCCAGGTATTACCGCGGCGCTCGCCGTAGGCATGGCAGGTTACGCCGGCTATAGCTTCAATCTCTCGCCGGTCATGGTCAAGGCTGTGGCCATCGGTGCGATCATCGTCCTCGCCATCGTTAACATTCGTGGGGTCAGGCCCGGCGCCTGGCTGATGCGCTGGCTGGCGCTCCTCAAGCTGGGTCTGCTGCTCTTAGTCCTGCTGTGGAGCTTTGGCTTTCAACTCGGCGATTGGTCCAACTTTACGCCCTTCATGGCGCAGCGGGCGCATTCAAACCCGCTCGTCCGGGCTCTAGCCGGAGGCCTCGTCGCGGCATTCTTCTCGTTCGGGGGGTGGTGGGACGTCAGCAAGCTGGCCGGTGAAGTCCGCCGCCCGGCATACACGCTGCCGAGAGCCTTAGCTTACGGGGTCATGATCGTCACCCTTGTTTACATTCTGACCAGCGCCGTCTTCATCTATCTTGTTCCCCTGGATCGTGTCAGTTCGGGCGAAACTTTTGCCGCGCAGGCGGGGGAGGCCCTCTTCGGACGAATCGGCGGGCAGGTGTTCTCCACGATCGTCGTTGTTGCGGTGTTGGGCAGCCTTGCCGGAATCATCATGTCGGCCCCGCGCGTCTACTTTGCGATGGCGAGGGGCGGGCTGTTCATCCCGGCGGCGGCTTGGATCCATCCTCGGTTCGGCACGCCGGCGCGCGCCGTCGCCCTCCAGGCCGCGCTCGCATCACTGCTCGTTGCCGTGGGCACTTTCAACGAGATCGTCTCCTATTTTATCTTTGTCGTTGTCATCTTTATCGCGCTGACGGTGGCTGCTATTTTTGTCTTGCGAAGGCGGGCGGGCGCTCTTGAGTATCAAACTCCGGGCTACCCAGTGACGCTCGCCGTATTCTTGCTACTGGTTATACTGTTGCTTGTCCTGCTTGGGGGGAATAATCCCAGGCAGGCGTTTCTGGGAGTCGGCGTGGTCGCCCTCGGCTTACCGGTCTACGATCTACTTTTTCGCCGCCAAGACTGACCGCAATATTTTGACAGAGGAAAATTATTTTTATGACCTGGATCAAGACCATACCCTTTTCCGAGGCTGATGAGAAGTTGTGCCGCGCTTCGTAAGCAGCGCGAACTGTACCCGGCGGAGTATGCGGAGCCGATCCATCCGACGATGGATGGCGAGACCGCAGCCCTCTAGAGGCTGTTCAAAAAGCTGTAGAGTAAAGAGTTAAGTTCGACAATGG
>CAYLJO010000027.1:0-43160 GCA_964383905.1 uncultured Blastocatellaceae bacterium
GAGGGCACAGAGGCTTACAGAGGATATGGAGGGAAACGAGATCATTAAAAACCCTGATTTGCTTTTCCACTGTGCTTCTCCCCGGCCCCGCGTCTGCTCGCGGCCAGATAGGAACGGAGCCCCGCCTCTCCGCGCGGCGTTGTCCAGTTATGATTTCCAGGCGAAGAGCGGCTTGAGCAGCGGTGAAAGAAGGCGGATCAAAGGCTTCTCGACTATCACGCGCCAGTCAATATCCACCCGCGTGCCGGCCTCGGCCGGTGAGAGGGTCGCTCTCCAGATGCCGATGAAGTCGCCGCTCGTCTTTACTTCGACCAGCTTGCCGGGGTCCAACGCGGTCGCTTCCAGAATGAAGTCCAATTTATACGGCAGGAACCCGCGCGCCTTGACGCGTGACCTGTTGCCGACACGCGGCTCGGTCCATCCGCCCAGAGGCTGGGATTCCAGATAAACGCCCTTCCACCACTCGGGAAGTAATCGCGAATCGGCAATTACCCGCCACACTTCATCGGGTGAGGCATCGGGGATCGTCCAGGATTCGACAAAGCTGTAGGTGTTGGCCGGCATACGTCTTGATGGGAGAATACTTCAACGATCAATGCATAAACGGGCGAAGACCACCGGCGTAAACGCCCGGGACGGGCCCTTCCCGCCCACCGCTTCAGGCGCCCGGTTGAGACGCCCTCTTGATCTTTTCCACTAAATACCAGCTCATGTAGCCGTTGTAACTCTCCTGCAGATCTGTCCTTCTCCAGTCCTGACCCGTAATAACCTTGCGGCAATTTTGCGCCCCGCAATGACATTCCATTTCGTAAGTGTCGTCGTCGGTCGTCGCCCAATCGTGGGTCAGTTCTTCGCCGGCCCGGATGTCCCTGATTGCGACAAAGACGATCTGACCCTGAACACCGATGTTCGGGTCACACGAATGATTGCTGAAGATCATGCTGCCCTCCCTCTCATCTTTGTCGAGGGGGCCGATGAAGAGGTCCTCGCCAATCTGTATTTCAGAAGGGCCGAGCGCCGGGCTTACTTCGCGGAGTGTTGGCCGGTTGAAAACATACCCGCCCTTAACGCAAACAATCTCCCCCTTCCCGATCGGATCGACGGCAAAGAGCCCTCTCCCTTGAATCGGGCTCTCCTTAACAGTCGCCTTCGGAGAAATGTAGGACAAGCTAGGCATAGGCTGTATTGCTCTCCTGTCCGGAATTACCGTCCGGCTCACCTTGAGTGTGGCTGCGGGTGAGGAATGACCATAGGGGATCTGAGGGGACGCGGGGGAAAACCGGACATGAACAGACCATTATTTAATTCCTCCCAGGCCCAAGAGCGACGACTTGCCTGATAAGGTGTGGTCCTGTAGCAGGTACCGGCTAAGGGCTTCGGCAACTCTCCCGGCGCCGATTTCGTTAAAGTGAGGAGAAATCTTGCTTACCTGGCGTCTTTTATCAGAACGACATCGCTGGTCCTGAGGCCGCGTGAGTAGACCAGGCGGCCGTCGCGTGACCAATCAAAAGAGAATATCAGATCGGTTTTGAAGTCGGTCAACTGCTTTGGGGGGCCGTCGTCCAGTGGTTGCATCCAGAGGTTGGCTTGCCCGCCGCGGTGGTCAAGATATGTTATCGCGCGCCCGTCCGGAGTCCAGCGCAGCTCCGTGTCGATGTAGACGGTGGGCGGGATCTCGAACGTTTTAATCGGTTTCCCGCCTTCGGGGGGCAGAACGGCGATGGTCCAGCGCGGGACCGCCTCTTCCTCACTGTACCAGCAGGCGATCAGCCCGTCGCGGGGCGAAACGGACGGGCGCGACGCCATCCTGTCGGTCAGTTGCACAGGCGTGCCGCCATCAATCGGCACCCGCCACAAATTTAAGAGCCCGTTGGAGCCGATATGATGAAAATAGACCCATTGGCTATCGGGCGAAACGTACGGCCAGTTGCTGTCCCAGTTGTCTGTGGTTAATTGTCGGGGGTTGCTGCCGTCAATATCCATTCTCCAGATGGTCCAGTTGCCCGTGCGGCTGGAGTGGAAAACAATATACCGGCCGTCGGGTGAAACCGTCGGGGCATAATTTCTTCCGGCATTCGCCGTCAGTTGTTTTTCGCCGGTCCCGTCCGCTTCCATCTGCCAGATGTCTGCGATGCCCGTCGCATCCGACGCGTAAATTATCTTGCCGTCAGGCATAAAGGAGAGGTCGAAGTACCGGCCTGCTCCGGGGGTAGTTTTTGTCAAGTTATTGGGATCGCCTTTCGGGGCGATATAGACGTTGGATAGTGTTTGCGATTGCACAGTCACCAGCGTGCCCGAATCGCCCGTCAAACTGATGTCGATATAATCACTTAAGTCGTTGGTGATTCTTCGCGCTTCGCCGCCCGGATAGGACAGCTGCCAGATCTGCTGAAACGACGATCCCGGCTCCTGACCGATGATTAACAGGCCACCGCCGTCCGACAGCCAGGCGACCTGTTCGACGTACTGCCATCTCTGAGCAGAGATAGTTTTCACACTCCCATCATCTATCCGCACTTCGATGATATTGATGTAGAAGCCTTTGGGGTCAGTACTTTCAAAGGCGGTGGCGACGGCCTTGCCGTCCGGCGACCAGGCCGGCCCCGTCGTCCAGGCGATTTTGTCAGGGTATTTGCGTAAGGCCACCGTTTTTTCCCCGGAGCCGTCCTCTCCGGCCACGATCAACGCATCCTCTCCCCGGCTCAGATTACGGCGCACGAAAGCTAAGCGCTTGCCGTCCGGAGAGAGCGCGGCGGTACCGGAGATGTCCCCGATCACCTTTTTCACAGAGCCGCCGAGGCTGGGCACCTGGTAGAGCCCGCCTTGCGCGCCGAAATTTTTTTCATATGCCACATAGTAAACGTATGTGCCGTCGTGCGAGAAAGTTATCCCCCCGTACTTAACCTCGGCGGGAGGGACGATGCGGATATCGCCGGCGATCGCCACCTGTCTGACGAAGAGGGTTTGCCTTCCGCCCTCGTCTTTCGAATAAACGACATATTTGCCGTCGGGAGAGATGGCGGCGCTCGTCGCGTTGCCGGTGGTGGTGAGCTTAGCGATCCTCGTATTTTGAAAAGGTGGTGCCGCCCGGTTCTGGCCCAGGAACCTGTATAGCAGGAAGGCGCCGACGCTAATGATGACGGCGAGACCTATGATCGCCAGCCTCTGAAGGGGCTTAATCTCGCCCGGCATCTGCGGGGCGGGCGGCGCTTGGCCCCTTACCCCGGTCTCTCCGGCAGGCAGGGCAAGCTCTCTGGCCGCCTCTTTGCTCGCCCGGCCGTTACCTCCCGCCGCCGCCACCTTACCGCCTGAGGCCGGCTCGACGGAGGATGTCCATCCCAAGCCACTCGCGGTCGCCCGCCGGTACTCTTTTGAATCCGCGGCGACGCTCACCACCTCCTGCGCTTCATTAAAGCCGATGCGGCGGAGCAAATCCTGGAATCGCGGGTCGGAGCGTACCTGGTCGAATCGTGGCTCGACGCGCAGCCAGAGGAGCCACCAATCTCGATTCTCGTAAGCCTTTTCGAGCCACGCGAACATCTCGTCCCACTCACCGAGGCCGGCATAGATCAGCGCTATGTAGTAAGGCGAGACGTAAAGCTTTTTGGAAGCCTCCTCCAATTCGCCGATCACTTCACGCGCCTCCTGGTGCTGGCCCCCCGCCGCCAGGACATACCCGAGCGTCCATAGTGCCAGGGGACTACGCTGGGAGACGGCCGCCGCCTTTCGCGAGGCCGAGATGGCTTCCGTATACATCCCCTTCCCGCCGTAAACCCACCCGAAGCTTTGCAGCGTAATGACGTTGTCATGCTCCAGCTCGAGCGCCTTCTGCAGCTCTTCGAGTCCCCGGTCGTACTGCCGCGCGTTATAAAAAGTGAAGCCGGCGATCGCGCCCAGTATCGGCGAGAGCGGGTCAAGCTTCTGCGCCCACTGGATCTCCGTGATGGCTTCGGCGTGCCTTCCCATTGCGCCGTGGAGATACGAGTACCAGTGATGGGCGACGGCGTAGCTCGGATTGAGCTCGATGGCGCGCTTAAATTCTCTCTCCGCGCCGACCCAATCCCAGTCATGGGCCCACATGGCAAAGGCCAGCGACGTGTGAGCTTCGGCGAGCGTCGGGTCAAGCTCGAGCGCCCTGGCCGCCGCGTCCTTGGCTGCGGCGAAGGATTCTCTTGGCGGCAACATGCCCCAGACGCCGAGCCAGTTGTAATAGTCGGCCACCCCGGCGTGAGCATGCGCGTAGTCCGGGTCCTCCTCAATCGCCTCCATGAAGGACAGGATGGCTTTGGCCAGCCCTTCTTCGGTGTATCCGCTCCAGTAATAGCGGCCCTTCAGGTATGCCTGATACGCTTTGGGATTCTCCGTTTCGCGCTTACTCAGTATCTCCTGCTCCTCACCGCTCAGCCTCGGGATCAGCGCCTGAGCGACCTGGGCGGAGATCGAATCCTCTAAGCTGAGAATGTCTGTGAACTTCTCATCGAAGGAGGCGGCCCAGGACGGCGCGCCGTCGCGCATGTTGATGAGCTGCACGGTGACGCGGACCCGGTCGCCTACCCGCTGCACACGCCCGTCGAGCACGTAGCCGACATCCAGCTCGTAGCCGGCGGCCAACGGGTCATACTCGCCGTGGGCGTACTTCAGCACGGAGCTGGTCGGGCGGACGACGATCCGCCTGATGTTGCTGAGCTTAGTGATCAGGGCGTCGGCCATCCCCGGCCCAAGATATTCATCGCCCTTCTCCTGGACGTGCAGCATTCTGAACGGGAGGATGGCGATGGTTCTTGACTGGACCGGCGCGTCACTGGTTTCGATGGCTAATTTGAGTGTCGTGGCGAGACTGTGTTGGGCCGAAACCGGGAGGCCTTCCAGGTGCCGGCTGATATCATCGGAGAACTGTTCTACCGAGCTGTAGCGGTTCTGCGGCTCTTTGCGCAGCGCCTTCAGAACAATGCTGTCGAGGTCTCCCGCGAGCTGGCGGTGAAGCTTCTCGAGCGTTGCCTGGCGCGCCTTGACTATCGCTTGAGGCGTGACCTCAATGTTGAAGCCGATATTCTCGACCCGGCCGACGATGACGCTCGGCTTCTCCGGCTCTTCTTTGCAGATCACGTGAGCGATCTCTTCGGGCAGGCGGCTGAGCAGGCGATACGGGCGGTGGCCTGTTAATAGCTCATAGAGCAGCACGCCCAGCGAGTATACGTCGCTGATCGTCGTGGCGGGCTCGCCGCGCACCTGCTCCGGACTGGCGTACTCCGGGGTCATCAGGCGGAGCGTGGCGGTCGTGGGGTCCAGTGTCGGCGAAGCGATCTCAGGATTCAGGAGTTTGGCGATGCCGAAATCGAGCAGTTTCGGTGTCCCGTCGGCCGTCACCAGGATGTTGCTCGGCTTGAGGTCGCGGTGGATGATCAGGTTTTGATGGGCATATTGGACGGCCGAACAGACTTTGAGAAACAGCCTGAGCCGTTCGGTAATGGAGAGCCTCTGCGTGTCGCAGTACTTATCTATGGGGCGGCCCTCGACGAATTCCATCACGAAGTAAGGGAGCCCGTCTTCGGTGGTGCCGCCGTCGAGGAGCCTGGCAACGTTGGGGTGGTCGAGGCTGGCGAGAATCTGTCGCTCGTGGCGAAAGCGTCGGATGACGAAGTCCGTATCCATGCCGCGTTTGATCAACTTAATCGCGACACGCTTCTGAAATTCGTCGTCGGCGCGCACCGCCAGGTAGACCGCGCCCATCCCGCCGCGACCAATTTCGCGGACGATCTTGTAAGCGCCGATGCGCCGCCCGATCACCGTCGCGGCCGGGTCATCTTCGATGGTCGGAAGCAGATGGGGTACGGCCGGCGCTTCGATAAAGCTTCCGGCCTGCTCGTGGGATCTCAGGAGCGCCTCCACCTGCCCGCGGAGCGACTCGTCGCCCGAGCAGGCTTCGGCCAGGTAAGCCGGGCGCTCTTCGGTCGTTCGCTCCAGCGCAGACTCGAAAACTTCTTCAACCTTTTTCCAACGTTCCGGCGTCATGGCTGTTGACTTCCCCGGCTCACCTCGTTGTACAGCCATGCCTTGGCCGTCCGCCACTGGCGGATCACGGTGGCCGACCCGATGCCGAGGACTCTGGCTGTTTCTTCGATGGAGAGGCCGCCGAAGAAGCGCAGCTCAACGATCCGGCTCTTCTGCGGGTCGAAGGCCGCGAGCGCCGTCAAAGCCTCGTCGAGCGCGATGAGGTCGGCGGCGCGCTCGTCCGATAAATTGATCGCCTCGTCAAGAGATAGCTTGACGCCGCCGCTCCCGCGCTTGGCCGCCTGATGACTCCGCGCGTGGTCGACAAGGATGCGCCGCATCATTTCCGCGGCCACCCCAAAGAAGTGGGCGCGATTCTGCCAGGATACATTTTGGTCAACCAGCCTGAGGTAGGCTTCGTGAACCAGGGCCGTCGCCTGTAGAGTATGGTCGGAGCGCTCGCGGCGCAGGTAGTGATCGGCCAGCCGGCGCAGTTCGCTATAAACGAGCGGCAGAAGCTTATCGAGCGCCTCTTTGTCGCCGTTGTTTAATGCTACTAATAGCTGTGTTACGTCACTCTGTTGCGGGGGCACCATACAGGGTCTCGCACTGGCAGCAAGGGTTCAGGACACTGTACCTGAATAAAAGAATATTGGTTGCTGGCGAGCAAGTCAATCGCCGCAATAGATTCTTACACGAGGGCCTTCCCGCCGGCTTTGATGACCGGCAAATTGCCGGTCAAGTCTGTGATGGATAAGCATTCGCCGCAGGTGACATGAAGGAGAATGAGATCGCGAATCAGGATCAGCTATGGACAATATGGTATTTGACGTGGATGCTAGGGCGGAGGGGGAAATACTGGTGTGAGAATGAAAATAAGTCTTGTCCTGACGCTCGTTTCTGTTTTGATCTTGACCAGCCTCGCCCTCAGTCAGAATGCAAATAGGCCCGGTCCTTCCGCCGGCAGTACCAACACAGCTGTTACGCGCGCTCCCAGGCAGCGTTATGGCTGGCGACGCGGGCGGTTCAGGCGCATGCTGAAGGCACCTTTCAGGCCGGTTGGCCGCGCCGCGCGCCGTCTATTTCATCGCCGCCGGCGGCGCTACTAATCAACCCAGGTTGAGCGCGTGGCACGCCCGCTTCGGGGCCGTGCGGATCTTGACAAACGAGGCGGCATTCCTTCGAAGGCTGGTGAGGCTCTAAGTTGGCCGTAAAGCCGCCTCGGAATCGGCAGGCGCCCTAAAGATCAAAGCTCAAGCGACCGCTCTTGCGTATTTCGATTTAGAGTATAATGCGACTGACGGTAGCTTATGTCTGACGAAGCTCAAAACACCTACGACGAGGTTTTGTATCCGGGTTATCCACTCTCGCAGACACACCCCGACCGCCTCGCCACCATGGCGACATTGTTCGGCCTGAAACCGGTGCCCGTCGAGCGTTGTCGGGTGCTGGAACTGGGGTGCGGCGACGGGGGTAATCTGGTGCCCATGGCTTTTGGCCTGCCGGAAAGTGAATTTGTTGGGATTGACCTGGCCCCGCGCCCGATCGCTAAAGGCCAGGCCATGGTGGAGGCCCTGGGGCTCAGGAACATCACGCTGCGCCCACTGGGCATCCAGGCTCTTAATTCGGACTACGGGCAGTTTGATTATATTATCGCTCACGGGTTCTACTCCTGGGTGCCACCCGATGTGCGGGATAAGCTCATGACCATTTGCAAGGAGAACCTGGCGCCCCAGGGTATCGCTTACATAAGCTACAACACCTACCCCGGCGGGCACCTCCGCGACATGGTTCGCGAGATGATGCTCTTTCATACCCGAAAGTATTCCGAGCCCGAGGAACGGATCCATGAGGCACGCGCCATCATCACGTATCTGGCGGAATCTGCCCCGGAGGCCGACCTTTACCGGGCGATTCTCGAAAAGGAGCTTGAACGGATCACAAAATATCGGGACAGTAGCCTGTACCACGACGACCTAGGCGAGGTGAATTCGCCGATCTATTTTTACAAGTTTATCGAGCACGCCGCACAACACGGCTTGCAGTTCCTGTCTGAGGCAGTTTTCCAGGAGATGCTGGACAGTTTTTTGTCGCCTCAGACCACCGATGTGCTGCGTCGCCTGGCGGAAGACGACATTGTGGCTAAAGAGCAATACCGGGACCTCCTCAAATGCCGAAAGTTTCGTCAGACCCTCCTGTGCCACCAGGATGTCACGCTCGACCGCGGCTTAAGACCGGGAGATATGACGGCTTTCTACGCCGCATCGCCCGCCCAACCTCTGTCGCCAGAGCCGAACCTTGAGCCTGGGGCGGTGGAAGAATTCAGGGGCCCGCACGGGGGGGAGATGAAAACCGGTCACCCGCTGGCCAAGGCCGCGATCAGGCAGTTAAGCGAGACCTGGCCCGAGTCCCTACACTTCAATGAATTACTGGCACGTACCCGATCCCGCCTGGGTAAGAGACCGGACGAAGACGATGACAGCGTTGATCAAGACGCCCTTGGACTCGGCGAAATTCTATTAAGGACTTATGCGGCAAATTTAGTGGAGCTACATGTTCACCGCCCCCGGCTGGTGTCCGAAGCGAGCGAGCGGCCGGTGGCCAGCGCGCTGGCACGCTGGCAAATCCGGAATAAGATGGCTGTCACAACCCTACGCCATACAAGCCTCCAGATTGATGACGAGTTGGGACGCCGCCTGCTGCTGCTCCTGGACGGGACTAACGATCGCGAAGCTCTGCTGAATAACCTGGGTATGCTATCGGGGTGGGGCGAAGCGATGACGCACGGAGACGGCGATCGCGGCGGCGATAGACGGGAAGAGGGGGGAAACCTGCCGGACAAATTGGAAAAGAAGCTGGCCGAGGTGGCGCGGCTGGCTTTGCTGGTAGAGTGACCGTGTAAAATCAGTATGCGAGCCGCAAGATCAGGGTGTGAGCCTATCAACCAGACAGCTTGCGGCCCGCGGGGTACTGTCGGGTCAGCCCCATCGTCCGGAAAGGGGCGTGGGAGGGTCGGCCAGCGACTCGAACCTGGCGAGGCGGATGCGGTCGCTTCCCTGGAATGAGAGTAGCGGCATGATCCCTTTCTCCAGGATGGTCTCGGCAGCTCTTATTGTGAGCAACGCCTCCGCACAAGGCTTGATCCGGGATTCGCCCTCTTCTTCGTAGACGTGGAGCGGTAAGTCTTCAATATCCTGAATAACGCCGGGACGCAAGTCCCATTCATACTCGCTAAAGGCCATGCCCAGGAGATAAACGCAGGCCAAAGAGGGGTTGCCCCACAGATAACCCTCGTGGCCGGCCTGCTCAGCCATCTCTTCAAAGTCGAAATGCTCAACCGGCTCAGTCTCCTTTCCGTACGGGAGTCGAAGTAAGAACCGGGGGAGAGCGAGGCCGAGGTAAGACGCTTCGGGTCTTTGTCGCAATGACTCCCAGGCCTGGCTATCTTCCCGCGCTGTAACTTGCCAGTCGTCGGGGTCCGGCTGTTCTGCCAGAGATTCGCAGCCGAGCACGTGAGGGCTGGCGGCAGCAATAAAGGGGCTGCCGGCCCTCTGAGCAATCCTCACCATGCGGCTTAATAACTCGACGTCCGCGGGCGTCCGGTCAAAGGTGTAGTTTCCCGCCAGAACCGCCCACGGCTCGGCGCCGAGCGTATCGACCGTGCGTTCCACAAGAAGCCTGTAAATTCCCGTTGCCTTTAGATCATTTGACGGGTGGAGGTCGGCGGCCAGTTCCGCTTTTGAAACGTCAAGTATATAGAGCTTGAGTTTAGTGCCTGTCTCCAGCCTCGAGACGAGAAAATAGAGGCCGCGCCACGCCGCTTCGACGGCCTGAAAATCAGGGTGGTGCAAAATCGCCCGCATCAGCCTGGCGGTGGCCTCATCAACAGCCGCCACCTGCTCTGCCTGTTGTGGGTCGTCACGCGGAACCAGAAAGGGGCCGACGACCGTTCGCAAGAGCGTATCCAGATCACCCGAGACGCGCGGCTGGCCGGCATCGGTTGACCACCCGCCCTCAGATTCTTCGAGCATCTGTTCAAGCAGACCGCCCCCGCCGGGTCTGATCCCGGGCGCAGCAGAGGGGCGCTGCTCCGGCGCCGCCGTCTCGCGCCCGCTGTCTACGCGCGGCACCGCTTTCTTACCGGTCCAGGCGCGCACTTCATCGGCGGCGGCCGCAAACGTGGCCGAGTTGCCGAGCCTCTTACGCACCTGCTTCAGTGCCTCAAACAGTTCTATCCGCTCATACATTCGGTCCGGATGAAAGTCGTCCAGCTCCTTAAATCCCATGGCCAGAGCGCGGCTCTCGTCGCCCGCCAGCGACAGACGGACCCCAACTCGGAGTTTGGCCATTACCTGATCGAAGTTGTCGCGGTCCACCAGCACCGGACTGCGGCCGGCAATATCGGGGCCAGAGGCTGAAGGCGCGCGATTGGTGCGGCCGCTCCAGTCGCCCAGCAGGACAATGCGGAATGGCGTATCCGGTTCCGGGACGCCTAAGGGCTCCTCCTCTGTCGCGACAAGATTGACCTCCGGCTCCTCAAAGAAGAATGGTTTTGACATTACAGCATCTCCATTTTGTGATCAGGAAACAGGATGGCAGTAACCAACCGAGGTGGTTCACATAAGCTCGATGATTACCGCAACCCAGGGCAGAAGCTCATACGCATAACACCCGGCGAGGTCTATCATGTGGTGGCCTGAGGGTAGCAACTTTCGAGGAAGCCGGGGTAATCGCGCCCCCTCGTCCATGAACGTTTTGAAGTGACGGAAAATATACTCAATCACGTGGCGAGTCAATAGCTGAATCGAATGGTGAATTTGACCTGCCCACAGAGATCGGTAGCCGGTGAAACTGTGCGACTATGGCGCTTCGCTGTTTGCTATTTGGGCACGGCCTTATTCGGGGCCGCAGGAGGGGCATAACGCAACACGTAATCGGTGACGTGTTGGCACTCCTGCAGGTCCAGGGCCGTGTTCGCCTCTTCCGCTTCGCGACGAAGCCTGGCGCGATAATCGGCATCCAGCAACAGGAGACGATTATCACTGCTTGATTTATCAGGGGCGGGGCGTGCGATGAACCGGTAGCGTCCCGGGGCCAGACCGTCAAGCGCGAATGTGCCGTCACTATTTACTGGAGCTTCCGCGTAGCGGAGGGTGTCATCAATGCGCTCGCGCTCGGCCGGCACAAGATAAATGCGCAACCGGGCGGGGAGGGCCGCGCCTTCCTCCGAAGCCATAACTCGACCGCGGACTCCGGCCGCGCCTTGCCCAAGCGAGATATTCACTCCGGTGAAGGTCTCACCGGCTTTAAGCGCGACAGTGCCCTGGGCCACACTCGACGACCTTCCCGCATTGGCAGATCCTGCCGGCGCGCCGGCCGCCTGCCGGGGAATAGTGACGGCACGCACGTACCAGGCGTCACCGGGCAGGCGCGGCTCCAGACGGTAACTCCCGGGTGTCAGGTAGCGGAGCGTGAACTCGCCTTTATTGTTCGGGGTGCCACTGGAACCAAAAATAAAAGGTAGCGCCGGCTGCTGTGCGCCGGTCTCCTTCCTGGTACGCCGCGGGACGATAACAACTTCTTCAAGCGAAGGTTTGCTCTGATCCGCACAACCGGGCTTGTGCGTCGCTTCGAGGATCACGCGGCCGGCGATGGAGCCGAGTGGGGTGAGCTTGAGCTCCAGGCCCGTTATATCCGAGCCCTTGACGGCGATGCGGCGAGAGGAATAGGCCGCTTCCGCATCTTTGCCGGGGGCCGCCCAACGGTACGCGGAGAGGATGTATTCGCCGTCGGCGACGCCGTCAAGCGCGAACGGGAAGCCGCCGTCGCGCCCGTTCGAGTAGGTCATGGCTTCGAGCGAGCCGCTGGCAGCATGGGTAAGCGTCACCGAGATGCCGGCGGAGGGCGAGGCTGATTCGATCGAGCCGGAAACCCTGCCGCTGATCGCGTGACCTCGCTCGCCGCCGTAACGGATGTCCACACCGCCGGCCTCTTCGCCGCTGTGGACGGTCACCTCGGCCGCGGTGTCTCGCGTGGCGGACGGGTAATAAGTCGGAGCATCCAGGTCGTACGGGTTGAAGAGGGAATTGTATTGGCGGCTTCCGCCGGCGCTGACCAGATACTGGCCCGGATCGAGGCCGTAGAGCCGGTAGACGCCGCGGTCGTCCGTCGCCCGCTCACGGAGGTAGAAGGAGCGTAACTGATTTCTATTGTCGCCGTGCACGCGGACGGCGCGGACGGGGGCAGCCGTGACCGGTTCGCCGTTCGCGTTAATAACCGTGCCGGTGATCACGCCGCCCTTCACCATCGTAATATCCACGGAATCGCCGGCCCGGTAGTAGCGCGGCTCATCAGCCCAAAAGCTGGCGTCGGGCGGAGCAACGTAGCCCGGCAGCACAGCTTGAAGGAGGTACGCGGCCGGTGCGAGACCGGAGATTTGAAAACGGCCGTCGCTGTCCGTGCTCGTCGAGCGTTGCAACGCGCTGTTGCCTACACCGAACAAGGCGACCGTTGCGCCGGCGAGCGGTCGTCCGTCTTCACCGGTGACGCGCCCCGTGATTGATCCGACGGGCGACGAGGCGGTGCGGATTTCCGGCGGCCGTGGGCCTGCACCGCCTGTTGTGACCTGCTGTTCCTTCACGGGCAACGAGCCCGGCTGCTGCGCACACACCGCCCCCGCGCCGGCCGGAGTGAGAAAGGTCAGGAAGAGGAAGGTATACGATACGCGAAGTGAGACTGAAGATATCCGACCTGATGAGAATTGGAGCGGACTCATTATTGCGCCCCCTTCTTTTCGCCCGCGCTCAGATCGAGGACGAGGGTCACTTCCGACTCGCCCGCGCTCATCACGTTTACGGTTTGCTTGACCGGTGGCACGCGGATATTCGCTCCGGGTCGAGTATCGTAAGTGCTTAATGTCAGCTCGTACTGGCCTGCGGTGAGCCCCTCGATAAGGAATCTCCCGCGCGCATCAATCTCGGCAGGTTTCGCACGGTACATCTCCGCGCTTAATGGTTTAGCATACACCGACATCCGCACGCCTTCGGGCAGCGCGCCGTTCTCAACCTTGACCTGCCCGCGTATGACGCCCGTTCCATAACCGAGAATGACATGCACGCCGGAGACCTGCTCCCCCTGCGCGACCTCGATTCCGTCGCGCTGTTCCACCCCGTCGCGCTCAATGCGCAGGATCGAAAAACCCTTCAGAGGTGGATAGCCGGAGAGAGATATCCTCGCCTTGCCGGGGCGAATGCCGGAGATGTGAAAGCTGCCATCGGCTCCGATCCTGGATGGGGTGACGAAATTGGGAATAATTGTTCCCCTGGTTTCCACATGGGCGCCGAGCTGCAGTTGCGGCAGGCGCGCAAGAACGGTCCGTTCGTCTGTTCCGTCAACCGTAATGACACCGCTGATAGTCGAGCCGTGATGAACCTTGATCTCGAGCCCGTTAACATCTCCGCTCGTCACTTCAAAAACAGCCGGCTCACTGTAGTAATCGTTCTCATTTCCAAAAGGCGTTGTGAAGGCTGCGTAGCGGCCCGGCGTGAGCCCTTCGAGCTGAAAGTTGCCCTGCGCATCCGAGCGCGCACCGCCGCCGCCCATTATGCCTGCAGGACCAGCATCGCTGAACATCGGGCTGTAGTCGTAAGAGATGTTTGGCACCGGCTTACCGCTCTCCGCATCAACGATGCGACCGGTTGCCCGGAAAGCCTCCGAAGGCCGGCCGAGAGCAATGTCGACGTTCGTCGCTTCGCTGCCCTCTGTCACCTCAATGACGGTTGCCGCCGACTCTTCTTTTACCCCGGGGTAAAAAGTACGCGGGTAAGGGCGACTCCGGGGATCTATGAAGCGGCTATTTTTATCAAACCCGAGGCTGACCGTATAGCGGCCGGCCGCGACGCCGTAAATCCGGTACACTCCGCGATCGTCTGTCTCATACATAAAAGGATTAAAAAAGCCCACCCGCCTCATGCCGTTATCGCCTGCGTAAGCTAGTTGTACGTGCTCGCCGATGACGGGGCGCCCATCCGCGTCCGTGATGCGTCCGGTGATTACTCCGCCGCGCGTCAGCGTGAAATCGATATTTTCCACGACTTCGCCCTCGGCAATCGTGACCGACTTGCCTGGCATTCCCATATCCCCTTCACTCGGCACCACGAATACGGGCGTGACGGGCATCACGTTATAGCGCCCGGCGGCCACGCCGGTTAGACGGAAGCGCCCCTCTTCGTCAGTGGTCGCCCGCGCCACGGGCTTCTGCTGCGGTAGGAAATCTGGGGGTAGAAGGACGACTGTAACGCCGGGCGCGGCCGTCCCCTTGATGGTCACGCGGCCACTGATCGATCCTGCCGGCCCCCTGACCGGCGACTGGGCCTGTGCCGCGATTAATTGACCGGATAGCATTACGGTAAAGAGGACGGCGCGTGCAAGTGAGTGCATGTGTAAAAGCCCCCTTCCGATAAGGAGATGCCGGGTTTTAAGAGATCAGGATCCTTGCGCTTCCAGTATAACTCAGGGGATGGTTAACATGTTACCATTTAAATAGAGGCCACCCTTGCGATTAATTGAGCCACCGCACTTCCGGTTTACAAGGCGAAAAAAGGATGCACGGGAACGATGGCTAAATGGAGTTTGCATCCTTCCGCCTTATGAGGCGACCGGTTACTGCTTTACTATTTTTGAGCGGCGAGGAGGCAGAATTGGAAGGATGCACTAAAGCGGCCGCCGTCGCTGCCAGTGCTCTGCGCAGATTGCTCAGCGTATCACCCGCACATCACGCTCGCCGACGATCTTCCAGCCTTCATCGGTGTTCATCCAACGGAGCTCCCGTATGACCTCTCCGCGGCGAGTCTGCTCCGCGCCTTCAATGACGTAGCTGAGACGGACGCGCATGGTGGCGATGCGTCCGGCGTTGCTGAAGGTGATTTGTGGCTCATCCATGAGGCGCACGTCAATCGCCTTCGCTTGCCCAAAGAGGCGGTCTTTTTCGGCGCGCACATCCGCCTGCGCGACATGACGCTGGAGGTAGAAAGTGTCAACCGTCGGAGCGTAGAAGGCCATCTGCTTATCGATGTCGCGCGAAGTGATTGCGTCTACCCACTCGTTAAGGGCGCCCCGTGAGGTCACATGCGGGTCGGTTGATTGGCCGGCGCGGTACGCGGCAGACGCGACGCTTCTGCCTCTTCTCATGACCGGCGAATTATCGGCCACCGTGGCGGCGGGTGAGACCTGTCCGGCCGCGGTGGTGTTTGCCGCGGGAGCACTCTTTACCGGCGGCTGGACTGGAGAAGCGGCGGGTGAACCGGATGGGCTAACCGGCGCAGGCCTGAAGGCAAGCCACACCAGTGCGACGCCGAGAGCGAGCGCGGCGGCGAGGCCGGCGTAGACGAGCGGGCGACGATTTGCGCGTGCCCGTGCCCCGCTTGGAATGTCTACTAAGATCGGTGGGCGGGGTTCGGACAGGTGTACAGTATCTTGGCGCGAGGATGCTGCCGGCGGGGGCAGGACCGGGCGTGGGAATTGCTGCGTGATCTCGTCCGGGTCGAGGGCGGCCTGATTATTTACTGGGGCGGGATGAGAGCTCGCCGTAGGTGAAAGTGAGAGCACCTGGCGCGGCACTTCTTGTGTTGCTTCCGTGACCATTCTCGCAGGCTTGACGGCCGCCGCCCCGCCCGACGAAAGACCGCGCTCTGCAGCCGGCCGGGCCGGTTGTTGGGTGGCCGACGAATCAGCGAGAGATGGTCCACCGTTTATCTGCCCTCGTCCCGTCTGCGCCTCGACGCGTTTCATGATGATGTAGGCTCCGCCGTCAGGCAGCGGCCCGTAGTCGTGTATCTCGGCGGCATTCTGTTGATTGAGGCCGGTACTGGCGCGTATCTCGCGGCGAAAACGTTCGATCCCATCCGGATCGGCCAGTACATTCGTCAGCAGAAGCTCGATGACGACAGGACGGTTCAGCTCGATATCTGTACCCGTATAGACGGAACTCTTGCTGCTACGGCTGAGCAGCCGCTCAAGCCGGTATTTATCAGCAATCAGGCGCGTGCCCGCGCGCGCCGTAACGAGCGCCGTATGGTCCTTCGAGCAAGCGGTGTCAGTATCCTCGTAACAACGCCGGCAGATGGGGCAAAGCTTCATAGTGAATCGTGATCTCCAATAGCCTCTCAGAAGGTCTTTTGCTCATGGCTTGTCGCCGCGTGGGGTCTGCCCTTGCGAGCCCACCTGTTGCCTCCGCTGTTTCGGGTGCGCTCGTAGAAAGGCTTCACGCATGTACGATTTTATTGCTCGGAACAAGCCAACCCCGGTTAAAAGCAAAAGGTGAGCCACAACGGGCGCCGTCAATTCACACTGCACGTGGCGCACAGGCCCGAAGCAGCTTAAAGCTATTGCCGCCTGGTAGTAGTCTATTCACTGTCGACGGTTAGCTTGGCAAAAAATGAGAGCAGGCGCGGGGGGCGGTCGCTTGTCGCAACCATCAGAAACTTGAGACCGCCGCTCGGGTTACGGAAGGCGTGGCGGTCTCCTTGTAGACCCTCTATCGGACGTGTCATACAACTGTTGGCTCGGTGACACTCTTTGTACTCTCTACCAGCCGCTGTACAATCTTGGCCAGCTCACCAATATCTCCGGGCTTAATTACATAATCCTGCGCGCCCGCTTCGATCGCTTGCTGTCGGTCTGATTCGCGGGCCGCGGTCGAGTAAAAGAGTATCGGAGTATGAGCATCAAGCTTACGAAGCTCGCGGCACAATTCAAGGCTGGTCCCGTCTTCGTACCAATCATCAACCAGGTACAAATCAAATCGCTCGCTGTGAGCTTTTTTCAAAGCATCAGCGACCGCCGCCGCCGCTACTGTCTGGTAGCCTATGCGCCCAAGCAGCGCGCTGAGCATTGAGCAGGTGTCAGCATGAGATTCTACACAGAGGACGCGCCGTTGCATCGGATTCATAGGGAGAAATCCTTCAACATACTCTGGGCAGGCCGCGCGAGGTAAGTGGGGACATCCGAGCCTTCTGAACAGACTCTGGGGATTAAACATTGTAACACGGTCTTAAAACCCGCGTCTATACGCTTCGTACATAGCCTTTCCATTAATCCAGTAAGGGAATTCGTCCCGGTATGGCGATTCTGATGATCGCTTCTGGACAGAATTAACAGCTCAGAGGGTCAGTTAGAAACTGGCCGTCTACCCGAATCTCCTGCGCTAAAAGCCTGACCGCGACCATGGATTTCTTGACTTTAACCCGTCATGTAATAGAGTTAACTTTTGTCGCAGCGCCTCCTTGTCTGCAACAAGAGCTATGACCATCGCTGCTGGCACACGTCTCGGCCGCTATGAGATCCGCTCGCAGATTGGCGCGGGCGGGATGGGCGAAGTTTACTGCGCCAGGGATACCACACTCGACCGCGTCGTGGCTTTGAAAATTCTGCCCGCCGAGGTCGCCTCTCATCAGGAGCGGATGCGCCGCTTCATTCAAGAAGCGAGAGCGGCCGCGGCCCTCAATCATCCAAACATTGCGCATATCTATGAGATCGGGGAAGCGGGGGCCGTCCACTTCATCGCGATGGAATACATCGATGGTTTGACGCTGCGGCAGAAGATGTCGATGAAGGGGCTGAAGCTGGGCGAAATACTCGACATCGCCGGGCAAACCGCTTCCGGTCTGACGTCAGCGCACCAGGCGGGGGTCGTGCATCGTGATATCAAGCCGGGAAATATCATGATACGAAATGACGGTTACATTAAGATCCTTGACTTCGGCCTCGCCAAGCTGACCGAGAAACCTGGGGCTTCGACCGCTGATTCGGCCATCACCACACAGGTCAGGGTTCAAACCGATCCCGGGACCGTCATGGGCACAGTGCCTTACATGTCGCCCGAGCAGGCGCGAGGTCTCGAGGTGGACGCTCGCACCGACATCTTTAGCTTAGGGGTCGTGCTTTATCAGATGATTACCAGAAGGTTACCGTTCGAGGGTTCGACGGACAGTCACGTCATCGTTTCAATACTGGACCGGGAGCCGGCGCCGCTCGCGAAGTACTCTTCTAAAATCCCCCCCGAGTTAGAATGGATAGTCGGCAAGGCGCTGGCTAAGGATAGAGTGAAGCGGTATCAAACGGCCCAGGACATGCTCGCCGACCTGAAAAGCCTCAAACAACGGTTGGATTTTGAAGCGGAAACAGAACGTCACAGCCTTGCCGGCGCGGGTACCGAAGAGGCAAGGGCCATTAGTGACCCACAGGCGATTACCGAAATCGCGCGCGAGCCGGCAAATTCCCCTTCGGATTCCGGCCGCGCCGCCTCCCTCTCGCGCCGCAGGCGGTCACGGAAGGTGATAAAGTCTCTCGCCGTTTTGCCACTCGCTAACGCCGGGGGCGACGCCGACGCGGAGTACCTCTCGGACGGCATTACTGAAAGTCTCATCAACAACCTATCACAACTGCCGAAATTACGGGTGATGGCCCGGGCCACCGTCTTCCGCTACAAGGGTCAGGAAGCAGACCCACAGGAGGTCGGGCGCAAGCTCAATATCCATGCAGTGGTCATGGGGAGAGTGCTTCATCGGGATGACCGCCTGATCATTAAGATGGAGCTGATCGATTGCGAGGATGGATCACACCTGTGGGGTGAGCAATACAACCGAACGCTCACGGACATCTTCGCCGTCGAGGAGGAGATCACCAGGGAGATTTCCGAGCACTTACGGTTAAGGTTGTCCGCCGGGGAGAAGAAGAGGTTAGCCAAACGCTATACTGAAAGCACCGAGGCTTACCAGTTTTTTCTCAAAGGCCGCTACTTCTGGAACAAGTATTCGGGGGAAGGGTTCAAAAGGGGCATTGAATACTTCCAGCAGGCTATCGCGGCAGACCCCGGCTATGCGCTGGCCTACGCGTCGCTCGCCGATTCCTACTTCTTTCTGTGGTGGTTCGGTTACCTTTCCCCCGAGCAGTCGATGCCGAAAATGAGGGCGGCGACGACCAGGGCTCTGGAGATAGATGATGCGCTCGCCGAAGCCCACACCTCGTTGGGAAGGATCAAGCTGTGGTACGAGTGGGACTGGGGCGGCGCCGAGCGAGAATTCAAGCGGGCGATCAAGCTCAACCTAAACTCGACGGATGCCCATATTGCGTACGCCGCCTACTTACGCTTAATGGAGCGCGCCGGTGAGGCTCAGGCGGAAGGCACGAGGGTCAGCGAGATTGATCCGCTCTCGCTCTTCACGAACTTGAATCTCGGTTGGGTCTTGTTCTACTTTGCCCGCCTCTATGACCAGGCCATTGAGCAGGGCCTGAAATTGCTCGACATTGAACCGAGCTTTTTTGGAGCGTACTGGCTGATCGGAGGGGCCTATCATCAAAAGGGGATGCTGGAGGATGCGCTGGCGGCCTATCAACGGGCCGTCGAGCTTGGGGGCGGCCTGCACGTCCTGACAGGACTGGCCTGCGTCTACGCCCACATGGGGAAGCGGGACGAGGCCCTCCGGATACTCCATGAGCTGAACGAACTCAGGGGACAAAAGTATGTCCCGTCAACTTACAACGCGGTGATACACCTATATCTGGGCGAGCCGGACCAGACATTCGCGTGGCTTGAAAAGGCTTATCAGGAACGTCACGCCTACCTGGCTTTCCTGAGAGTGGACCCCAATTTCGATTCCCTACGCGCGGACGCGAGGTTCAAAGAGTTGCTACGGCGCATGGGCCTGCAACAGACAATAACATAAACGATTAAGTACCGTGACCAAATTACATTACGCCGTCAGTGCCGAGGCGGAAAGTAAAAACGGGATCGACAAACTGAGGGATCAGTAACCGGATGGTTTCATTCGGTTCTGAGGGCGACCATCGGATCCACCCTCGTCGCCCGCCGCGCAGGGATATAACAGGCCAGTAGTGCGACGACGGCCAGTATCAGGACGACGACCAGAAACGTCAGCGGGTCGGTCGCGCTCACACCGTACAACAAGCTCACCATCACGCGAGTTAAGCCGTAGGCCCCGGCCAGGCCGATCCCTAAGCCGATCAGCATGAGCTTCAACCCCCGTCCGAGAATCAGTCTGAATATATCTACGGATTGCGCGCCGAGCGCCAGGCGCACTCCGATCTCGTGCGTGCGCTGCGCGACCCCGTAAGCCATCACCGCATACGTCCCGACCGCGGCCATCAACAAGGCCATGAGCCCGAAGATGACCAGCAGCCACATCATCATCTCTTTCGGCGAGCGGCGTTCGTAGACGACCTGCTCCATCGTCTTGACCTCCGACAGCGGCAGGCGCGGATCGAGCGCCGCCAGTTCGCTGCGCACGGCGGGCACGATCTGCGTGTGAGCACCCGGCGCGCGAATGACCAGCTCCACGTGGGGCGAAGGCTGCTGCGCAAACGGCAAATAGACGCCCGGTGCCATCAGGTCATCCAACTCGTCGTTCATCACGTTGGCGACCACGCCGGCGATCTCGAACGAAGCGTCACCTTGCGCGCCGCCGAACTTCAGCCGCCGGCCGACCGCCTCTGAGTCTTTCAGATAACGCGCCGCGAAGGCCTCGTTCACCAACACGACCCGCGGCGCTTGCGCATCGTCCTGTGCGTTGAACAGCCGGCCCTTGCGCAACTTGGTGCCGATGGCGGCGAAATATCCCGGCGTCGCGATGCGGGTCTCGATGTACGGCTCTTTGCCCTTCTCGAAGGCGGGCTGGCCGACGATCTGAAACTTGCTGCTGTTGTACCTGCCGCTCATCGGCAGCAGATCGACGGCGCCCGCCTGGGTCACGCCGGGCAAGGCTTCGACGCGCCGCAACAGTTGTTGGTAGAAATTGCGGCGCTGTTGCTCCGCAGGATACTTGTCGCGCGGCAACTCCAGACTCATGGTGACGACGTGGTCCGGTTTGATGCCTAAATCGGCGCGCAGAATCTGGATGAAGCTGCGGACGAACAGGCCCGCGCCGATCAGCAAGACCAGCGACAAAGCAATTTCGGCCACTACCAGCGCATGGCGCATCAGGCCGCGCCCGCCTGCGCCCGGCGCGCCTCGACCGCCCCCCTCTTTCAGCGTCTGGTTGAGGTTGGTCTTCGTCGCCTGCCACGCCGGCGCCAGGCCGAACAGGACGCCGGTCAAAACCGAAAGTGAGGCGGTAAAAGCGAGCACCGTGTAACTCAACCCCAACCGGCTCCAACCCGGAATATATTTCGACACGCCGGCGGGAATGCCCCTGGAGATCGCTTGGATGCCCCAACCCGCCAGGAGGCAACCGAGGACACCGCCCAGAAGCGCTAACAACACGCTTTCGGTCAGCAATTGACGCATCAGCCGCCAGCGCGTCGCGCCCAACGCCAGCCGCACCGCCATCTCCTTTCGCCGGGTGGCCGCGCGCGCCAGCAATAGGTTGGCGACGTTGGAACAGGCGATAAGGAGGACGAAAAGCGCCGAACCGATCAGCATCGGCACATAGATCTTCGCGACGCGCGTGTACTCGTCATTCAGCGCCACGGCGTAGGCGCTGTGCCCGGCCTCCTGATCGGGAAACTCCCGCTGGATGCGTTGGGAGATATGGCGCAGCTCGGCATCGGCCTCAGCCACGGTCGCGCCCGGTTTGAGCAGCGCCAGCACGCGCAGGTAATGGGTGGCGTGATCCTGCTTCATCCGCGGCTCGAAGACGAACGGCGCCCACATCTCGCCGCCGCCGTAGGGGAACTCGAAATCTTTGGGCATCACGCCGATGACCTCGAACGGTTTGTCGTCGAGCAGGAGCTGCTTGCCGACGACCTGCGGATCGCCGCCGAAATGCGTTTGCCAGAAGGCGTGCCTGAGCACGACGACCTGCGCGTGTCCCGCCTCGTCTTCGCCGCGCTGAAACGTGCGGCCCAGTTGCGGCCGTACGCCGAGCGCGTCGAAGAAGGCCGCCGAGACCGTGTAGACGGTGTCACGCTCGGGCGGTCCCTCGCCCGTCAGGGTGTAGTCGCGGTTGCGCATGACGATGACTTCCTGCAGCGTCTGCGCCTGCGCACGCCATTCGATCACATTGCCCGGCGACACCGAACCGCGCGTGATGCCCGCCTCCGGATTGCGTTCGAAGAGCATCGTTAACCGTTCCTGATTCGGGAACGAAAGGGGGCGCAGCAGCGTCGCATCCGCGCTACTGAAGATCGTCGTGTTGGCGCTAATGCCCAGCGCCGTGGCGAGCACGGCGATCAAGGTGAGACCAGGGTTCTTCAGCAACATCCGCGCGCCATAACGGAGGTCTTGCAGTAGTGTTTGCATCGCTCCTCCTCACCCGATTAAGGACAGTAGATCGCGTAACCGGTCTGCGCCCTAACGGCCATGCGGAGCCCTTCACAGGGCCGGTCAGAGAGTTAAAAGGTCAAACGTTGCGCGAGGATTGGCTGCCGGGCCTAATGATCAAAGCCCTTTGTTTGATCGAGAGTATACACGAAATGTGGAACTGAGGGGGTTCGTTTCTGGGACTCTTCTTTTCTTTCCGAGGAACGCAGGACGGGGATTCATGGCGCCCCTTCGTTGCGGATTGGTAACTTGACGGTAAAGGTGGAACCTTCCCCGAGCCTGGAGTGAACGGTTACTTCACCACCATGGGCGCGGGCGAGGTGCTTGACGATCGCGAGGCCGAGGCCCGTCCCGCCCATCTCTCGCGAGCGTGCTCTATCAACCCGGTAGAACCGTTCGAAGAGGCGTTGGAGATGCTCTTCCGGAATGCCTTCGCCTGTGTCCTCAACATGGATCTGGTCACAACTGTCCCGCTCATGCCTGATCGTGACCGTCCCCCCATCGCGATTAAACTTGATGGCATTATCAACAAGATTCGTCAGCATCTGTTCGAGGCGGCGCTCGTCGGCAAAAACAATCACATTGCTTTCAACCTCATTACGGAGAGTGATCCGGCGCGCATGAGCCTTCGTCGCCAAGGCGGTCAGGAGACTGGTGACCATTGGGTAAAGAGGTACGGGCGCCGGCTCAACCGGCACCGTCCCGGCTTCAATCGCGCTCAGCTCAAGAATATCGTCAATCAGGGTGTGCATCCGCGCGGCATTCCGGCGGATGATCGAAAGGAACCGGCGGTTGTTCGCGCGATCGTCGACGGCGCCGTCTTCGAGCGTCTCGACAAAGGCGAGGATGGCAGTCAGGGGCGTGCGCAATTCATGCGAGACGTTCGAGAGGAACTCCTGGCGCACGCGCTCAAGCCGCTCAAGCCGTGTGATGTCGAAGAACACCCCGATGGCGCCGTGCGCTCCTGTCCTATCACCCGGGCCGAGAGGCATCACGCGCAGGTCGAAGATGCGTCGTCCGGGCCCGGGCATCTCGACTTTGACTTCGGCGCGCTCTTTCCCATTGATCGCGTCGAGAAATGCGGAGTAGATGGATGGGTTGCGCGTCAACTCAGTTAAATAGTGAGAATCGAGCGTACCCTTGACACTGGTGAAGACGTCACGCGCGGCGAGGTTCGAAGCCACGACGCGCATTTCCTGATCGATGACCAGCACGCCTTCACGCATCGAGATCATCGTCGCCTCGAAGAGTTTTCCCAGCGTCACAATATCACCGGATCCGTTATCTCCGTCAGCGGCCTGCATATTAGCTATCAGAGACATCGGGTTGGACTGATCGCTTCGTTTGAGGAAGAAGTAGGCGAGAGCTGCCCCCGTGAGCAGGGCGCAAAGGATGACCACGCCCGTGCGTAGCGTCAGCGCAGGCTCGGCGGTCAGGGCTGTCACCAACGCGGCGGACAAAGCGATCACCAGTGCGGGATACCTAGACATGTTCGTTACCATTCTGCGGCATCACTGCCGGCCACAGCTTTTCTGAGCGGCCCGTGAAGCGCCAGCCAACGCCGGCAATTGTTTTGATGCGCTTACCGCACATATTACGTTTTCGGCGCAACCGCCGGACTTTAACGTCCAGAGCCCGCGCGTCGCCATCATGCTGTACCCTCATACGCTACCACGCCGCCCGTCTGATTCTAAAGTATACGCTAAGACCTCTGCCGAGTTGAGATAGCCCCGTCTCTCATCCCTCGAATGGAGAGTAGTGGGCCAGTTTGCACAATAGCCCGTTGTGCCACAACGGTTTGCCGACCACATTGAACCATTACCGAATTGAGAGTCACGTTGACAGCAGCGATAAGCTTTATTTAAGATGTGCCGCCTCGTCTGTTTTTTATCCAAAGGGAATGATGTCTGCGGTCACCTCGCTTGCCACTCTTCTTTACTTGAGTGACGGCACAGACACGGTAGCGCACCAGGGCTGTTTATTCTGGTCGCAACGCGACCACGATTCCAAGGTAAAACCTGAAAACTCTAACGCGGATACTGGATTAGGAGAAGACTATGCGCAACACCTTACCTCAGTCTGTTGTAGGAGCAATCAAAAAATATGGTCTCTGCCTGCTCGTCACACTGATGATTGCATCGTGTGTGTGGGCTCAAACAGAGATCACCACCGGGGTCATTCAGGGTACGGTGACCGATGCCAATGGCGCCGTTGTGCCCGGCGCCAACGTTGAGATCAAGAATCTCGAGACAAACTTCGTCAGAAACTTGTCCACTGATGACGGAGGACGTTTCGTCGGTCTGACCCTGCCGCCGGGTAACTACTCGGTAACCGTCACCAAGCAGGGTTTCGCCACACTCGTGCTGGAAAGGGTAGAACTGACGGTCGGGCAGACTATTACGCTCCCGCTCTCGATGAAGGTCTCCGGCGTTGAGGAGCGCGTAACTATTTCGTCAGTGCCCACCATTGACACGGTGAAAACGGAGTCGAGCACCACTCTGAATGAAACAGCGGTCAACACGACCCCGATTCTGGGGCGTAAGTTTGAGGACCTGCTGACCTTGACGCCCGGGGTGAGCATCGTCCAGGGACCCGACGGCGACGAGATCAACTTTGCCGGCCAGCGGGGCGTCTTTAACAACGTTAGCCTTGACGGCGGCGACTACAACAACGGTTTCTTCGGCGAGCAGCTCGGCGGCCAACGCGCCGCTATCGACATTACTCTGGAAGCCGTGAAAGAGTTTCAGGTCGTACCGACCGGGGCCAGCGCAGAGTTTGGCCGCACCGGGGGTGGTATTATCAACGTGATTACGAAGTCAGGCACCAACGAAGTGCACGGCAGCGCCTTCCACTTCCAACGACTCGAAGCGTTAGCCGCGAACACCTCCGACGGCAAGCCTCTCAAGGATTTTCGCCGCGAGCAGTTTGGCGGCACGGTGGGCGGGCCGATCAGAAAGAACAAGGCCTTCTTCTTCTTTGCCTTTGAAGGCATTCGCGAAAAATTAACGCGCGACAATCTGAGCGCGCCAATCGGCACTCCGTGCTCCGTCGCGGCGCCGACGATTCAGGCCAACGAAGGGTTAATCAACGGTAGCGCAGATTGCCAGAGACTCGCCCTCATTAACTTCTTCAAAACATCAAGGAACCAGGATGAGGGACTGCCCGTCAAGCACCCGATTAACAACAATGCATTCCTCGCCAAGGCGGACTGGGATCTTACGCCCTCGAACAAGCTCGCCGTCTCATACAATTTCGACTATTCGAAGAACACCAACCAGACCTTCGATGTCGCCACCTACGGAAACTCGGCCAACGGGATCGAAGGGCCGTCGAAGATCAATGTCATTAACATCAACCTTTTCAGTACCGTATCGCCGACCAAAGTGAACGAAGCCCACTTCTCCTACACGCGTGAGTTGCGGCCTCGCTCGGCCGTACCTTCAAACGTACCGGCTGACACCGGTATGGGATTTGGCCCGACGTTCAGGTTCGGCAATCCGTTTTTTCTGGAACCAACAGTGGACGAACTCCTATGGCGCACGGACGCCAAAGACAATTTCTCGGTCGTCTCGGGCAATCACACGGTTAAATTCGGCGGCGAATGGCTGCATACGCTAAACTCCCAGACCTTCCGCGGATTCTTCACCGGGCGTTACCTCTTCGACAGCGTGGCGGGCTTTCTACGTTATGCCTCGCCGGCGGCGGCCGGCGGTTTCGGTCCACAGACAGTGGGCTGCTCAAACGGCACTTACGTTACAGCCCCGACGGCCTGCCCGGAGGGCAGCACGCCGACCGGCGGTCCGCTGCTTTTCTTCTTACAGGATGGTATCCCCAGCGGTGTTGCCGGCTTGCCTCCGCCCGGGGCGTCCAGCATCACGAACGAGGACCTCGCTCTCTTTGCTCAAGACAAGTGGCAAGTCAGGCCGAACTTTATCTTCAACTACGGCCTGCGCTGGGAGGCGCAAATCTTTCCCAAACCAATCATCGACCCGTCTAAGACAGCATATGGGATGTTCTTGAATGACCCCCGTTTCCCCTCCGACGGTACGCTGCATAGCCCCAAGAAAGAGTTCCAGCCCCGACTGGGCATTGCCTGGGACATATCAAAAAAAGGCAGGTCAGTTTTGCGGGCCAGCTACGGCATCTACTTTGCACGGCAAAACATGTTGTCGCAGGTTGGATCAATCACCACTAACGGTGCCCAACAGCGAACCAACTTCGTAAGTACCGATTTAATCAGGATGTTCAATGTGCCGGCCCCGGTGTGGCCCGGCACCCAACCCGGGTCTTTGATCCCTTGCACGCCGAGCCCCTTCCCTTGCTTCACAGGGGTTCGCGTGTTCAGTAAGGACTACGCCAATCCGCGAATCTACACGGCGAATGTGGCGTTCGAACAAGAAATCGCGACGGATCTTTCGTTGTATATCGATTTCACTCATTCGAAGGGTGTTCATCTCACCCGCTTCTTGAATCTTGGCCGCACCGGATTCTTCAGCCCGCAACTGGGCGATGTGTTTGTCACCTCCGCGGTTGGCAAGTCACTTTACAATGGCTTTACGGTAGGTATGAGGAAGCGGTTTAGCAAGCGCTACCAGTTTGAGTGGAACTACACGCTCTCGAAAGATAAAGACGACGACTCCAACGAGCGCGACCCCTTTACGGACCGGTCTTTCGACCTTAATAATCTAAGTTTGGATTACGCATTGTCTGATCGCGACATCCGGCATAAGTTTAACTTCTACTCCTATGTAGAAATGGGGTGGGGGGTTGAGGGTAATTTCCGCGTCCAGGCGCGCAGCGCGCAGCCGATCACTCCCGACGTGCGAACGGCCACAAACCGCAACACGTTGCGCAAAGATAATCAATTCTTCTCGTTCGACTGGCGGATACAGCGTCCCTTCAGGTTCGGTGAGCGCTACGCGCTCATCCCGATCGTCGAGATGTTCAATACCTTCAACAACGCCAACAACATTAACCCGCTGAGCACGCCGGGCCTCTTCAATTTCGACGGGTTCCTGCGTCAGGGCGTGGGCGACCCCCGGCAACTCCAACTGGCCGTGAGATTCACTTTCTGACCGGCCCCGGCGCAACTCATGCCAAGGAGACTCACCCGCCAGCGCTGGCGGGTGAGTCTCCTTCGACAAAATAACAGACACCTTGCGGACGAGATAAAGGCAGAGATAGAAGAGACCGCTAACCGGGAAACCAAAGCCGGTGATAACGGCGACCGGGCTCCAATCTCAAAACAGCTTGCGCGTTCGGGAATGTCACCTGTGGAACAGCCTCGGCCCATCATAGTCATTGATCTCTTTCCCGAGATACTGGATGAGCTCCTTGATCTTTTATCCGGCCTCTCGGCAGAGCAGTGGGGCCGGCCGACGTCATGTTCGCTCTGGTCTGTCAAAGACGTGGCGCTGCATCTGCTGGGTGGCGATATCGGTATCCTGTCAAGACAGCGCGATGCGTATAGATTTTCTGGTGAGCCTATCGAGAGTTGGGATGAATTGGTCACCTTAATCAACAGCCTTAATGATGTTTGGGTGAGGGCGACTCGGAGGATCAGCCCGCGATTGCTCTGCGATCTCCTGGATTTTACAGGGGCGCAGGTGTGCGCGTATTTCAGGTCACTCGACCCATACGCGACGGGAGGTCCCGTGAACTGGGCGGGCCCCGAGCCGGCGCCGGTCTGGCTTGATCTCGCGCGGGAATACACGGAACGCTGGCACCACCAGCAGCAGATCCGTGACGCGGTGGGCCGGCCCGGCCTCAAGCAGCCAAGGTATTTGGCGCCCGTGCTTGACACCTTTGTTCGAGCCCTCCCGCATACCTACAGAGATGTCGACGCGAAAGACGGCACGCTTATCGCGCTCACCCTCTCCGGTGATTCAGGCGGCACGTGGTTTCTTCTCAGAGAGCAGGGTCAGTGGCGGCTCTACCTGAAAAGTGACCGGCAGCCTCAGGCAGAGGTTGTGCTGCCTCAAGACGTCGCCTGGCGGTTATTCACAAAAGGCATCAGCAAGGATGAAGCTCAAACCAAAGCAGCGATTGTCGGAGACCGGCAACTCGGATTTAAGGCGCTGGATATGGTTTCGGTGATCGCCTGATCGCGTAAGGTATCTTCGCGCGGCCAAACAAGTAGGGGCGGCTCGCGCGCAAGGTCAATATTTGAGGGATAAGTAGTATAATCGACCAGCACCACGGTAGATCTACGGATCTGAGGTTACGGTTGATGCAGAAAGACTATGCGGCAGAGATTAAGCAGCTCGAAGCAGTATCCAAAGATTACACTATGCGGGCGGATGCGCTCCGCCGTGAGCTGACGGCGGCCAAGGCGCGTCTGGCACAGATTGCTTTGGAGAAGCCGCCGATGAACGGCGCGGCACTGCTTGAAGTGAATGAGGAATGGATCTGCTTACACGAAGGCATAAGAATGATCCAGTCTCAAGTGGATGAGTTGCGCCGGCGCGCCGGTGAAGCCACACTCAGGGCGTGGCGGGCGGTCGATGATAATCATGCGCAGCGCATGCTGAAATGAAACTGCGGAGCCGCTCCCGTATCTCATCACGCACCCGGCGAAAGACGGCGAGGCGCGCCGCCTCATCACCTTGAGCCGCGGCAGGATCCTCAAAGCTCCAGTGAATGCGCCTGGTTTTGCCGGGAAAGACCGGGCAGCGCTCATTAGCGTGATCACAGACCGTGATCACGTAATCGAACTCTTGTCCGGTGAATTCATCCACCGACTTGGAGCGGTGGCCGGAGATGTCTATGCCGATCTCGCGCATGGCCTCAATGGCTTGCGGCCGGACATGGCTTGGCTCGACCCCAGCACTGGCCACTTCAAAGCGATCACCGGCGTCGTGACGGAGCAACGCTTCAGCCATTTGGCTGCGGGCAGAATTACCGGTGCATAGAATCAGCACGCGCCTTTTATCACTCATCAGCGCTTCTCCTTTTCGCCATGCGGCACCAGGATCTTCTCGGCATCCTTAGGCAGCGAAGGCGCGAGCCAGCGGAACAGCAGTGTTGCAGCCAGGCCGCCCGCGAGCTGTGCGACAAGGAAGCCTGGAACATCGCCGGGGCGGATCCCGGCAAAGGTATCACTGGCAGAGCGGGCCAGCGTCACCGCCGGATTGGCAAACGATGTTGAGGGCGTGAACCAGTAGGCGGCCGTAATGTAAGCAGCGACGGCAAAGGGCACGGCCTGGGACCTCAGCCGGGCGCAGCCCCAAATCACCGCAAGCAAACCGAACGTCGCCACAAACTCACTAAAGAGCTGCGCCCGCCCGTGCCGCTCATGATGGGATGCAAAAAACACCGGCAGCTCGAACATCACGTCGGCCGCAGCCACGCCAGCAAAGGCGCCCGCAATTTGAGCGGCGATGTAGGCCGGCACCTCACGCCAGGCAAGGCCGCCCTGGGAAGCATCGGCGAGGGTTACGGCCGGGTTAAAGTGCGCTCCCGAGATCGGTCCGAAGGTCAAAATCAGCGCCACGAGTGCGGCGCCGGTGGCAATGGTGTTGGCAAGGAGCGCCACCGCGACACTGCCGCCGGATAGGCGCTCGCCCATAATGCCTGAGCCAACAACCGCCGCCAGGAGCATCGCGGTGCCTAGGGCTTCCGCCGTGACGCGGCGGGAAAGTGATGCCATGTCTTGACCCTGCCGCCGTTAGCACCAGCGCACGACAAGCGACTGGTCACTCTCGTCGGTGAACACGCGGCAGACGTTCACCGATCTGCCCGGCCCGGAGATGGTTTCCGCGTCCGACCCCCTCGGCTGCGAGGGCGCACGCTGGATGCCTGTGGGTGAAGCTGGCCCGCAGCACGTAGCGGCGACTTCGTCTTGCACCGCCGCGACCTTGTCCCCACATTCGCAGGGCGCGGTTTCCGGCAGGTTATCTTCCAGCACGACGAACACCTCCCACTCGTTACCGTCCGGGTCGCGCACCCACGTCTTATCCTGCACGGCGTAGCAGCAACTGGTCTGCATTTCGTCGCGCGTGGTGAGTCCGGCAGCCGCCCACTTCTCACGCATGGCGAGTACGTCATCGGTGGATGCCACTTGAATACCTAAGTGTGACAGCGCCCCGCGCTCGTTGAACGGATTTTCATTGAGCGTCAGGTTGAGCGGCGGATTCTCGACGTTGAACTTCGCATAGCCGGTCCGCACTTTGCTCGGCTCCAGCCCCAGCATCTTTTTGTAAAACCGGACGCTCCGTTCGACGTTCCGCACGTTGAGCGCGAGATGCGCTTTCAACGCCTGTACCGGCTTGAACGCCTCTTTTCCCATTTACTTATCCCCCGTCCGTAAGTTAATATCGCATTCGCGTCGGCGAATATGTTAAGACGATACACCCGCTGGACATATATGTCAAGGCGTATTTATAGAGACGGGGAGAACTCCCGGGAAGCACATGAAGAACGACGACGGATTTGTGATCGACAAGATGAGTGGCGCGCATTGGGGGCAGGTATCCTCCATCTACCTTCAAGGTATTGCGACGGGACAGGCGACCTTTGAGACGCAGGCCCCGAGCCGGGAGAAGTGGGACGCCGGTCATCTGACTCACAGCAGGCTCATCGCCCGCTCAGGTGAAACGATCAAAGGGTGGGCGGCACTGAGCCCGGTGTCGGACCGGTGCGTATACGGGGGCGTGGCAGAAGTCAGCGTCTATGTCGGCGAAGGGCACAGGGGGCAGGGCGTCGGCCGTGCTTTGCTCGAGGCACTGGTCTCCGTGTCAGAGGACCACGGCATTTGGACACTTCAGGCCGGCATATTCCCCGAGAATACGGCGAGCGTGGCCTTGCACAAACGTTGCGGGTTCCGGGAAGTCGGCCGGCGTGAGCGGGTCGGTAAGATGAACGGGGTCTGGCGTGACACGCTGCTACTCGAACGGCGGAGCAAGGTTGTCGGAGTCGATTAAAGATGGCGGCTAAGAGTTACAACATGGAATCGCTATTTGCCGCGCTGGCCGACCGCACACGGCTGCGGCTGCTTAATCTCATGCGGAATGATGAGATTTGTGTCTGCTACTTCGTCGAGATTCTGAGGACGAATCAGCCCAAGATCTCGCGCCACCTCGCTTACCTTCGGCGGGCGGGTGTGGTGACGGCCAGACGAGAGGGCAAGTGGATGCACTATCGGATGATAGAGCCGTCTGATCCTCATGCGGCGCGCGTGATGAAGGAAGTGATGGGATGGCTGGCCCAGGACCGGGAGATGCAGCGCGACCGCGAGCGTTTGGTGAAAGTTTGCTGTGCGCCCCAGCCCCCCGTCCAACTGCAAGGCGTACCCCGGCCGGCGAGTCTGGCGGCATAGATAGTTAAAATTAAGAAAGGCGATGGGGATGGAACACCGTAACTAAGGTGTCGCCGCGCCCGCCGTCTGCCAGCATTTGGCGGCAGACCGGTGAGCTGTTTCCATTATTCTCGGCCCCCTATTTTCAGCTCTCCTAAATCTACTGATTAAGATAACATCTACCGGCGACGATCGTAGCGGCATCATGCCCCGCACTCATTTCTGCTGCGCTCTCTGTAGTAGTCCAGGTTGGATAGGAATAGAGCCGAGAGGATGATGGGAAACCGGTTGGGGGCAAGGCGACCGGCTGATGATACGATTACCCCTTGGTCGGCGCGTGATTCGTCGCCTATCATCTTATTTAATAAAGACCGTCGTCGCTTGGATCGCGGCCCGGCGTCGTTTAATGTGGTCGTTGATCAGCGAATCTTCTTCGGATGAAACCAAAGGTCATCAAACACTATGAGCTGCTCCGCCGGCTTGGGGCCGGAGGCGGCGGGGTCGTCTACTACGCCAACGATATGAAGCTGATGCGTCCCGTAGTCGTGAAGATGCTGCGCCGCGGCTCGGCGTCGAGCGATCAGCTACGCGAAACTATCCTACGCGAGGCGCGGCTGGCTTCGGCGATTGATCATCCGAACGTATGTTCAATCTATGAGGTGGATGAATTTGATAATCAAGCATTCATCGTCATGCAGTATGTCCCCGGCCAGACCCTCGATAAGCTGATCGCGGCGGGGCCCCTGAGCCTCCAACTGGTGCTCTCCATCGGGATACAGGTCAGCGACGGGCTGGCCGAGGCGCACCGCCTGGGAATTTTACACCGTGACCTTAAACCCGCAAACATCATGATTACAGACGGTGGTCTGGTGAAAATCCTCGACTTCGGGCTGGCGAAGAGACAAAAGGCCGAAAAAGTTTCCGCCGCCGCGGGCGCCCGCCGGGCCAAAAAAAGTTCGTCCTCGTCGCGGCTCGGGACCATGGCCTACATGGCCCCGGAGCAGTTTGTGACGGGCGAGAGCAGTGAGCAAAGTGATATCTTTGCCTTCGGCGTGATCCTCTACGAGATGGTGACGGGCGTGCACCCGTTCCTTCGGCGCGCAGACCAACTACCATTTCTGCAGCCTAACGCGGCCGACGGGCAGGTCGCGCGCGCCATCCAGTATTTTGATCCGCCCGGTCCCCGCCAAAGGCGTCCCGAACTTCCGGCCGAGTTCGAAAGCCTGATTCTCAAAACCCTGGAAAAACAGCCGGCGAACCGCTTCGGCTCGGCCGCCGAGATCCGTGAGGCGTTGAAGACGCTGATGAAATCGTTGGATTTCGATCTGGGTGATATTCCCGGCGAAACGTCGGCGGTTCCGCCCGGCGCGGTGCCGGACAAAAAGACGGGGTTACTCTCCATGCTGGCCGAGCGCTTTATGCGCAACGAGACGGCCGCTGCGCCGCCGAACTCCATCGCCGTTTTCCCCTTCACGAATTTGGGGAGGGCCGATGAAGCCCCCTTCTATGGATTCGCGCTGGCCGACGCCATCGCGACGAGGCTGGCGCGACTGCCTTCAGTGATCGTGCGGCCGTCCAACTCTTTGATCACCATTGCTAACCTGCCGCTGGACCCGGTCGAAGCGGGTAAGAGGCTTTTGGTGGCTCACGTCCTGAGCGGTAATTTTTTACGCTCCGAGAGCGGCTTCGTCATGAGCTGGCAATTGCTGGACGTATCATCGAAAGCGGTCCGCTCGGGCGGCACCATCTCGGTCGCATCCCTCGACCTGATTGCGATCCAAAATGAGATTAGCGAGCAGGTCTTTGCTTCGCTGCACAGCTCGGGACATTTGCAACCGAGCACGCCCGCGCTGCCGCACGACTCTCTCAAGGGAGACCTCTCGGAGGACTATCTCCAGGCGCGCGCTCTGCTCTCCAAGTTCATCTTTAGCTCGAGCCGTCGCGAAGATCTTGATCAGGCACGGGGCAAGTTCAGGGCGGTGCTGGCGCGCGCCCCGGAGTTTGCTCCCGCCCACTCCGGCCTCGGCGTCACCCACCTGCAGTACGTGCAAAAAGGGTTCGGCGACCTCAGCAACCTCATCGAAGCGCAGAAATGCTTCGAACGCGCGCTCGAATTGGATTCCGGGCTGGTGGAGGCCAACCTGTTTCGCATCTACACGTTTCTGGCGCGTGGGGAAAAAGAGAGCGCCCGCCACGGCGTTCACCATCTGCTGGAAACGGCCGCGGACGACTACGCCGTGCACGTGGTGGCGGGAGTCGTTCTGCGGCTGGAGGGTTTGCATGAAAGCGCGATGAATGAGTTCGGCGCCGCTTTGCGCTTGAATCCGGCCAGCGCGACGCTGGTCTACAACCACCGCGCGCGCATCTATCACTACCAGGGGCAGCTTGAGCTGGCCCTCGAAGAGATCAACAAGGGTCTGACGCTGGAACCTAAACACCCGTTGCTGCGCACCTCGTTAGGCTACCTGTACCTCCGGCAGTCGGAAACGGCCAAGGCGATCGCCACGTTGGAATCCGTCCTGGAGGATGACCCCGACCTGCGGATGGCTAACCCGACGCTGGCCATGTGCTATCTGCTGGCAAAAGAGCGCGGGCGGGCGGCATCGCTGATTACGGAAGAAACCCTGGCCAGCGCCGAAGCCGACGGCGAGATGGCGTATCGCTTGGCGACCTATTTCGCCATTGACGGTGACGCCTCGGAGGCGCTGCGCTGGCTGCGCCGCGCCGTCTATCTCGGCAACGAGAACTATCCCTGGTTCATCAATAATCCGGCCTGGCAAAAATGGCAAAGCAACGATGACTTCAAGAGGATCATGTCGGAAGTGAAGAAGACTTATAAGCTGAACCTGCAAAGATGGAAGCGGCTGCTCTCCCATCACGCGGCAAAGGGTCACACGGCTAAACACTCGGAGTGACAGGTGAAGCGAGTCGAAGAGTGCTTCTCCGGCGGATTGATCCGGAGATTCTCCTTCCGGCCGGGCAGTAATCGGGAGGCGCCGGAATATGTGTCGTAACCCCGGTACGCAAAGCCGCTCAGCTCTCGCGCGTGAGGGCTGGGACGACTACCTGCGCAGGTGATGGGGCACACTCGTCACCACAATGCTCGGACGAAATAACAGGCGCCCTTTGATGAGCAGCGCGGTTTGATTATGCAGGAGCTGCTGCCACCACGTGCGCGGCACAAACTCCGGTAATACGACCGTGATTATCGAATCCTTGTGGTGATTCGCCTCTTCGTCAATGTATTTCAGGAGCGGTGTGGTGACGGAGCGGAAGGGGGACTTGATGACCTTCAGAGCAATGCCGTTGCCCCATTTTTCCCACTCCTTCTTCAGCTCTTCAGTATTCTGGGGATTGATTTCCACGTAAACGGCTGTCACGTTCGCGTTGCCCCCGTTGTCGCCGCAGATGCTGCACGCGTATTGCAGTGCCGGAAGCACGCCGCGGTGGATGCCCGAGACCGGAATGATGACGCGATGCGCCAGTTTCGGAAGTGGCTTCGCCTTATCAAGCGATAACTGCGCGGCGACCAGCCGGTAGTGCCGGTTGATCGAACGAAACATCAGCACAATGAGCGGGATCAGGACGGCGACCGCCCACGCCCCGTGAATGAATTTTGTCACGACGATGACGAGCAGCACGATGAATGTGATAACCGCTCCCGTGCCGTTGATAATAGTAGACAGCAGCCAGTGACCGCCCTCGTCGCGCTCGATAGCTTTGATCCGCTCGAGTTCGTGGCTGGCGTGGCCGGGGTCGACAGTTTGATGGATACCCGTCGCTTGTTCCTGCTCGACAATGCGCCGCTTGGCTTCCTCAGCTTTCCGCGCCTTAAGCCAGTGGACCACCATCCCCGACTGGGACAGGGTAAAAGAGAGGAAGACGCCCACCGCGTAAAGAGGCAGCATCTTCTGCTCCTCGCCCTTGAAGACGATAACGAGCACGGCCGACAAGACCGCCAGGATGAGGATGCCGTTGGAGAAGACCAGCCGGTCCCCCCGGTTGGCAAACTGTCGCGGCAGGAATCGATCGGCCGCCAGCAGGCTCGACAGGCGCGGGAAATCGGCGAAAGAGGTGTTCGCCGCCAGGACAAGGATCGCCGCCGTCGCCGCCTGAATCCCGTAATAGATCAGGCCGGCGCCGAAGGTGTGCCGCGCCATCACCGATACTAACGTCTCCTCGGTGCCTTTCGGGTGCGCATTCAGCTTGTAAGCGAGGATGCCTGTGCCGAGAATAAGCGTCGTCATGATGAGCGCCATCCACGTCAAGGTGGTGGAGGCGTTTTTGGCCTCCGGTTTCTGGAAGGCGGGTACGCCGTTCGAGATCGCTTCCACGCCGGTCAGTGCCGTGCACCCGGCCGCGAACGCGCGCAGCAACAACCAAACGAGCGCGCCGCCTGCCAGCGCATGATGTGAGACACTTCCTACCGATTCGTCAAAGTAAACCTTTTCCGGCGTCGGGATAACATCGCCCGTCGTGTAGTAGCGGAAGAATCCGACAATGATGAGCGCGAGCATTGAGATGATGAACAGATAGGTCGGCCCGGCAAAGATCGCCCCCGACTCGCGAACGCCCCGCAGGTTGATCACGGCGATCAGCGCAATCATGAAGATGCAGAGGGAAACGCGATGATGCTCCAGAAAAGCAAATCTACTCCCGTGGGCGGCCGAGGTGATCGCCGCCACACCAGCCGAGACCGACACGGCCACCGTCAGGATGTAATCAACGAGCAGCGAGGCCCCGGCAACGAGGCCGGGCGTCGTTCCCAGATTGTCCTTCGCCACGATGTAGGCGCCGCCGCCAGACGGGTAGGCATGAATCGTCTGCCGGTATGAGAGCGTGAGAATCGCGAGCAGGACCGTGATGGCAATCACGATGGGCACAAGATAGCCAATGGCGACAGTCCCGGCCGCCAGCAGTACCAGGAGAATCGCTTCGGTGGAATAGGCGACCGACGAGAGCGCGTCGGACGAGAAGACCGCCAGCGCCGTCTTTTTATCCAAACGCTCGTGGTGTGCAAGTTCGGTTGAGATAGGGTCGCCGACGAGAAGGCGCTTGAGAGATTTCCACACAACCTGACTCCTATGGCTGAGAAGAATGGCCCGACATCAAAACCTCACCGCTTGGCAGACGAGCTTCCGCGCGGCAGAGTCCCTAACAAAATGGCTTCCGTAGCTCAAATATAAAGGGGGGGGTTAATCCGTACCAGGGTACAGGCTATTATCAGAGGGAACAAGCAGAATTTGGCAGAGGGCCTCTGAGGATATCGCCGTTTCTATCGGCCTGGAAGCGCCGCCGACCGGCGTTGCGGCGAAGAGCGGCGCCGACGTGAAATGCAGGCAAAGGTAGCAACTCTTTGGTCAAAGGCCACCTCACCCCGGTCGGCTCCGATGGTTGTTCGGCGTGTCACTACTGGAAGAGATCATCTACCGCCATTGTCCATCCGGGTATGGCCGGCTCAGCTCCGGCAATTTCTCCACGACGATAGATTATTGGTTGGTTGGGATTACTCGCCTGATACGCGCGAATAACATCTACTCCAAGTAAATCCAGATCCCAAACAGCCAATGTTCCCGCAGCAAAATAATCTACTATTTTGTCTCTAATGTCGCGCTCCGCCGCCGGGCCAAAATCATTTTCGCCGCGCACTTCAGCCGCAAACACTGGCGCGCCTTGAAAAAAAATTTCATCCCCGTATCTTTGCCGACATAAAACGCAGCATCGGGACTAAATGATTTACGAATTGGTAGGTTGACGCTAAAGCCGGCGTTGTCAGAAACAGCAATGCCACTTCCGGTTTTTAATTCATGTTTATATAACCGTAAACAAATCTTAAAACCTGCCCGATTCGGTTTCTTCCCCGTAGGTGGCATCAAGACCACCTCTCCATTAACGATTTCCGCCTTTCGATCCTCGGGCACATGATATAAGTCTTTAATTGTTGCTTCTGTTTTCGTGCGCATACGCTACCTCTTTCGAGTCTTATCATATTCTACTCGTCCCGTAAGAATAAACTTTCATCGAATAGCTGGCGCAAGCGCCTAATCCCCGGCATCAGCGGCGCGCACAGAACTGTATCTTGAGAGAACCGCCATGTTGCGCGTCCGCTGCACGCCGTTTTATAGGTGTACGAAGACTCCACTTCCTCTTTCTACTTTGGACTTCCACTTTGCTGGCGTCTTAAGTTAGAGGAGGATTAGGACATGCACTCGGGTGTGACGAATCTGCATGCCTTAGCGGTCGGACGCGCGACTCAACATACCTTCGCACACCCGAGTCGCGCTTTGCTCGTCAACGAATGCTCAGATGCTGTCGCACCAGACGCCTCTACTATAATGATTCCGCCCGAGCAAAGACAAGCATGTCCTACCAGCCCAGTATTTCTCTTGATGGAGGGACACCGATGGACACTTTTGCTGCTCTGGTTGCGATTGACTGGTCAGATCAGAAACATGACGTTGCACTGCGCGAGACTGCTACTTCGCGCAGAGAAGCCCACACCATCAAGCATTCAGCTCAAGCTATCGATGAGTGGGCGAGTGCGCTGCGCGCACGCTTCTCAGGGGAGAAGGTCGCCGTCATTCTTGAGCAGTCCCGCGGCCCGCTCGTATTCGCGCTCTTGAAGTATGACTTCCTCATCCTCTACCCCATCAACCCGAAGACGCTCGCCAGGTTCCGCGAGGCCTTCTCACCATCAGGTGCCAAGGATGATCCGACTGACGCTGATTACCTGCTCGATATCCTTCTCCACCACCGGGATAAGCTGAAGCCCTGGTTACCTGATGACGAGAAGACGCGCACCTTGCAGTACCTCGTCGCGCATCGCCGCCGCTTAGTCGGTGATCAGACCAGGGTCAGGTGGCGCTACTTGCGGCCCGAAATTCATGAGACAGACCTTCCATGAGTACGCTGGCGAGTCCATCAAGCACTCATTCTGGGCGCGGGTTTATTACAACCTACAACGAGCGAGAGGGAAATCACATCATGCGGCGGTGCGTGCGCTGGCGTTTAAATGGATCAGGATCATCTGGAAGTGCTGGCAGACATCGACACCTTACAGCGAAGTGAAATATCTGGAGGGCTTGAGGAAGAAGGGGTCGCCGCTGCTCAAGTATGCGGCGGAGGATCGTGCCTGAGGTAAGAAAAAAGCTTGACACGAACGCCTCAGATGGATGTTAGACGCCGGCCTTGATTAGCAAAGCGCCGTTTCGATACCATAGAACCATGAAAGAGCCAATCATCACTTCATCTCCTGACATCATGGGCGGAACCCCCGTTTTTGCCGGAACAAGAGTCCCTGTTCAAACATTACTGGATTATCTTAAAGCTGGAGAATCCATCGGTGATTTTTTAGAAGGCTTCCCCACTGTATCCAGAGAGCAGGTCATCGCTTTCCTGGAAGAAGCTAAAGAGCAGATCATCAACATGGTGGCGTAAGGTGAACCTTCTTTTAGATGAATGTGTTGACCGAAGACTCGCCAGAGATTTAGCAGAGCATGAGGTTAAAACCGTTCCACAGATGGGCTGGGCAGGTATTAAGAACGGTGAACTGTTGACGCTTGGAGAAAAGGCATTTGATGTATTCATCACGGTTGATCGGAATTTATCCTTCCAGCAAAATCTACTCAAATTCAACATCGCTGTTTTAGTTCTACACGCTACTTCCAACCGATTGGCAGATTTACGGCCTCTATCCCAAAGATACTCGCAACTCTGCCAACCCTAAAGAAAGGCGAAGCAGAGCACGTAGGCATCTAACGATTGAGGGCACCCGCGCGCACTCAAGGTGGATGATAAGAGGCAAGCTGATGCGCGTCGGGTGCACCGGTGGTTAGGCCGCTTCACGCTGGTAGAACTGGAAGGCCACCCCCGTGGGCGCGATCAGATGGAACTCCCGCCGCCCCCAGGCTTTCATTTCCAGTTCACCAACCTTCGCCGAGATATGGCGATACTCATCGTAAAGCGCCTCAAGGTCGGAGACGCCGATGCTGAAGCTCGCATTCTCCGCCCACGCTCGGTTGTCGTTCTCCACGAGGTTGAGCGCGACGCCGTCGCGAATAATGCCCGCCATACTGCCGCCCTGCCAAGCAACGGAGAAGCCCATCTGCCCGGTGTAGAAGGCGACCGCTTCCCGTAAGCTACTGCCGGCAGGGACCAGCGGGGTAATAGAGTTAAAAGATGCTTTCACGGGTGTGGTCTGGGCCTTCATGATTACCTCCGCAACTATTTTCCTGTATCTGAGAAATGTCTTGACTCGAGAATATAGCAGACGCGCCCGTCCTGCACGCCGGCCTCGCGGAAGCCATTTCCGGCGGCGACTCGGCGCGAGGCAACATTGTCGGCATCTACGAAGACTCGAAGAGCGCGAAAACCGAATTCGCGGAACGCCAGGCGACAGGCCAAAGAGACAGCGCGAGAAGCGACTCCCCGATGGCGGTGGCGCGGATGAGTCCAGTAGGAAAGATTGGCCATTTCGTCGCCAAGCGGCAGGAGTTCGACACCGCCGAGAAGTTCGCCCGTAGCCGCACTGCGGACCGCATACGGAAACCGTTTTCTGGCCAGGCGTTCGCCTTCCCATCGAGCGATGACCTCCTCGGAGTGGCGAAGTGATGGCCTGAAGTCCGTAGGGAAGTCGAAGCGGCGGCGGTGTTCCGGATCAGCGTCAGCCCCGAGTAGTACAGGGGCGTCTGCGCGCTGGAACAAACTCAGAATGATGACACCGTCGCCGTGTTCCATCTTACAAGCGTGCCGGCCCTACGCTCAAAGTGGGCGGCGCGGACCGCCGAAACAGAAACAACATCAACCGTTGCGCGTCGAGCGTACAAAACGGCGCGACTAAGATTGAGCGCCAGCAGTCCGCAGCGCGGACTTGAAACTCGGGTTAATGAGACGGTGAAAGATTTCGTCCATGCTCTCGGGCGTGTAAGGCATACCCGCATCGAGCCACCACCTCAACAATGCAAAGAGTTCGCTCGCCAAATAATTCGACAGGATCGGAATGGGGATCGAGGGCTTGGCCACTCTCCTCTGAAGAGCCGCCTCGATCCTTTGGCCGAGAGACTCAATGCCGCTTTTGAAGAGCGGATCGATCTTTCGCGACCGCACCAGACCTCGGTAGAAAGATTGGGCTTCCTGCAAGTGCTGAAACAGAGACCTGACCGGAACGAATGAACCCGTCCCAACCTTCGCCCAGTTGATTTGCCCGGCGAGCCTCCCGATAAATTCTTCCCACTGCTGCTTGAACACGTCTTCCTTACCGCGAAAGTGAGAGTAGAACGTCGAGCGCCCGACGCCGGCGCGATCAATCACGTTCTGCACGGTGATGTCGTCGAAGCGTTTCTCTTTAATCAAATCGACAAGCGCTCCGCTTACCTGGCTGCGGGTACGTTGGGTGCGCCGATCCGGCTTTTTGTTCGCCGTCATACCCATCATTTTTGAACAACGAGAACGTCTTTGTCCATGATCCGGATCCGCCAGCACATTTTTTTAGATACGACTCGCTAATTTCATCGTACACTCGGCGTCTGTTTTTTAACGACCAATTCTGAACATGTTCCTGGCGGAGATTTCGAATGAGATTAAAGACAGTTGTCGGTTTAGCATTGCCGGCTTTAGCGGTGCTGGTTTCGGTGTGTGTGATTAACGCAGAACACCGTAGGCCCCTTCCGTCTAACAACCAGGCGCAGCCCGCGCGGGACGCTGATCCCCTTTCGGGCGAGTGGAACGTAACATTTTATGTGGGCGATACCGCTACGCCCGCCACGTTCAAGTTCAAACTCGAGGGGACGAAAGTCACCGGGGCTGTATATTCCGACCACACCGGCGAGGGCACGATTCGTGACGGCAAGTGGTTAGACGGTAAGTTGAGTTTCGCGGCGGACTTTAAGAACCATCGCCCGATTGTGATCCAGGGCACCCTCAAAGACGGGAAGCTCGCGGGTGAAGCTCACCACCCCGAAGGGCCTACGTTCAAGTGGGGCGCTGTCAAGGCCGGTGAAGATCCGATTTCGGGTGAGTGGGCTGTCACGTTTCATGTTCGCGAGATGGTGATTCCCGGCACTTTCACTTTCATACTTGATGGTACGAAAATCACGGGTACCGGGTATTCCAATCACACGGGAGCGGGAACAATTCGTGATGGGAAATGGGTGGACGGGAAACTAAGTCTTACCCTCGATTTCAAAAAGCACGAATCGATTAGCGTCACCAGTGTACTCAAGGATGGGAAACTCGCGGGCGAATTCACCACCGAGGGTTTTACTGACAAGTGGGAAGCCACTAAGAAATAGTTGTACCACTCCAGGTGGAATGACTAACTCAAGCCGAGTCTATGATCCCGTAGGAATCGAGTCAGCACTCTAGCGTCATCGGTTTTGAGAGCTGAGTGTACCTTAAGGGTTACTCGATACCGCTAAAGATTTTCACGATGTCGCGACCGCTGATGATGGCCGGGATGGTGAGGTCCGTCACTACGGTAAGATCGACTCCTCCCTTGCCTCTCTCGATAAACTCGTCCGCAAGCTGTCCGCCCCCGGCCGGACGCTGCACTTCGTCTATGAGGCGGGCCCCTGCGGCTACACCATCTACCGCCATCTCACCAAGAAGGGGGTCTTTTGCGCGGTGGTCGCTCCATCCAAGACTCCACGAAAGAGCGGTGATCGAGTCAAGACCAACCGTCGTGATGCCATCTCTCTGGCTCGCTTGGAAAGAGCCGGTGAGCTGACTCATATCTATGTGCCGGTTGCGGAAGATGAAGCCATGCGGGATCTGGTACGTGCACGCACTGATGCCGTGCGTGCTCATACCAAAGCTCGAAAGCCAACTCTCTGCTTTCCTCTTACGCCTCGGTATCCGTTACAACCCGAGAGCGGCCTGGTCAGCGCAGCACAAGAGATTCATCGCCGACATCTCTTTGCCGTTCCCCGCTCAACAGATCGTCTTTCAGGAATATGTCGAGGCGATTAGTGAAGCCAACGAGCGGGTCGAGCGTCTGACCGCACAAATTACCACCTTGTTGCCTGAGTGGAGGCTGGCGCCTGTCGTCGACGCGCTGCAAGCCCTCCGCGGTGTCTCCCTTCTCACGGCGGTGACAGTGGTGGCGGAGATCCTGGATTTCTCTCGCTTCTCCAATCCACGAGAGTTGATGAGCTATCTGGGGCTGGTGCCATCCGAGTATTCGACGGGCGAGAAGCGGCGTCCCGGGGCGATTACCAAGGCGGGCAACGGGGAGGTGAGGCGCGCACTTGTTGAGAGTGCGTGGGCAAGCTCACTTCCCCGCCCGAGTCTCCCGCGATCTGGAGAAGAGACAACAGAAGTTGCCCAAAAGGATCCGTGAGATCTCGTGGAAAGCCCAACAGAGGCTGTGCGCCAGATACCGCAAGCTGTGTCGCAGAGGAAAGGTTAAGCAACAGGTGGTGACTGCAATCGCCAGAGAACTCTCCGCTTTCATCTGGACGATCGCTCGTGAAGTGAAGATCGCGGCCTAAAGATCCCAGTCTAAGACTGGAAGAACAATAATAGTGAAGAGAGGAGCAGATGATGAATTATAGCGTCTTGCACTTGAATGAACACGGTTCGTTGAAGTAACGTGCCGCGCCA
>CAYLJO010000028.1:0-42758 GCA_964383905.1 uncultured Blastocatellaceae bacterium
CACCCGACCGTTATTTCGGCTCGATCAATTGCGGAGGAATAAATGATAGCACCGACTGCTCGTAATTTGCATTGAGATCCCCCCTTTTATGGTGGTGCTAAGGCCCCGCCTGGTAGACGCGAATCTCCGCCGAAGGGTTGGCGCGGTGAGGGACGGCTACATAGAGTTGGCCGAGTTCCGGAGAGAACAGGGCCGTGCGCGCACCCGCAGCCGTCGTAATTCTGGCGACGACTTTGTAGCGGTCAGCATCCGTTTGTTCGTAAGCCATCACCGCCCCTTCGCCAAAGCTGGCGTAAATGCGTTGGCGGACCGCGTCATAGAAAATATCGTCCGAGTCCTTGCCGGCCGGGAGAGTCGCCACCAGCTTTCCCGTCTCCGTGTTATAGACGAGCAGACGGGGCGGTCGCCGCGTGACCACGAAGAGCCTGTGATGAGCTTCGTCGAGGGCCATCGGGTAATTATCGCTCTCCATTAATGGCCAGCTTGCTGTCACCGCCCTTTTACTCAGATCGACGACCGCAATTCTGTGGCGCGTGGGGACGTTGACGTAGACCTTCCCGTTAGTTGAGTCAAGCTGGAAAGATTCGGGGTGGCCGCCGAGAGGGATGTCAAAAAGGCGCTCACCTTTATCGCTCAGAACGCCGAGGGTACCTTCGCCGTAACCCACATAAACATGCTTATTCGCCGCGTCATAACGGACGTTATCGGCGTCTCCGCTGAAGCGAACGGCCGCGACCTTCGCCCACGAGTCCCCATCGAAGAAGGTGGTGACCCCGTCTGCCCGATTAGCGACAACGGCCACGTTAGATTCAGGCAGGTACCGCACCCCCTGAGGCTCATGCAGGCCCGTTACGCTTCGCACCCGCTCCCCTTTCTTGAGGTCAATTACCTCCAACGTGTTATTCCCCAGGGCGGCCACGAACAGTCTCTGACCGCCCGGATCTACGGCCATGTGGTCGATCCTCCCTTGCACGCCGGGGAGCGGAATCCTTTTGATCAGGCGTAGCGGTCCGACGGTCGCGTGCTGGGTCTTTAACCCGTGCGAAGGCTTCATAATCCTCAGCACGGGTTTCCCATGAAGATTTTCCAGGGGGAAGTAGACGAGATGGGTCTTCTGATCCACGGCCACGGAATGAGCACCGGGCGCCAGGTAAGACTCTCCCACCTTCTTTACCCCACCGTTCTCCTCATCGAAGACTGAGACGATGCCGCTTTCCGAGGAGACGTAAAGCCGACCCAGGTCTTGATCGAAGGCAAGGACGTCAGGGTGAGCGCCGATCGGGTAAAGCACCCTCTGCCTTTTGGCTTTGAGATCGAAGACGACCAGCCTGGGAGCAGTCCCCCCGCATGAAACGAAGGCGAGGCGGTTGGGCGAATCTATAGCCAGGCCGTGACAACTCGCGACTCCTGCGAGACGATAGCGGGCGATCACCTGATCAAGCGTCGGATCAATCTCGGCTAGATCATTAACCCGATGAACAGTGACAAAGATGTGGCGTGATGCCGAATCGTATTGGGTGTTCCCGGCGCCCCCTCCGATCTGAACGGCGGGCATCGCCTTGTTCGTTCTGGCATCGATAACAGGCTCCGTTCCGCCCCTGTTATTAGAAACGTAGATCCTGGCGTCTTTCGTGTCGTAAGCGAGTCCGTTCGGGTAATCACCGGCCGGCACCCGGGCCAGGATACGCAGGGTTTGGTCGTCGATCACGGCGAGCTCGTTCGTGCCCGTGGCAGTCGCGTAGACGCGGTGGATCTCCGGTACGGCGATGACGCCATGGACGCTCGCCAGGTCTGCGACCTCAGAGATCACACGTCGATTTCTCGTGTCGAAAACCGTCAGGCGGTTGGCGCCGAGATGTGCGATGTAAAGTCTCCCGCCATCGCTATCCACGCTCTGATAATCGAAACGCGAAGGGCCGCCCGGCAGGGGGACGTCGGCGACCCTCTCCAGCGGCAACCCACCTTGCGCGAGAGCCTTCTGGGCGAGACACGTGCAGAGGACAAGCACCGTCACGAGCACTTTGCGCTTCATTCCTATGCCTCCTTTGAATAGCGTGTGACTTACGGCCGGCTCTTCTACTTTAAGCTTTAGCTCGCAAAGTTCAATCTGGTGCCGCTTCCGGCGCCAAGAGCCTTTTCGTACACAATTGCCGCCGCCGCGACGTCCTGCAACGCCATTCCGGTGCTGTCGAAGATAATGATCTCCTCTCCGGACGTGCGGCCCGGCTTCAGACCTGCGATCACCTCGCCGAGCTCCGCATGCACGTCTGACCGGGTGATTAACCCCCTCCCCAAGGCGTGATGAAGCTCTCCGATGGCGGCGCACTGTTCCAGGATATCGACCACGATCTTATTCGAGACCATCAGCTCCGGATCCAACTCCTGTTTCTCCTCGCTGTCAGACCCGACGGCGGCGATGAAAGTCCCCGGCGCGACGTCTTCTCGGCTCAGGAAGTATTGTCTTGACGGCGTACAGGTGACGCAGATGTCACTTTGCCGGACCGCTTTCGCCAGATCGCGGACCGCTTTCACCTCAATTCCCAGCTCGTCTGAAAAATCATTCGCCAACCGCCGGGCCTGGGCTTCATCAGTGTCGAAGGCGTATGCCCGCTCGAGGGAACGCACCCGAGAAAGCGCCCTCAGGGAGATCCGGCCCTGGTTGCCGCAACCGCAGACGGTGGCCACCGTGGAATCAGGACGGGCCAGATGCCTCGCCGCCACGGCCGTGGCCGCCCCGGTCCGGGTGATCGTGATTTCCGTCGAGTCCATGACGGCCAGCGGGTACCCGTTCTCCCCGTCACACAACACAATAATTCCCTGAATAAGGGGGAGACCAAACCGCTTTACGTTGTGAAAGAAGTTCGCGTTGGTTTTCGCGGCGAAGTACGTTCGGTTGAGGTCAAGCAGCGCGGCCTTGATATGGAACCCGCCCTCGCGCGCGTGCACGCTCAGGACTCCCGGCGGTAAGGTTTTGCCTTCCGCGTATGATTTGAAGGCTTGCTCGACGGCCACGATACACTCGTCGATGCTCAGCAGCGACGCCACCTCCTGGCGCTTGAGCAGCAGGGTCCCCTCCGGTCTCATAAACCGCCTCCTATGCCGTGTTCGCAATAAGATGGTTGAGCTTCGACCCGGGCCCGGTTTCAACCGGGTCGTGACCCCGGCGGAAGATCCTGGCGGCGGCCACCCCTTTCAAGGTGATCGAACCCTCCTCGACCAGTAGCATCGTCCCCTCGCGCAGCCCGACGACCGGCGCCTCGTTCTCTTCGTGGAACTGCCGGATTCTTTCCTCCTGGGTTTCGCCCATGTGCGTCGAAGCAGGATCGGGGTCCAGGTAGTGGGGGCTGATCTGGAAAGCGACGAGTCCGAGCGCGTCAAAGGAGGGCGGCTGGACGATCGGCATGTCTTTGGTCGTCTTGAGTGTCGGGCCGGCGACGATTGAGCCGGCGCTCGATCCGATGTAAGGCATCCCCTCTTCGAACCTCCGGCGGATTGCGGTGAGAAGGTTAAAGTCGTAGAGAGCCTTCAAAAGTCGAAAGGTATTTCCCCCGCCGACGAAAATGGCTTCCGCCTCGTCCACGGCTTGCCGCGCGTCCGCGGCTTCATGGATCGATTTAAGACCGTACCCCATCGCCTCGAAGCGCTTCCGCGCCATCGCGCCGTAGGCATCACGGTCGTAAAGGGCGAAGGGGACGAAGAGGACGCGCCCGATGGCTCCTAAAAGATTACGTATCTCTACTTCGACGTGGTCGAGGTAGCCGCTGCCGTAATGCGTCGAATTGCTGATCAGCAGAAGTCGTTCAGCCCGGCTGTCAACTCTCAACATTTTCCGCCTCCCTCCTATAGCTACGCCTCATCAATTTAATTTGGCCTTCTTAGCCTGCGTACCCCTCTCCGGCGTCTGCCTCACTCTTCAACCGCATGACGGCAACGGTCGACCTAGCTAACTCAGCGCGCGAACCGCCGCGTAGATGATGCCGGTCGCCATCGCGCCGACCGCGACGAAGGCCACGTCGGCCTTGAGGAGGACGATCACCAGGAAGGCGACCGCCGCGATGGCAATACTTACAGGGCCGACGAGCGCTTCCGGGGCCAGTTCGAGCGAGACGACGATGATGACGCCGACGACCCCCGCGCTGGCCCCCGCAAGGAAGGCCTGCACCGCGCGGTTGTTGCGGACCTGCTCGACGTAGCGAGCGCCGGCCAGGACGAAGACGAATGAGGGGAGAAAGACGAAGAAGGTGGCGATCACCGCCCCCGGGATGCCGCCGGCAATGAATCCGGCGAAGGTTGTGAACAGCATAAACGGCCCGGGTGTGGCCACGCTCAGCGCCACACCGTCCAGGAGCTGCCCGGCCGTCAGCCAGTGGTACTGGTCAACCGCACCGCGCTGCAAAAATATCAGTGAAGCATACGCCCCGCCGAAGCTAAATAGACCGGTCTTGAGGAAGAGCCAGGCCATCTGCAACCAGCGCGAATCCGTCAGGCTGACGGTGAAGCCAAACCCGCCGATGACCGCCGGCATCACAGCCTTCGCCCGTCGCAGGCGGGGTAAGCCCTCTTTGATCAGCAGGTTCAAAAAACCGGCGAGAAGCAGGATCAGGAGAAAATTGACGCCCGCGAAGCGCATCCCGACAAAAGCCCCGACAAGCAGCGCGGCCAGAACAACGTTTCTGATCGCCGCCCGGCCGAGCTTGATGATCCCGGCGGCAATAATGCCCAGCACCGCCGGCTTCAGGATATAAAGCGCGTCGTTGACCGGGGGCAGGCTGCCGTAGGTTACATATAGCCAGCTCAGCAGGATCATCACCACGGCCCCGGGAATGATAAAGGTGAGGCCGGCGAGGATTCCGCCGAGTAGCTTTCGTTTCAGGTAGCCGACGTAGATGGCCAGTTGCAGCGCTTCGGGGCCGGGCAGCATGTGGCAGAAGCCCATGATCTTGACAAACCGGTCATTCGACAGCCAGTGGCGACGCTCAACCATGTGGTTAAACATCATCGTAATTTGGGCGACGGGGCCGCCCACGTTGATGAAGCCCAGCATCAGGAAGTAGAGAAACACCTCCCGCCAGGAAGGCATTTGGTGGTCTTCACCGGGGGCCGTCTCCTCAACCTTTTGGACAACACCCGCCTGACTTTCTCCCATTTCGGTATGTGACATGGTGTCACCTTTCGCCGCCATTGCAGATCGGTTGTTATGCCGGTTCGAGAATCATTTGCGTGCCGAAGGTCTCTTTCTCTGCTTCCCCCCCTTGCGAGCGTTCCGCTGCCTTTTAGCCCTCTTCCGTTGTCTGTCTTCGGTGTTGCGGTTGAGCAACGCATACAAGCCGTCAAAAACGACGCCCGAGTGCTGGATGCGCTTCCGGTCATCCTTGAGCAGGAGGGCGAGGCCGCTCACGATCGCGTTGAGACCTGCCGCCTCAAGCCGGTGGAACTTGTCGTCCTTCAGATCTATGTCATGGACGATCTCGGCGAGCTCACGCAACCCCGGGTTATCACTGAGCCCGAATCGCTTGATCATGGTCTCGAAGGTGCAGTCCTCGCCCTGGTGCGTGAACTCGGCGCCGAACATATCGAAGGCTATTCCGCCCTCTACCGTTTCACCGTCGGCGACGAAATCAAAGCGGGGCCGCCTGTCAATGAACTGCCTGATCAGCCAGGCGGAGGCCAGCCGGTCGATATGCAGGTTGCGGCGGGTGACCCAACGGCGCCCCTGATACTCGTTGGGGTCGAGCGTTGCGCCGCGGGCCAGGCCGGACTTTGCGCCCGCGGATTTGCGCGGCTGGATGTCACGGAGAGCTTTCCGGCACCGTTCATACGCCGCCAGAGCTTCCGCGCGGCCCCGGGCGTTGAAGAAGTCGGTCGAGATGATGCGCACGAGCTCCGTATGCAGCTTGTCGAGCTCAGCCTCGTGGCCGCCGAGCCGGCCGGCGGAGAGGTGGCCCCCGCGCTTCTGTTCGCGGATCGCGCCGCCCAAGCCATCTAAATCAGCCGCGACGCGCGCATACTCCTCATCCCTCTCACGGCGGAACGAGGCGATAATCTCTTCATCCGTCGCCCCCTCAACCGATCCGGCCCGAAACACCGTCGCCTCCCCGCCGGAAGATTCGATCTCCTGTTTGAGCCATTGAAAGTCCTCGTGCGTCTTCTCATTGAACGGCAGTACGTAGACGGAGTTTTTGACCGGCACGGCGCCCAGCTTCTGCAGCTTGCGCCACGTGCGGACGCGTATGCTCGTCGGCTTCGGCGGCAACTGGTGAATGAGCAGGATCCACTCCCGCTTTGGCGCTACCCCTCTCATGGCTCAAAGTAACAAGTCGATGGATTGTAACAACTGTTACAAATAAAGGCAATCCCGGGGCGGGTTGACGCCGGTGAGGGGCGGATCAACTTGCCGCGACGGGGCGGCCGCATCCGTTGCCGAGTCTATACGTATACCGGGGCGTGAGTCGTCGATCACTAGACTCACTCCTGCCGGATAAAGTATGTCAAGGTCTTTCATGAATGCGGGCACGCTCGCCAATCTTGCGGCTTTCACGCCGCGCCCGACCTCATCGCCGCTTCGGCGCGACGGCTGACCTCTTCCCAGTTGACGTTTTGCATAAATGCGTCAACGTACCTGGCCGCGGCGGCACCGTAATCCATGTGGTAAGCGTGTTCGTACATGTCGAGCACAAGGAGCGGATGCCCCATCGGCGCATTGTGCATGTGGTCCCACGACCAGTAGTTGTGGATCTCACCTGTATGCGCGTTATAAGCAAGAATCACCCAGCCGGAGCCCCCGCCGAGGGCATTCCCGGTCCTTTTGAACTCGGCCTCCCATTGCTCGTAGCTCCCGAACCATTGCTTGAGCAGGTCGAGAACCTTGCCCCCGGCGCGACCATCGCCCCCCAAATTGGCGAAATAATGTTCGTGCAGGACGACGGAGCCGGTGCGCACTAACTCCTCGCGCTTGAGGTCCCCGTAAACGTAGGCGGGCAGATCTTTATCGCGCAGTAGTGAGGCCAGCCGCTGCTCGACTACGTTAAGGGCTTTGACCGCCCCGCCGTAATTATTCTCCCAGTGCGATCTAATAAGCTTCTCGGAGAGCCCTTTAAGTTTGGCTGGATCGAAAGGCAAGGGCTTCGGTTGGTGATGCCCGCGGAAGGCCCGCGCTGCCGCCACTTCGGTTGTCTGTCCTTCAATACTCATCTTTGTACTCTCCTCACTGGCATCTACTTTCTCGGTGCCGATCAGATTAGCGAGCGCCAGCCCGGCGCTTCCGGCGGTCAGGGTCGTGATAGCTTTTCGCCTCGAAACAGTCTTCATACTCGATGTGCCTCCTGTAGTCTTTATGTCGCGGTCACCCGCGGGTCGTCCAAGTAGGTTACAGCATCAGCTTTCGTTAACGGGCCAACCTTGCCCGCATCCTTAAAGGTGTGAGCGGCCTCGATCTTCTTCGCCTTCTCGCACTAACACGGCAGGGTTGGGCGTCCGGCTCACCGGACGGATGATCTTCCGATCAGGACGCATAACGCTCCTCGACCGTCAAGGCGAAGACGGACGTCCCGATCATCCCGATCACTCCTGCCGTGATGAACGGCACCTGCGGCGTGATTTCCCACAGCAGGCCGCCGATAGCCGCCGAAGGCGTGATCGTCATGCTCCGCACGAGGTAGTAGAGGCCGACCGTTCGGGCCCGCAGCTCGGGTTGAGCGAAGTCCACGATCATCGCCTTCCGTGACGGCTCGCCGATCTCCCGCAGGCCACCGATGATGAAAGCAACGACCAGCAGCGCAAAGCCGGAGGCCAAAACCACCGCCACTGGAAACAGCGCGAAACAGAGGAAGGTGGCGATGACGAAGGGCTTACGCCCGATCCGGTCGGCGATCTTTGCCGAAGGGATATAAACGAGGATCGACGTCGTTATTTGTATGGCAACGAGCACGCCGTACCGCGCGACGCCGACGCCCTTGACGTTCGTGACGTAAAGAATGATCAGTACGTCCGCCGTCCCTTCGCACATCCTGATGATAATGTCGGAGATGAGCAGCCGCTTGAGTGCTCGATGAAAGGAGCGCCACACGCCTCGTATGTTGACGGCCCCGGCGGGCCTGACCGGGATGTTGATCGCCCGCACGATGAGTACGGTAACCGCCGACAGGATGAGCGTGATGACGAGGCCCGTCTGAATACCGGCTTTGACACCCGTAGCCGCGATCAATGCGCCGCCCACGAGTGGCGAGATGACCATCGGCACACGCTTCAACATGGACTGCAGGGTAAAGCCCATGGCGCGCCGCTCTTTCGGGAGCGCGTCGCCGATGACGGCGAAGATCGCCGGGCTGGCCATGCTGTGCCAGGCCATCGCAAAACCCAGACCGACGAAGATGACAGGCCACGCAGGGCTGAGCAGGTAGATCAGGTAGCCCGCGGAAGCCAGCGTGATGAAGATCACGAACGCGCGGCGGCGCCCTAAACGATCCGCGAGCCACCCGCCGGGGTACTGGTAGATGGCGTCGAAAAAATCTTCGGCCGTTCCGAAGAGCCCGATGACGGGCGTCGCCGCGCCCAGCGATTCCAGATACTTCGGGAGGAACTTCTTCCATAACTCTTCACCCAGGCCGAGCAGGAAGACCGCCGCCGAAGCGATCGCCACGTTGCGCTCGAGGCTAAGATAATCGACAAGCCTCCCGCGCCAGGCCAAGGGCACGGCTGTCGCCGCCTCGCGCTCATCCGCCAGCGTCTGTCCGTTATCAGGGCTCAACAATACCCCTTATCAAACCCCAATCGGCGTCCGGACGGTAGTAGTTCGACGTAACAGAATACTCATCATAACGAGTGTTACTAACAAATGCAAGTTGGGCCCGCGTGATTGCTACAGTATTACCGGAAAGTGCCTTGTACTTTAGCCTTCTGCCCCGACGTTTTCGGCTTCGTCGAGGGCGGCGACGGCGAGGGTGTGAAATTGCCTGCGCACGCTGTTGATGTTAGTGAAGGGGGGCTCACGGACGTGCGTGCGGTTTGTCAGCAGGATGAATGTGCGCTCGCTTCCGGCGTCGTTCCAGCAGCTTGTTCCGGTGAACCCGAGGTGGCCGAAACTGTCGGGCGGCAAATTCGGCCCGGCCGCCGAATCTTTCGTCGCCGCCAACTGCCAGGCGATTGACCGTGCCTCTTCCAGCCCCACGGTCATGTTGGTGCGAAAGAGCATACACGTTGCCGGCGCGAGCAGTTCCGTGCGCCCGGCGATGAACTGGGAGGAGATTCGCAAGGTCTCATAGGCGGTCGAGAAAAGTCCGGCGTGGCCCGCCGCCCCGCCGAGAAAATATGCGTTGCCGTCGTGCACCTCCCCCCAGACCAGGCGCTCGCGCCAGTTGTATGTATGGCCGGAGCCGCCCGCTCCTGTTTCACCGGTCATCGCGCGCTCGTAAGCGTTGCCCGTCTCGCTCGCCGCAACTTCGCGCCGCATCGCCATGTCTGGGTTAAAAGTGGTGCGGGGCAATCCGAGCGGCTCGAAAATTTCGCGCCGGGCGATCGAGGCCAGCGGCTCTCCGGTCATCCTTTCAAGCAGGAAGCCCAGAGTGATAAAACCCAGGTCGCTGTAACGAACGCTCGTTCCGGGCGTGGATTCCAGAGGTTGCCCGGCGATGGCGCGGAGCGTGCGCGCCGGTTCCCCGCCCGTGGTGATGTAGAGCGGACGCCATGCCGGAAGGCCGGAAGTATGCGTGAGCAATTGACGCAGGGTGATCTGGCGTTTGTCAGGCAGGTCGAACTCCGGTAGCACCCGCGCCACCGCATCACCAAGGTCAAGCTCGCCACGCTCGAAGCGCCGCGCGCAAAGCAGACCGGTGACGAGCGGTTTGGTCAGCGAGGCGAGATCGTAGATCGTATCGGGCGTGGCGGGGATCTGCTCCGGCGCGACGACGGCGTAGCCCAGCGCGTCTAACAGGAGAGGGCGGCCGTGTTGGGCGACCACGTAGACGGCGGAGGGGAAATCGCCCGCCGCAATTCGCCCCGCGAGCAACGAAGAGATTTTCTCGTTCGGTCCGGTGTGCCTCACCGCTGGCTATTGAGCGTGTTTACACCGGCGAGCCGGTCATGCTCGTAGATGCGCTCAAGGGCGCGCAGGGCGAGCGCCAGCGCGCGTCGCCCGTCTTGCCCGGTCACGGGCGGGAGCGACCCGTCGCGCGCGGCCTCAAGAAAAGCTTCGATCTCTGCGCGCAACGGTTCGCGGTCTTCGATCTCCAGGTGGCGCGTGTTAACGCCGGGCCGCGCGCCGGGGCCTGTTGGTGGCGCGAGGCTGCTGATGGTTGCGCGGCGCGCGGCGTAATCCACGGCGACGTAATCGTGCGGCTGGAAAAATCGCATCTTGCGGATTTTCTCCGCGCCGATGCGCGACGCCGTGATATTGGCGACCGCGCCTGAGGCAAACTCCAGGCGCGCGTTGGCCGCGTCCACCCGAGGCGTCAGCACCGGAATGCCGACGGCGCGGACGTCCGTCACTTCCGTCTCTTCGCCGACAAGCCACTGCACGATGTCCAAGTCGTGAATCATCAGATCCAGCACGACATCTATATCGAGGGAGCGGGCGGTAAATTCACCGATGCGGTGGATCTCGAAATAGAGCGGGCCGCGCACGTGCGGATGCAGCGCAACGAGCGCGGGGTTGAAGCGTTCGAGATGGCCCACCTGTAAAATCGCCCAGCCCTTTTGTGCGGCGGCGATCATCTTGTCCGCCTCTGCCAGAGTACGCGAGATCGGCTTTTCAACCAGCACGTGAATACCGGCCTCAAGCAGGGCGCAGGCTATCTCACAGTGCGACTCGGTTGGCACGGCAAGGCTTACCGCATCGACATGACCGACGAGCGAACGCCAATCGGTTGTCCATGCCGTCTCTCTTTCGCTGGAGACGGCCCGCGCAGTCTCCTCTTTAGCATCACAAACGGAGACAAATCGCGTCAGCCCTTCGGCGGCGAGGGCGGCGTAAATGCGCGCGTGCTGGCGGCCCAGGTGCCCGGCGCCGATAACCGCTGTTCTTAGGTTCATAGTAGTAAGCAAAAGTAGTCAGTAACGGGTGGTCAGCGGTCAGTGGGCGCTATCTTAGTCGCGCCGGTCTCTTTCCAACTGCTCCTGTACGGCAGATTGAACATAATTCTATCTTCGACGATACTCGATAAGTTAGCGCTTTTAGCTGAATACTGATTACTGACCACTGAAAACTATTTTCCGGGTGACTATACTTGCAACATTCGACGCTTGCCAAGCGCGCACGGCTGCTCTTCTTTCTCGCCGCTGTCATTACTTACCTCTACGGTCTCGGACGCCTTCCGTTAGTGGGCCCGGACGAGCCACGCTACGTGCAGGTGGCGCGCGAGATGTTCATGCGCGGCGACCTGATCACGCCGACACTGGGCGGCCACACCTGGTTTGAGAAGCCTGTTCTCCTCTACTGGATGATCATGGCGAGCTTCGGCGCGCTCGGCGTGTCGGAGTGGGCCGCGCGCCTCGGCCCGGCATGTTCGGGACTGCTCTGTGTGCTGATTGTTTACCGGATAGGGGAGCAGGTGGGGCGGGCGGGTGGAGAGGAGGTCGGGGGCGGGCTGGCCCTCTGGGGCAGCGCGGTGCTCGCGTCGAGCGCCGGACTGATCGTCTTCTCCCGCGCGGCTACTTTCGACATCATTGTTACAATGACGATGACGGCAGCGCTCGCCTGCTTCTTTATCTCTGATCTGGCCGTTGATGAAAAAGGGCGGCGGCGGCGGTTGCTCGCCGGTTTCTACGCGTGTGTCGGGGCGTCTTTACTTGCTAAGGGGCTGATCGGCGTTGTTATACCGTTCGGCGTCGTCGCCTCTTATTTCGCGCTTCAGCGCAGGTGGCCCGATAAACTTGCAAGCGCCACGCTGTCGTGGGGCATACCACTGGCCCTGGCGGTGGCGGCCACCTGGTATGCGCCGGTGATCGCGCGCAACGGGTGGGCCTTCGTCGACGAGTTCTTCATCCAGCATCATTTCGCGCGCTACCTCTCAAATAAATATCATCACGCCCAGCCCTTCTACTTTTACATTCCGATCATGGCGCTCCTGGCGTTGCCCTGGACCGCCTTTCTGGCGATGGCGCTGGCCGGCGCGACCGGCTGGGACTGGCGCGCGCCGGCGGCAGTGGATAAACTGCGCGTCTTTGCGTTTGCCTGGCTGGTCGTGCCCATTGTTTTCTTCTCTTTTTCGAGCTCAAAGCTGCCCGGTTATGTATTGCCCGCGCTGCCCGGCGCGGCCCTGCTGGTGGGGAAACAGGTGGCCAGATTCCTGCGTCATGATGAAAATAGGATAGCGATGCGCGCGACGGGAGGGTTACTGATTTTGCTTGCCCTGATGGGGCTGCTCTACAGTAAATACACGAGCACCGTACCTTTAGCTTCTGCTTTTCTCGTCGTCGCACCCGTCGCCGCCGCCGGGCTCTTCGCGCTGATCTGGACGTACCGGCGCCGGCTGTGCCTGGCGTTGACCGTTGGCGCGATGTTCGCAAGCGTGGTGCTCGGCATTAACCTGGCTGCTTACCGGGTGGCTCGGCGTGAATCTTTGCGCGACCTGTTGAGGCTGGCCGCCGCGCGGGGTTATGCGTCATCGCCCGTACTCAATATGCACACGGTTGAGCGCTCTTCGGAATTCTACGCGGCGGGATGTCTGGCCTATGGTCCGGATGGCGAGCCGCTCAAATTTGAAAGTGTGGATCAGGTGGCGGACGCGGCCCGGCGGGACGGAGGCGCGATACTCGTCGTCGTGCCCGTGGAATTTGCCGGGCAGTTGACGGGGGATACAGCCCTCCAAACTGTGGTGATCGGCGATAACGGCGCGGTCGCGCTTGTCGCCGTCCGCCCCAGACCATAAAAGGGATCACGCCGTTTCGGATGAGCGCGCCCGCAAGAGCGTCGCCTCCCTTAGAGCGCGGACGATTAATTTGAAGTCAGCGGAGCGCCTGTTCCACCGTTGCCGGATCATCTAACAGAATCCACTCGACAATTGATAAGGGCAGGCTCCCCTGCTTCAGCAGATCATCATGAAATAAGCCGAGGCGGAACTTCGCGCCCTGCTGATCACGGTAGCGACCGAGCAGGCGCATGATCTGCCATTTCCCGATGATGTAGCTGATCTTTTGCGTCGGACTCGATGCCGCGCCCGCCGCTTCACCCTCGGCCGCTTCGCGATCAAGGCCGCCCGCCTCCATGAAATACTTAACGGCCTGGTCGAAAGTCCACCGGCCGGTGTGCAGGTTGACGTCAACGCCGATGCGCGCCGCGCGGTAGCGTGATAAACGTAGGACCTGGCCCTGCGCCGCCGGGTCCTCCGGGTAAAAACCGGTGCGCATCAGCATCTCCTCGGTGTACAAGGCCCACCCCTCCTGAAAAATTCCGTCGCCGTGCTGCCGCCGGATTTCGTCCTTCAGGTGATTGGCGATGGAGATTTGAAGGAAATGGCCGGGAATACCCTCGTGCCCAAGGATGGGTCGCGGGTCTTCGATCGCCGCCCGGATGTAGAAGTTCGAGCTCTTCGGGTTGTAAGTCGGGATGAAGTAAAAGCCGCTGCTATCCTTATCATAAAGCCTGGGAGGGTTCATGAACCCTCCCGGGCTGGTCGGCTTAAACGCATCGGGAAGCTGCCGGATATGGAAAGTTCCGAGGTAACCAGGCAGTGTCAGCAACCCTTTCTCGTGTAGAAACCGAATCATCTCCTGCTGCCGCCGTTCGTATGCCTGGAGAAAAGCTTCCTGGTCGCGCGGGATGTTCTGACTCCGCGCGGGATCCGGGTCGGCGAGCGAGGGGTCGGGCAGCAGGGATTCGAGCGCGCGGTAACGCGCCAGCTCCGCTTCGCCGAGCATCGCCACCTGCCCCGCATCGAGCGGCAGGAGGTAGACGTGCTTGAGGAGGTAGTTATAGTTCCCTTCGCCCATCGGCGCGAAGGGGACCATCCGGGTCAGCCTCGTTTCGAGCCAACCGGCAAAAGCATGCACGGCCGCCAACGCACCATCTCTCGACTGCACGAGGTCGGCTTTTTCGGCAGGCGAAAGGTCTTTGGCCAGGGTCATCAGGCTATCCTGGAAGAGGCCGTCGATTGACCGCGCCGAATCGATCGCCAGTTGCGCGTAAAGCCGCACGGGCTCATGCAAATTCTCTTTGCCCTGTTCAATCATCGCCGGCATCTGTTTCAATCTGGCCGTGGCGGAGAGCGCGCGGTTGCGCGGCGTATCGTAATCTTTCTTCAGCAGCGAGAAGATACCGTTGCCGCATTCATCCACATAAACCTGGGGGTTGGTCTCTTCAAATCGCGTCACACGGTCAAAAAAGGCCACGCCCTCAAGCTGCGCGCGAAACAATAACCAGTCAATCCGGTCATCGCGGTTCCACCTTGAGGTCCGCATCGCCTGCACCTGTGCGAGTAGATCCCTGACGTGCCGACGGCGCGCCGTCAGCGCGTCTCGCGAATAATTTGTCAGCCTGTTATCCCACGTGTGCAGGCCCTGATCGCTGCTTTGGGCGGGATAGTTGATATTGCGCCAGCGGTAGTAATCATCAGCCAGTTGACGCAAAGCGGCGGGCGATGACTCTTTTTGCGCTTTAATCATAGAGCCGGCGCAGGCGATGAGCGCGCAGATGCTAAATAAATGGCCGAGAAATCTCATTGACCCTTTCAAGGAGGCTGGCAGCGGGCAAGAGCAGGCACGCGCTCGCCTTGCGCCCCGTGGCAATTATCAAGCCCTGTTACGGATTGGCATGCAGAGCTTTGTCGAAGAAATCTATCACGCGACGGTCGTAAGCCTCGCCCTGCTGGCCCGTTGAGATCGGGAGCGTAAGTCCCGTCAGCGGAAGGTCGGTTTTCAGCTCGACGTTCGGGCCGGGGAGGCAGCGCGCGAGCGCAATGGTCGAGTCGCGCAGGTACCCGGCGTCTTCACCCGACAAAAGCAGCACGCGCCGGCCGCCGAGCGATTGGGCGGCGGCGCACGCCGTTGAGTCGTGATAGCGGCCTAGAAAATAGAGGCGCATTCCCCAACGCGCAAGCAGTTGCGGAAGACTGTAGTCCAGCCCGAAGCGCTCCCGCACTGCCGCGCGCAGCAGCTCATCGGGTGAGGCGGGCACCGAGTCCAGGACCAAAGCGCGCACGCTCGGATTGCGTGACGCTGCCTGTAGCGCCAGGTAAGCCCCCATCTCAACCCCGTAGATTCCGACGCTGGTCCCGACGAGTGGTCGCCCCTGGGCCGTCTTGAGTGTTCGTAAATAGTCGATGGCAGCGCCGACGTCTTCCTCCTCGAGCGCGCCGAGGGATGTCCATGGAACCCGAGGATTCATGCCGTGCCCACGCAGGTCGGGCCAGAGCACCGTGTAGCGGGTCGTTTCGTTAAGCTTGACGCCGAGATTGAGCAGCCATGATCGGTCCGCGCCGTAGCGGTGCAGCAGCACGACCGCGGGCGCGCCCTCTTCACCACGCAATAGCCAGCCACGGGCCGGCGTGCCGTCACGGTTGGACCACGTCTCGTCGGTCGCTTTCAGCCCGGGGCCGCTTAACTGCGTAAATTTTTCGGGGGTTACGAGATAGGGGCGCGGCTGCGGATGCGTTACAGCGTAGACGATATACCCCGCGACAGACGCCAGCGCCAGCAAGACCACCAGCACGATGGGCAAAAGCGTCTTCAGGACCTTTTTTCCGCGTCTCCGTTGTGGCGACATGGGAAGGATGAAGGATGAAGGATGAAAGATAAAAGATAAGACGCGAGGTCATTAACTTATTGTTTCGTCGATTCTACGCAACAAATGAACCGATGCGTCCATCTTTTCGCCTTCATCTTTCACCCATTCTTTTTTCTCCTTTCTCTTTTGCGTTCGCGTAGTCTCCCGGAGTGTTGACGTTCGTAAAAAATAGTGTCGGGTCTCCGACGTCTGCCAGTTGAGCGGGGGGGATCCAGCGGGTTTGCACCGCACGGAGCAGGGCGAGCGGCCGGCGTTCTCCGTTTGTGATCAAGGCTTGCGCCCGCCTGAGGCAGGGCTCGCGGCGGTAAAGCGCGCAGAGCGGTTGCGGGCGACCATCGGTTTGGACGGGCGCAACGGCGTCGAACGTTTCGCGTCGAGAGGCGAGCCGCACGAAAAGCTGACCGGTGACGAAGGGAAGATCACACGCGACAATCGCCGCCCACTCTGCGCGACACGCCGCCAACGCCCCGTGTAAACCGCCGAGCGCGCCCCAGCCCTGATAAATATCGGGGACACTCGGCAGATGCCACCCCGTACCCTCCAGCTTAGCGCCCACCAGGCTGACGCGTCCGGTGATCGAACCGAGCGCCGCCGCGATACGCTCGACAAAATTTTGCCCCGCAAGTTGGAGTCGTGTCTTGTCAGTCCCCATGCGACTGGATGCCCCGCCGACCAGAATGAAGCCTTCGATATCAAGCATGAATCAATTGCCTGCGTGCCCGACAAACACGCAGTAGCCGCAGAGATGACGGCATTAATGCGCCGTCATAAACGTCCCACCGGGCGAATATTTAAGACGCTTATTGGCGCGGGCTCTCATTTCCATCGAAAGCGCACGTTATCACGCGGTGAGAGCAAGCGGCAAGAAAGAAATGTAGAAGGCAAAAGGAAAAAGCCAAAAATAAAGAGGCGCGTCAGCCTTACTTTTGCTTTTTACATTTTACCTTTTACCTTCTTTAAGTTTGCGCCGATTTCAGTTATATTCAGTACTGGTGGCCGTGGTTGTACTCCCCCCTCGTCACGCTCGCGCTGTCACCGGCGGCGTGCTCACCCTTTGAAAGGTTTTGGAAGTATCTCATCCCGAGAGGTAGCTTGATGAAAAGAGATTTTGCAGTGATCTTCACATTGGCTCTCATGCTGGCGGGCCTCCTGTGTGTTCCTGTTTATGCCCAGCAAAAACCGGTTGCCGGCGTCGAGGACGCGCGTCTGTTCCCCCTCGAAAATGTCCGGGCAGGTATGAAAGGGGTGGCGCGGACGGTGTTCGCCGGAACAGAGCCACAGGAATTCGGGGTCGAGATTCTGGGCGTGTTGCCGGGCTTTCCGGCGCCGCGCCAGTCGGCGATTATCGCGCGGCTGACGGGCGCCAACGTCGAGAAAACAGGGGTATTTGCCGGAATGTCTGGCTCGCCGGTCTTTATCGACGGGCGACTGGTCGGGGCGATCGCCTTTAGTTTTCCTTTCGCCAAAGAGCCGATTGCGGGCATCACCCCCATTCGGCAAATGATTAACATCTTTGAGCGCGGCGGCGGCCCGGGGAAGAATTCCGTCGAACCGCACGCCCTCTCATTCACGCAATTGGCCGGCGCCGAATGGAGGCCCAATTTACCGAAACCGGCGGTGACGGGCGCGCCGCTGGTGGCGGCGGTGGCGGCCACCTCGCCGCTCGCCAATCTGATGGGCCAGCAATTTGCGCCAATCGCCACGCCTGTCGTCTTCGGCGGCATCAGCCAGGAATCACTCGCGCTCTTTGCGCCGCAGCTCATGGCCGGCGGGTTATTGCCGGTCTCCGGCGCCGGCGGCGCGGCTGCAATCACGCCGCTCGCTCCGGCGACGGAAAAGACGCTCGCTCCGGGCACCTCCGTGAGCGTTCAACTCGTGCGCGGCGATTATTCGATCGCCGCTTCGGGCACGGTGACGTTTCGTGACGGTCAGCGCGTTTACGCCTTCGGCCACCCATTCCTGAACCTCGGCGCGTCGGATATGCCGATGACCGAAGCTTCGGTTGTGACCGTGGTCCCGAACACAAATAACTCTTTCAAACTGGCCGTTCCGGGCCAGATGGTCGGGGCGATCTCGCAGGACCGTGCGACGGGCGTGTACGGCCAGCTCGGCCAGTCCCCCAAAATGATTCCCGTCAGCATCAACCTGCATACGAGCCGCGACCGCACGGAAGCGTATCGATATGAGGTGGCGAACGATCCTTTCCTGACGCCGCTGCTGCTGAACATCACGATCTTCAATACGATCACCTCGACCGAGCGTGCGCTGGGCGATTCGACGATCAGCGTGCGCGGTCAGATCGACGTCAAGGGCCAGGGCGCGGTACGTTTGGATCGGCGGTTCTCGGCCATGAACGCGCCGATGCTGGCCGCCGGCTCCGTGGCCGTGCCCGTCGGCGAGCTGTTGACGAGCGGCTTCGATAATGTCGAGATCAGCGGCGTGACGCTTGACATCTCTTCGGCGGACACCAAGCTTGTCGGCACGCTGGAGCGTATCTCGATTGACAGAACGGAAGTGCAGCGCGGCGAGAAGGTCGAGATCCAGGCCTATGTCCGCACGGAATCCGGCAAGCAATTCGTCCAGCGGATCCCGCTCGAGATCCCGAACGACGTGCCGCCGGGCCAGCTCATCCTGTTTGTCGGCGACGGCGGCGCGTTACAGCAGGGCTTGGCGGCGCAAACCCTCGTCCCCAAAGACCTCGGGCAACTGGTCAACGCGATCAATAAAGTGAAGAAGAGCGACCGGCTATACGTGAAGCTCTTCCGTCCCACTCCCGGCGCAGTCATCGGCACAGACGAACTGCCTAATCTCCCGCCGTCCGTAATGGCGACGCTCAACAGCGACAGGGCTTCGGGCGGCTATACGCCGACCCAGCTCTCGCCGCTCTACGAGAAGGAGCTACCGCCCGCCGAGTTTGTCATCGCGGGCCAACAACTGATCGGGATCAACGTGGTGCGCTAGAAGCGAAGCGAGGTGGGTACAGAGACGAGGTGAGAGACCGGGCATCTCACCTCGTTTTACTTAGGGGCAAGGTCAAGTCGCACGCCTGGCGACAAAGAGGTAACGCTGTTCGGACTCGGGTATGTGGAGGGCGGTGTAAGGGAGGGCGGCCCTTTCGATCTGCTCGCGGATCGTCCGGCCTCCGAAGAGCAGTAGGGTACTCGCGGGCGGCGACCAGGCGACCAGTTTTTGGAAGACCGCGGCAAAATGGTCGAGCGCACGGCAGGTGATGAATTCCGCGTCCGGTGTGGCCGTCTTCTCAAATCGACTGGCCGTCACCTGGGCCGTCTCCTGGGCGCCTGTCCGCCGCAAGGCTTCGCGCAGGAAGACGACCTTCTTCGGTGAAGATTCAATGAGTGTGGCGCGGATGTCCGGGCGCATGATCAAACAGGGAATGATGGGGAGGCCCGCGCCGGAGCCGACGTCTGCCACCCGCGCGCCGTGCGGTAGGTGTGGCAGGGCGAGCAATGATTCGAGAATGTGGCGCGTGGCAAACTCCGCGGGCGGGCACGGCGCGACGAGGTGCAGCCGCGCGTTCCAGTCGTTCAACAGCTCGTAGTAGTCGCACAATCGCGCAAGGGCGGGCGCTGGTAACTGCACCTGGAAGCGCCCGGCGTGCGTTTCAAGCGCACCGGCAAACTCTTCCGTAAGTGATGATCTTTCGGCCATATTAACGAGCCGCCAGTCGGGGATGACAGATTAGATGATATCTGACCTGCGTTACAGTTCCGGAGGGACGGGATGCTTATCGAAGTATTCAAGTCCAAAGTCCAAGGTCGAAAGTCCAAAGTCAAAAGCTTAGACTATTAGACAGGATTGACAGAATTAACAAGATGACTTTCCGATTTTATCATCTCCACCTCGGTGAATCCCGTCTGAATTTCCTATGAGTGAATCTTTGAGCGCAGAGCACGAGCGGTTGGGGCGCGCGGTCACGGGTATCATCGCCGATTACGCCCGCTCTCTGGACGGCGCGCGCGTCAACTCCGAGGCCACGCCCGCCGACCTCGAGAAGCTCTTTGATGAGCCGCTGCCGGAAACCGGTGTCAGCGCGGACGAGATTCTGGCGCGCTTCACGCGCGATGTGATACCGCACGCGATGCAGATCCCCAGCCCGCGATACTACGGCCTGTTCAACCCGACGCCGCTGCCGATCGCCGTGTGGGCCGATGCGCTCTGCTCGGCGATCAACCAGAACGGGGCGGCGTGGCGCAATTCCCCCGCGGCGAGTGTGATCGAGGTGCGCGTCCTCCGCTGGCTCTGCGAACTGGTCGGCTACGGAGGCGGAAGCTACGGCACGCTGGCGAGCGGCGGCTCTGAAGCCAATCTCATCGCCCTCAAGTGCGCGCGGGATAACACTGACGCGCGCGTGCGGGATCGGGGGCTGCGCGCCGCCGCACGCGACCCGGTGGTCTACGCGTCCGAGCAGTGTCACTACTCTTTCGTGAAGAGCATAGATATTCTCGGCATGGGCCGCGAGGGCCTGCGTAAAATAGCCACGGACGATTACTTCCGCATCCGGATCAACGCGCTGCGCGAGGAGATCGAGCGCGACCGGCGCGCCGGACGGGTCGCCTGTTGCATCGTGGGCGCGGCGGGCGCGACCTCGACCGGCATTATTGATCCGCTGGATCAACTGGCGGACGTCGCTCGCGAATACAACTGCTGGTTTCATGTCGACGCGGCGTATGGCGGGGCGCTCGCGTGCTCGCCACGGCACAGGCCGCTCCTCAGTGGCATCGAACGTGCGCATTCGATCACGATTGACCCGCACAAGTGGATGTTCGTTCCGTTCGCTTGCGGCGCCGTGCTCGTGCGCGACGGGGCGCGCGTGCTGCGCGATGCGTTCGATATTACGCCGGAGTATCTCAGCGAAGAGCGCGGCGGGGCGGACGTCCGCTACGACTTTTTCCGTTACGGGCAGCTCGGCACCCGCCGCTTCAACGCCCTCAAAATATGGATGGCGCTTAAGTCCCTCGGCACCGCCGGCTATGCGTCCATCATCGAGCGGCAGATCGAGCTCACGCGTTACCTGGCGATGCACCTCGACGAGCTGGAGGATTTCCAGCGCCTTGGCGAAGTGCAAACGGCCGTCTGCTGCTTCCGTTTTTCGCCTCAACCGATGCGCGAGGCGAGCGGCCCGGCGCTCGACCGGCTGCAGATGGCCTTACAGCAGCGCGTGGAGCGGAGCGGCGAGGCGTGGCTTTCAACCACCGTGCTCCACGGTCGCCGCGCGCTCCGGGTCAACATCAACAGCTTTCTGACGGAGCAGCGTCACGTTGATGATCTGGTAGAATTGCTGCGGCGCGAAAGCGCGCGGTTGATGGAAGTTTTAAACACCGGTGAAGAAAGGGGAGTGTGATGAGTCTCTTAAGAATTCATCGGCCGGCGGCGTGGGCGCTTTGTGCTTTGATGCCGGCGCTTTTCGCCGTCGCGGTGCTGAGAGCCCAGTCGACCGGCCAACGGTGGCTACCCGCGATAGCTTCACGAGCGGAGTTTGATTCGATTGCGCGCACCGATGACGCCAATACGCCCTACCCGCTGCCGCACGTACTGTTTGTCATCGACCGCCGCGACAATAATAAAATCTACTACGTCAACACGCGGCGCTACACCTTCCACAAGGATTTCGTCAACGGCACGTACCTGTCGCTGGAGCGCGGGCGCGAGTTCTTTGAGAATAACTACCTCAAGCCTAATCGCCGTTTCATCATGGGCACCATCGCCTATCAAACGCCCGTCAAGCGCTGGACGTTTGAGTTCTGGGAGGGCGATCTGATTCCGGCGGAGCAGATCAGGCTCGCGTCGGACGTAATTAATAAGAGTTTTTTCGCGCCCGTCGCTTTTAAACCAAACTCGCTGCGGCAGGAGGAAGCATCAGGCGGTGTCGAAGGTTTGCCGCGCGTGTTGCAGAGCGACATCGCAAAGGAGCAGGAGTATCAAGCGCTCAACGTGGCGCGCGGGCTGGGGCGCATCCACATCATCAAAAAGTTGGACGATAGCGTTGACATTCATTTCAATGAGATTGTCGTCCTCGACGAAGTGCCCGTCCAACTTCCGCCCGTCGCCGGGATTATTACGACCAAGCCCTCGACGCCGCTTTCACACATCAACCTCCTGGCAAAATCGTGGGGCGTGCCGAACGCTTACATCAAGGACGCGCAAGAGCTGTTGAAACAGTACGACGGCTGGTGGGTCGCCCTCGAGACGAAGCGCGACTCTTATACGATCAAGCGCGCCGACCTGGACCAGCTGAAAGAGTATCAAAAGCGGCTCGCCGAGCGCCTCGACGTCATGAAGCCGCACTATGATTTATCGGTGCGGCGGCTCGCGGGCCTTCGCGAGCAGCGCGCCAAATCCGTCATCGCCTACGGCGCAAAGTCTGCGAACCTGGGTGAATTAATGCACGCGCATCTCCCGGGCGTCGAAGTCCCTGACGGGTTCACGATCCCTTTCTTCTATTACGACCGGTTCATCAAAGAGAATCATCTTGAAGAGCCGATCTACGAGATGCTGAACAATCAGCGCTTTGTCCACGATCCGGCTTACCGCCGCCAGCGCCTCACGGCGATGCGTGAACGTATTCAGCAGGGGGAGGTGAATGCGCAGTTGCGCGCGGAAATCCTGCGCCGCGTTCACGCCGAATTCCCCGGCAAGGGGCTGTTTGCGCGCAGCTCGACCAACTCAGAGGACCTGCCGAACTTTAACGGCGCGGGCCTTTACACGACCGTACCAAACGTCCGCACCGACAAGCAGCTCGTCGAAGGGATCAAGACCGTCTGGGCCTCGGTGTGGAACTTCGAGGCTTATGAAGCGCGCGAGCGCGCTAACATCGACCACTCGAAAATCTTCATGGCCGTGCTTATTCAGGAGGGGATCAACTCGGAGAGCTCCGGCGTGATGATTACGACCGACCCTTACGACCGTGATAATAAAGATGCGATCTATATCAGCGCGAAGCGCGGCCTCGGTATGAAGGTCGTCGAGGGCCAAAAGATCGCCGAACAACTGGTCTATCGCCCACAGGCCAATGCCGTCCAGGTGTTGACGCGCTCGGCGGAAGACAGCCTCTTAACGTTTGACGAAAACGGCGGGATCAAAGAGATCCCGATCACGGGCGAACGTAAGGTGCTCACGGACGAGGTGATCCGCAACTTGGCGCACGCGGCCGAAAGCATCAAACGTGTATTCGGGGGCCATGATCAGGATATCGAATGGGCTTACATGCGCGGGCAGATCTACATCGTGCAATCCCGCCCGTACATTGCGGGTGGTTAAAGTGACGGTAAAAGCATCAATGCGACTCCTTATTTACCTTGCATGTTGCGCCGCGGCGCTTAGTGTGAGCGCCTGTCGCGGAAGTGATCAGCCTGTTGCGGATGGCGTCAGGCCGGCGGCGAATGCGTCCTCGACAACGAATTCGACTTACCCGGAGCCCCTCGCCCGCGACAACTCCGGCGGGCACAAACGCCGCCCCGTCTGCGGCGGGCACGGGTGATCCGATCGACACCTCGAAGTATGATGCCGAGATCGCGCGGCTCAAAAAGCAGGCGGATCGAGAGGGCGGGGAGGCCTCGGCGCACACGGCCCTGGCCAAAGCTTATCTGGCGCGCGCCGGCGCACTCACGGAAGCGCGCCAGTACCGGGCCGCGCTCGGCGATTACCGGCGGACGCTGCGCTACGACCCCGGTAATCAGCAGGCGCAGGAAATGTCTTCGATGATCGTGAGCATTCTGCGCAAGATGGGACGTGAAGTTCCGGCGGAGGGCGAGGAGCCCGCCCCGCTCCCGTTCACACCCGGCGCGGGCGATCAGAAGAATAGTAAAAAATGACAGGTTGTTAGCTTTGTTGTTTCAGCTCGTGAGGTACAAACCTGGTACTCGAAGCTCTATTCCGGTCTTATGCTGATAATTCCTGCGATCGATCTAAAGAACGGTCAGTGCGTTCGCCTGACGCAGGGGCGCAAGGTGGACGTTAAAATTTATGACGGCGATCCGGTCGAGATAGCGAAAGGTTTTGAGGCCGCCGGGGCGCGTATGCTGCACGTGGTGGATCTGGATGGCGCATTTGAAGGGGGCGTCTCGCCAAACCGCCGCGTGGCCCGCCGGATCATTCGCGCCGTCGAGATCCCCGTGCAGTTCGGCGGCGGGATGCGGTCCGTGACGGACGTGCAGCAGATGATTGAATTCGGCGCGGCACAGGTTGTGATCGGGACGCTCGCCGCCGAGTCTCCGGAGACGCTGGAAACCTTCATCCAGCTATTCGGTTTTCGTATCTGTGTCGGTATCGATGCCCGCGGCGGGCAGGTGGTCACACGCGGGTGGGAAAAGCAGGAGAAGTTATCGGCCATTGAGCTGGCGCGACGCGTGGCGGACGTCGGCGTTGATCGCATCGTCTATACGGACGTGGCGCGCGACGGGATGCTTGGGGGCGTCAATCTTGAACAGACGTGTGCCGTGGCGCACGCTTCGGGCCTGCGCGTCACGGCTTCGGGCGGCGTCTCTTCGCTTGCCGATATCAAGCAGCTGCTGGGCGCACGCGAGTGCGGCGTCGACAGTGTCATTATTGGCAAGGCCCTCTACGAAGGGCGCTTTTCATTGCACGAAGCACTGCGGGTCGGATAAAAGTAGTCGGTCAAAGGCCGGTTATTGACCACCGATTACTAACTGCTAATCAAGATGAGTAGAAGCATCTTTGTCGAGGGAGTGCTGGCGGGGCGCGTCGCCTTCGTGACGGGCGGGGGGACGGGGATCACGGGCGGCGTCGCGCGCGCGCTGGCGGAAGCCGGGGCGCGAGTCGCGCTCGTCAGCCGCAAGATGGGGCACCTTGAGCCGGCGGCGGAGGCGATCCGCGCCGGGGGCGGGGAGGCCTTCGCAATCGCCGCCGACGTGCGCAGTATGGAAGATGTCGAGAGGGCCGTCGGCGCCACGGTTGAAAAATTCGGCCGGCTCGACGTGGTCGTTAACGGGGCGGCAGGGAATTTTCTTTGCGCGGCTGAAGAGCTATCCCCCAACGGCTTCGCCACGGTGGTCGATATTGACCTCAAAGGCACGTTCAACGTCTGCCGGGCGGCATTTGCCGAGCTCAGGAAACAGCCCTCTTCGATCTTGAATATCAGCGCGACGCTGCACTATCACGGCACGCCGCTCCAACTGCACGTCTCGGCGGCAAAGGCGGGTGTGGACGCGCTCACGCGAAATCTAGCGGTCGAGTGGGGGCGTTTAGGGATACGGGTCAACGCCATCGCCCCCGGGCCCATCGAAGATACCGAGGGGATGGCGCGGCTGGTCCCGCCCGCGGTTAAGGAGAAGTTGCTGCGGCGCATCCCGTTGGGCCGCTTCGGTCGTATTAAAGATATAGAGCAGGCGGCCGTCTTTCTCTGTTCGGATGCGGCGAGCTTTATCAACGGCGCGGTGCTGGTCGTGGACGGAGGCCACTGGCTAAATAATCAACTATGAATGCGGAACGATGAAGTGAAAGCCAAAAGCTTTCTGCTTTTCATTCATCGTTCCGCATTCATCGCCCATTATTTCTTCTTATGCTTGAGCTTCAGCCGGCATCTTTTGAGGATTTCGAACGCGAGACGGAGCGCGGTAATGTCGTGCCGGTCGTGCGCAGTGTGCTCGCGGATTTGCAAACGCCGGTCGGGGCTTTTCTGCGCGTCGCGCGAACTGCGCCTTACGCCTTCCTGCTCGAATCCGTCGAGGGCGGCGAGCGCGTCGCGCGCTACTCTTTTTTGGGCGCGGAGCCGGACATGATCGTGCGCGGGCGCGGGGCGCGCACGATTGTCGAGCGAAGCGGCAAGCCCGAGACGTATGAAGGATTACGCGCGACCGATTTCCTGCGCGACTATTTTCGTGACAAAAAACTGGCCCGGCGCAACGGACTCGCTCCGCTCGCGGGTGGCGCGGTCGGTTACCTGTCTTATGACGCGGCGCGATGGTTTGAGCCTACGGTGGCCGATGGTGATGAGCCTGAGACGGATGATGCGGTCTGGATGTTCTATCGCACGGTGCTTGCTTTCGACCGCGTGCGGCAGCAGATACAAATCATGGCCATCGTTTTGACGGATGAAGCCCGGGGCAGCCGCGAGGGTTTGCGAGAGCTTTACGACCAGGCGGTGGAGGAGACCGCGCTGATTGAAAGGCTGCTGCTGGAAGGCACGCCGTTGCACGGGCCGGGCAGTGAGGACGCCGGTCAAGAGGCGGCGGCCGTCGCGTTTGAGTCGAACTGGTCACGGGAGGGTTTTGAAGGCGCCGTGCGTTCGGTCAAAGAGCGAATCGCGGCCGGGGACTGTTACCAGGTGGTGCTCTCACAACGCTTCATGAAGACGGTGACGGCCCCGCCCATCTCCATCTATCGCGCGTTGCGAGCGACGAATCCGTCGCCCTACATGTACTTCTTCCGCCTGGGACACGAGACGATTATCGGCGCGTCGCCCGAAATGCTTGTGCGTTGCCGCGGCCAGCGCCTTGATTACCGGCCGATTGCCGGGACGCGTAAGCGCGGGGCGACGGAAACGGAAGACTGGATACTCGGCGAAGATATGCGGACGGACGAAAAGGAGGTCGCCGAGCACATGATGCTCGTTGATCTGGGCCGCAACGACCTCGGCCGGGTCGCGGACTACGGCTCGGTGCAGGTGGAGGATTTGATGAGCATCGAGCGCTACTCGCACGTGCAGCACCTTGTCACCAGCTTACGCGCGCGCCTGCGAGACAATCTCGACCGCTTTGATGCGCTCGCTTCCTGTTTCCCGGCGGGGACGGTGACCGGCGCGCCGAAGGTAAGCGCCATGAAAATCATCCGCGAGCTTGAGCCTGACCGGCGCGGCGTCTATGCGGGCGCGGTGCTTTATATAGACTACGCGGACAACCTCGATTCGTGCATTGCGATTCGCACGATGGTGCTGAGGAACGGCCGGGCGCTGATCCAGGCGGGAGCAGGCATTGTGGCGGACTCTATTCCTGAGCGTGAATACGAGGAGACCGTCAACAAGGCTCGCGCGCTCGTCAGCGCGATAGAACTGGCGGAGAAGGGGTTGTGAGCTATGTAAGACCGTACGAAACGCAGCAAGCGCCGCCGCAGGAGCGCGGAGCAAATAGGGGAATTCACGGATAAATCCTGGTTCAAGTCCTCTGTGGTAAATGCTCGTGCACCATAGACTAAATTGACAGTTACTACAGCGAATTACTTACGCCGAACCCACGTTAGGTACGAATAGAAAGGGAATGAGCTGTGAATTTTAGCGCCCGCCTGGCCGCATTCTTACTCTCTTCGTTGGCGTTCGTCTCGCCCGCGCAGGGTGTGGTCTCCCCGGCGCAAAAGGGTAAGGCAGCCCAGCCGGTGCAAAAGAGCAGTGCGCCTCCCACCGCTTCACCAACTCCCCGGCCCGAACCTTTTGACGGCGCTACTATCGCCAAGATGGCCGGTCAATGCGTCACGCTCGAAACAGAAGCGGGGGCAATCCAGATAGAAATGCTGCCGGAAACTGCGCCGGAAGCCGTGCGCAACTTCCTTAATCTGGCCGCGACTGGCGCACTCGACACAACAACTTTCAGCCGCGTCGTTAAAGATTTCATTATCCAGGGTGGCGAGCTTTCGACGGGCCTGAAATGGACGGCGGAACTGGCGCGGAGGGCAGCGCGCACGATCCCGGATGAGCCGAATAACGTCAAACACGTACGCGGTATCGTCTCCATGGCCCGCCCCGATACGCCTAACGGCGCGACCACCTTCTTTTTCGTTCTCCTCGGCGAGGCCTCACACCTCGATGGTAAGTTCGCGGCCTTCGGTCGGGTCGTACGGGGGATGGATGTGGTGGAGACTATTAACCATGCGCCCGTCGAGGGCGAGAAGCCCGTCAATCCGGTTCGCATTACACGCGCCGTTGTCGCGCCCTGCGCGAAGGGTGCTGATGCGACGGGCGGCGGAATTCTGCGATAGTGCCGAGCGGCCGGCGCCGAGCTGGTAATTGAAGTATCCGCGAAAGAATCATGTCCCACGCCAGACCGGTTATTATTATTGCGCTCGCTTCGATCTTTATACTATCGGGGTGTATCGATACATCGAAAGCCAGGCCGAGCCCGGAGATGGCGCGGCGGGCGCTGATCCTCAAGGAGATCTCGTATGACGAGAAGTCTTTTGTGGAGAGCGCGGCCAACGGCGACATGTTTGCCGTGGAGGCGTTTCTGACCTCCGGGATGAGCCCGATTGCGAAGGATGAGCGCGGCGAAACGCCATTGATTGTGGCTGCTGCAAACGGTTATATCGGCGTTGTGAGGGCGGTACTCGCGGCAGGCGCCGACATCAACGCCAGAGATAAAGATGGTCGAACGGCCCTGATGCGGGCGGCGCGCGAGGGAAGGGAGCCGATAACACAAATGTTGCTGGAAAACCGGGCCGATGTGAACATTAGGGGTAAGGATGGTGAAACGGCGTTGATGCTGGCGGTATGGAGAGGGTCGCCTAAAGTTGTCGAGATGCTGCTCGACAAAGGCGCGGACGTCAATGCCAAGGAGAGTGATGGCGGGACCGCCTTGGTGTGGACCGCCTTTTATGATCGCGGCCCCATCGCGCGGGGTCTGCTGGCGAAAGGGGCAGACCCTAATCTGAAGAACAATTTTGGCGGGACGCCCTTAATGATTGCGGCGGCGAACGGCCATGAGGAGATCGTGCGCTACCTGCTCGACAGAGGCGCGGACGTTCGTGTTAAAGATAATCAGGGCCTTGACGCTCAGACGTGGGCATCCAAAAGTGGCCATACCCGAATCGCGGGCTTACTCCACGAGGCCGGCGTGGGAAAGACCGAAGGAGGTAGGCAATAGCTATGAGCCGGTTGCCGGGAGTCAGCCGGCCATGGATTTCATGTTAACTGTTGACTGATAGACATTCACAATGATTTTGGTTATGGATAGACCATCTTCCCACGTTATAGCCGCCTCAAGAGCACGGCATGATCGAAGCAGACCGCCCAGGGCCGGATCGCGCATTAACGCATCATCCGGCCCGCTTTATTGCCCGGCCAACACTCAGCCCCGAAACAGAGCCGCGAAGGGCTTTGCCAACCATGACTATGACGCCTTAGAAGACCACCGGCGTCTCGCAGAGCTTTTAAGTAGCGCCCCATTCACACTATTACCACTTGCTTTCAAACCCAGGCGGATCGCGATCTCGACGGGCGAATAGCTGCCGTCGTCCCGGTGAAGCTGCAAAGCTTCCGCCGGATAGAGAGGCGGTTGCGCCATGAAGCGCGGCTCGGCGCCGTGATGTGGCTGCGCGGCATGGATGAGGAACGGGTGACAGAGATAGACCGTCCCCGCCTCTCCGGTCGCGAGCGCGACCGGTCGATTCGCGACCGCGTCCAGCTTCCGGGCGAGCTCCAGGTATGACAAACCGTCGTCTCCGGCCGGTTCCAGAAGCGGGGGCACATCCAGGTGAGAGCCGACCCGGATGCAGGTAGGGGCGTCATCCCTGCCCACGTCAGAGAAGAGGAAGAGCATCAGCAAGGCGCGCCCCCGGGATCTCACATTCAGCCGCCAAGAGCCATCATCCCCCGCGAAGCTCGCATCGGCATGCCACCCCGCGTCGCCGGGATCATCAGCGCCGGGGAATCGGATAGGGAAAGTGCCGAGGCTGGAGCGCGGGAGCCACCGCCCCGCGCCGACGAGCCGGTCAAAGGCGGCGTGCAGCCGCGGCATGTTCACCGCCCGCCGGAACGGCTCTTGCCCGTAATCGCCCAGCCGGATGACAGGCTGCGCCCACGTCGCCGGATCCTGAGGATCGCAGCCGGTATCACGCCACAACAGTTCGCGGCCTTCATCAGCCAATTCTCGAGGGAAGGCGTGATCGAGGCGGATAAACCCATCCTCGATGAATTGCTGTACCTGTGCGTCATCGAGCGCGTTCATCTGTCCAGAGATTATAGGCACGAGATGTGTACAAACACTTTAAAATTTGTATTGCAACTGTAAACAACTTGCAGTAATATCCCCGTAACTCGGGTTGGAATCGCTCTATTGCTTCCGATCGCTTTATTCTGGGCTACGGGGCGTTAGTATCTGGGGGAAGAGCAGCTAACGCCCTTTTATTGCGCCCGCATTATCTCTTTAAATTGTAATACACCAAAGCGGAAGCAGAGTTGTGGACAGGTTGTGGGCAGAGAAGCTGGGGCAATAAAAGATTCGGTGGAGTCACTATAGCCATGCAAAAAATGATCACAAGCAGCTCATCTGAGCGCTCAACTGTCCGTGCTAATGAGGCAGCGCCATCAGATAACGGTCAGCAAACGGGAGGGCGCAAACCGCATGCGCTCGTGGTTGACGATGTGCCGGACATCACCATGTTGCTCGCCATCATGCTCCGCCGTGTGGGCTACGACGTCACTACCGCCCACTCTGCCACGGATGCGCTCGATCAAGCGCGCTCTCAACTGTTCGACCTTGTCGTGTCTGACATCGGGATGCCGGTGATGGACGGATACGCCTTGGCCAGCGCCCTGCGCGCCATGCCAGACTATCAGAGTGTGCCGATCGTGGCCGTGACCGGGTTCGACCAATATGACGACCGCGAGCGCGCACTGTCTGCCGGATTCAACGCCCACCTTAAGAAACCGATTGATCAGGGCAAGCTCATGGAGCTAATCAAGCACGTGTGAAAGTGGCACGCTCGCGCCCCTCCCCCTTCCGGTCGATACCCTGAGCAGGTATGTGCCGCCGGCTCTCATCTTCCATAAAGCTGATGCTTAGTGTTTGTCACAACTTTATGTTTCTGGTATAACCTTATCATCTCCCTTGACCTCGCTCACCATCCCCCGAAGTAAGTCTAATCCCCGGTTAGGCGGCCCAGACCATGGTTGAGAACGAAACAATCTGTCTGACTATCTTGTTGGTCGATGATATTGATGACAGCCGCTGCGTGATTAGACGGATGCTGGAGATGGGCGAATACCGGGTGGTGGAAGCCGTCAACGGTCAGGAGGCGGTGGAGATTGCCCGGAGGGAGAGTCCCGATCTGATCCTGATGGATCTGAATTTACCGCTCATGGACGGGCTGACGGCGACGAAGCTGATCCGCGAATGCAGGGGGAGCTGTCAGGATGTGCCGATTGTGGCTCTCACGGCACACGATACCTACGGCATCAAAGAGGCGGCGCTGGAGGCAGGATGTAACGCCTACATCGCCAAGCCGATAGACTTCAACGAGCTGAATAGGGTCATCCGGCAAATGCTGTCAGGTTGGTGAATTAGGTGGAGATGATCACGGCGCCCAATAAGGTAGGAGGGCCACCCGGCGGTGGTTGAGAACAGAACAGCATGTCCAACCACCTTGTTGGTCGAAGATATTGATGACAGCCGCTACATGCTTAAACGGCCGTAACAACTGTAGAGAGCGGCGGTGAAAGGTAGAGATGACAAACTCTTCGCAAGCTTCACACCAGATCCTCGTGGCCGATGATGATCCATCGATCCTGCGCCTGGTGACGGCCATCCTTCAGAAGGAAGGCCATAAAGTGGTCCCTGCGAGGGACGGCCAGCAGGCCTACCAGATACTGTACGGGGAGCCTAACATCACGGCCGCCATTTTTGACGTGACGATGCCGCACATCACCGGCCCCGAGTTGGTCCGGCACATGAAGAGTGAGAAACGTTTAATGAACATCCCGGTGATGATCATGACGGCCGAACAGGACCCGAAACTCTCTTCCGACAGCTTCGCTGCGGGCGCGGTGGTGTTCCTGCCGAAGCCGTTCACGGCCATGCAGCTCCAAGTGATGCTAGGCATGCTGCTCAGCAAAGCCGGCTCGTAACAGCGCGTTTACCGGATCAGGCCGGAAGGCTTGCCATAGTACGGGCGATGGCCGCAGGCGAGGCCGTCAATGTCCGGCCTGGCCACATCGCCTGGAGCGCCACAGGCCAGCGCCCACGCTTCGTAGGCGTGTGCGGAATAAAAAATCATCGGGGCGTCGGAAGCAAACCCGCGCATCACCTTATCAAAATCTTCCAGCCACTTAGTGACCCAAAATCGGGACAGGTGTTAGAGACATGGTCGAAATGGGCTACACAAGGCTTTGTGTGCCGGGTGTGTGCGACCCACGTCGAGAAGCGATGAGGGCAGGAAATTTGCCGCTCTCGATTAATTTCCTGATCCTCATCGCCCTAGGTTAAACTATCTCACATGCACATACTTGTGGTAGACAATTACGATTCGTTCACTTACAACCTCGTGCAATACCTCGGCGAGCTCGGCGAGGAGGTTGATGTGCGTCGCAACGACAAAGTGACGGTCGAGGAGATCGAAGCAAATTGTTGTCCCGATAAGATTCTGATCTCGCCGGGGCCGGGCACGCCGGACGACGCCGGGGTGTCGCTCGGCGTGATCGAGCATTTCGCGGGGCGCATCCCGATCTTGGGCGTGTGTCTGGGGCATCAAGCCATCGGGCAGGCTTTCGGCGGGCGCGTCATACGCGCGCCATCGCTCGTGCACGGCAAGGCGTCGGAGATCTGCCACGACGGAAAGACCATCTTTGAAGACCTCGAGTACCGCTTTAAGGCCGGACGCTACCACTCGCTCATTGTCGAGCGCGACACATTGCCGGAGTGTCTGGAAGTTTCCGCGACGACCCCCGACGGCATCGTCATGGGCCTGCGTCATCGCAAGATGAAGGTCGAGGGGGTGCAATTCCATCCCGAATCAATCCTGACGACAGAGGGGAAAGGATTGCTCGCCAATTTTCTGAAGCTATGACCGATGAATTACCCACGCCTGCCACAGCGCGGCCCGCGTGGCTGCTGCCCGCCCGGAGCGATTGCCGGCCGATGAGTGCCGGGCTGCGGGGGCACCTCTCGCGTCTGATGCGTGGGGAGAGCTTAAGTCGCGCGGAGGCGACTGAACTTCTCGACGCGCTGCTGGACGGGGCGGCGACCGACGCGCAGATTGCTGCGTCACTGGTCGCCCTTGCGGTTAAGGGTGAGACGGTCGAAGAACTCGCCGGGATGGCTGCGGCGATGCGCGCCCGCGCCGTGCGCATCAATACGCGCCATCAATGTTTCATTGACACGGCAGGCACCGGGTCGAGTCTCGCCAAGACTTTTAATGTCTCAACGGCCGCCGCCTTTGTCATTGCGGGCGCGGGACTTCCCGTCGCCAAGCACGGCAACCGCGCCGCGAGTAGCCGTTCCGGGAGCGCGGATGTCCTGACGGCGCTCGGCGTGCGCGTGACGGCCGCGCCCGAGGTCTCGGAGAGGTGTCTCGATGATATCGGCATCTGCTTTATGTTCGCGCCGCTCTATCATGGGGCGACGGCTCGCGTTGCGGGCGTGCGGCGCGAGCTGGGTGTCCATACGACCTTTAATCTCTTAGGCCCATTGACTAACCCTGCCGGCGCGCCGCGACAGATCATCGGCGTCTGGCATGCGGCACTCGCAGAACCTCTCGCGCGGGCGCTCGCCGCGCTCGGAACAGAGCGCGCCTGGGTCGTACACGGCTCGGACGGGCTTGATGAGGTGACTCTGGCCGAAAAAACTTTTGTCGCCGAAGCGCACCGGGGTCAGGTCGAAACATTCGAGATTGAGCCGGAGGATTTCGGTCTGCGGCGCATGAAGCTTGAGCACCTGCGGGGAGGTGACACGGAGGACAACGCGCGCACGATTGGCGCGGTTCTCCGGGGGGAGCGCCATGATGAAGCCCGCGCGCTGGTCGCAGCCAATGCGGCGGCAGCGCTTTTGGTCGGCGGCGCGGCCGGCGACCTGCGTGCCGCCACCCAGCTTGCCGAAAAGAGCATCGACAGCGGCGCGGCCCTTGGTAAGCTTGAACAATTAATCGAAGCGACAAATAAGTAAAAAGGCCAAAGGTAAAATGCAAAAGTCAGGCGGAAACCATCTGTTAATTAAATTTTGGCTTCCCGAACCTTTTTCCCTTTTAATTCTTTAGCATGGATTTTCTTAGTGAGATCATCGAACAGAAAAAGGCACGACTGGCCGGGGCTAAGCAAAAGCACCCGGTGATGGACTTGATTGCGCAAGCGCATGACGCGCGGCAGAGCTCAATGCCGCACGCATTACGCGGCGCGATACAGGTTCGCGGGCGTGTCAATGTGATCGCAGAGATCAAGCGGGCGTCGCCGTCGCGGGGGGTGATTCGCGCCCGGGTCGAACCGGCGTCACTGGCGCGGAGCTATGAAGCGGGAGGGGCCGCGGCCATCTCCGTGCTGACGGAAGAGGATCGCTTTCAAGGATCGCTCGCAGACTTGTGCGAAGTGCGCGCGGCTGTGAGTATTCCGGTGTTGCGTAAGGATTTCATCTTCGACGAAATTCAGCTTTATGAGACGGCCGCCACGGGCGCGGATGCGCTGTTGCTGATAGTCGCCGCGCTCGATGATCAATCCCTCTCGCGCCTGCGAGGCATCACGGAAGACGACCTGGGGATAGACGCGCTGGTCGAGGTACACACCGCGGAAGAGATGCGCCGGGCGACGGCCTCCGGCGCGACGCTGATCGGCGTCAACAATCGCGACCTCCACACGTTCCGGGTATCGCTTGACGTATCAGCCCAACTCGCCCACGATGTGCCGCAGGGGGTCTCGCTGATCAGTGAGAGCGGGATGCGAACCGGCACCGATATACGAAACTTGCTTGACCTTGGTTACAGTGGTTTTCTGATCGGCGAGACTCTGATGCGCGCCGATCAACCCGGAGAAGCCTTGCGCGCGTTGCTCGACGAAGCGGGAAAAGAAGGCAAAATTGTGGATAATAAATAAATTGGTAATTAAGGAGAACGCACTTTGCTTGCTCTTTGAATCTCTGTTTTCTCCGCTATCCAGTTGCACAAACTCTCAATGGGTTGCCGGATGCGTCGCCCCAAACGGTTGTCATACTTCTCATCAAGAGTTAAGTCTTTGCCCTTCGGTTTTGTCTGTGGCGCAATCAGCCTTGTGTGCTGCTCTTTCAAATGCGAAATGATCCCCGGTGTCGGGTAGGCCACATCGCCACAGAGTGAAGTCGTGGGTCAAGCGGGCCGCTGTTGGATGAAAGCTTGCGAGTCGTGATGCGAAGCGGCGCAGAGCCACACTTGAGCGGGGAGCGGCAAGCGGCCTGTCCTAAGCAAGAAAATTCTATCAATTCTCTTGTTTGTCTGTCTTTTCAACTACTGATTCGCATAATTAATTGAAAATGGTTCCCGACTGACTTTTTCCTTTTACCTTTGGCCTTTTTACTTGATAATGGTTCTCGTCAAAATCTGCGGCATTACGAATCTCGAGGACGCGCTGGCGGCGGTGGGCGCAGGGGCGAACGCGCTTGGATTCAACTTTTATCGAGGGAGCGCGCGGCACCTCGATCCGGCCGCCGCGCGGCTGATCATCGAACAGTTGCCTCCAACTGTTTTGAGCGTGGGAGTGTTCGTCAATGAAGAGTCGCCAGACCGTGTGGCGCGTATCGCCGACGAAGCGCGTGTGGGAGCCGTCCAATTGCACGGCGACGAGTCTCACGAGTACTGTCGTGCGCTGAAAGATCGCTTCGTGATTAAGGCGTTGCGCGTCAGTAGTGATTTTATGCCGGAGAGTGTGGCAGAGTATGAGGCGGGGGCGATCATGCTCGACGCGTTCGATCGGACTGCGAGGGGAGGCACGGGACGGATATTCGACTGGTCGCTGGCCCGCCGCTCGCGTGAGCTCGCCCCTAAACTCTTCCTCGCCGGTGGCCTGTCGCCCGAAAATGTCGCGGATGCAATTAAGGCGGTTGGCCCTTACGCCGTAGACGCGTGCAGTGCCCTTGAATACAGGCCGGGTCACAAAGACGCCCGCCGCGTGCGCGCCTTCGTCAGCGCCGTCCGCGAATCCGCCGGTCTTAACGTCGCGTCTTCACCTGAGGTTAACGAACCGTCGATCTGAAAAAGGGTTGATCTATGAGTTCTATGAGCGCCATAGCGACAGCAACCACTATTAAACATACGCATAAGCGGGATCAAGGCCGCGTCTTGTTGATCGCGGATGATCCGGCGATGGCCGCCTTCGGCGAGGCGCTGAAACGAGCAGGATTTGCCGTCGTCGGCGTGGTCGCAGGCGCGGCGGCCATCGTCTCTCTCCGGCACACCCGGCCGCACGTCGTCATCGCCAACGCCAACCTGAAAGGGATCAGGGCGGAGGAGTTAGCCCGCCTGCTGGCCCACGCGGAAGACGGCTTGCCGCTCGTCGTCGTCGGGACCGAGGCGGCGACGGTGGAAAGACGGAGCGCGGCCCTGGCGACAGGCGCTTTCGATTACTTTCAGCTCCCCACAGAACTCGCTCTGCTGATCACACGCACGTCACAGTTAGTGTCACTGAGGCTGACGATTGACCGTCTGCGCGCGGAGGCAGACCGTGATTACCTGACGGGACTGGCAAACCGGCGGCGGTTCCGCATCGCGCTGGGGCATGAGGTGGAAAGGTGGCGGCGCTATAAAATGTCTTGTGCGCTGCTGCTTGTGGATATAGACCATATGAAACTGATTAACGACACATATGGTCACCCGGCGGGCGACGTGGTGATACGCCACATCGCGGGCGTGCTGGTCGAGTTCTCGCGCAACAATGACACCCCCGCGCGACTAGGCGGTGAGGAGTTCGCGCTGCTGCTCTCGGGCGTCAATGAATCCAAAGCCGTCATTGCCGCCGAGCGTGTGCGTCAGAGCGTCTCAGAAAAGCCGGTCGAGAATGTCGGCACGGTCACCGTCAGTATCGGTGTCGCAACCTGCCCCGCGCATGCCAACTCAGAACGCGCCCTCTACACCGCGAGCGACGCCGCGCTGTACCGCGCCAAGCACGAAGGGCGTAACCGCACGGCCGTCGCCCCGCTGGCCGACAGTTAAAAGCGTGATAGCGGTCCGGCCGGGTATGGACTCATAGCCAACCCGGCGAACGCCTGGTGAGTATTTAAGAGATGAATGAGACGGCTAAAATGCAGCCCGACGCGCACGGTCATTGGGGCCCGTACGGCGGGCGCTTCGTGCCCGAGACCTTGATGGCCCCGCTTGAGGAGTTGACCGAGGCTTACGAGGCGGCACGTGGGGATGAAAAATTTCAAGCCGAGTTACAGTCGCTGCTGTGTGATTATTCCGGCCGCCCGACACCGCTCTTTCGTGCCGCGCGATTGACGGAAGCGGCGGGCGGCGCGTCCATTTATCTTAAACGCGAAGACCTCTCGCACACGGGCTCCCACAAGATCAACAATGCGCTCGGACAGGTGCTGCTGGCCCGGCGCATGAACAAGCGGCGGGTCATCGCCGAGACCGGCGCGGGCCAGCACGGGGTCGCGACCGCCACCGTCTGCTCTCTCTTTGGCCTTCAGTGCGCCGTCTACATGGGCACTGAGGACGTGCGCCGTCAAAGACTGAACGTCTTTCGCATGCGGTTGCTCGGCGCGGAAGTCCGCGAGGTGGATAACGGCTCGCGCACGCTCAAAGACGCGATCAACGAAGCGTTGCGCGATTGGGTGACGAATGTCGCCGATACTTATTACCTGCTGGGTAGCGCGCTGGGCCCGCACCCTTACCCGTTCATGGTGCGTGATTTTCAGAGCGTAATCGGTCGTGAAGCGCGCGAGCAAATTCTCAAAAAAGAGGGTCGCTTGCCGGACGCGCTGGTGGCATGTGTCGGCGGCGGCTCAAATTCAATCGGGTTGTTCCATCCGTTTCTCAACGACAAAGGCGTGCGGATGATCGGCGTCGAAGCCGGCGGCAGTGGGAATAGTCTGGGCCAGCACGCCGCGCGCTTCAATACGAGCGGCGGCGGCCGGGTCGGCGTCTTGCAGGGTACGATGAGCTATGTCTTGCAGGATGAAGGCGGCCAGATCGCTTCGACGCACTCCATTTCCGCCGGACTCGATTACCCTTCCATCGGCCCTGAACACGCTTACCTTCATGACGCCGGTCGGGTCGAGTACGTGGCTGCCTCGGACGCCGAAGCCCTGGAGGCTTTCCAGACTCTTTCACGGCTCGAAGGCATCATCCCGGCGCTGGAATCCGCGCACGCCGTCGCCCATACGCTGAAGGTCGCGCGCGAGATGAGGCGCGAGCAGATTTTGCTCGTGAATCTGTCCGGGCGTGGCGACAAGGACGTGAACACGGTCGCCGAGGCGATCGGTGGAGAGCAGAGTTGAGTCGCATCGGAGAGGCTTTTGACCAGTTGCGGCGCGAAGGCCGGGGCGGCTTGATCCCGTTTATTACGGCGGGCGATCCGGACCTGAGCGCGACGTACGAGTTATTGATCGAACTCGCCCGTGCGGGCGCAACCATCATCGAGTTAGGCGTGCCGTTCACCGATCCCGTCGCCGACGGCCCGGTGATTCAGCGCGCTTCGGAGCGGGCGCTGCGCCGCAGACTTAGCCTCGGCGAAATATTAAACACGGTGGCGGAGGCGCAAAAGAAGATTGATGTGCCAGTCGTGCTGTTCAGTTATTTCAACCCGCTGTTGCAATTCGGCGTCGAGCGTTTGAGCGGCGAGGCAAAGCGCGCCGGCGTTGACGGTGTGATTGTGACAGACCTCGTGCCGGAGGAGGCCGCCGAGTTTTCCGCAGCGCTCAAGGCTCACCACCTGGAGATGATCTTTCTCGTCGCGCCGACCTCAACCAACACGCGCCTGCGGATGGTGGCCGAGCGTGCCGGCGGGTTCATCTACGCCGTGTCCCGCGCCGGCGTTACAGGCGCCCGCCGGGAGATGAGCGCGGAGGCCGAAAAGCTGGTCGCGCGCGTGCGCCGGGTTTCCGACCTGCCCGTCGCCGTCGGCTTCGGCATCTCCAACGCCGAACAGGTCGCCGAAACGTGGCGTTACGCCGACGCGGCCGTCGTCGGCTCGGCCATCGTCGCGGAGGTCGAGAGGTTGGCCGGCGCAGCGGATACGGCGCAGCGTGTTGGCGAGTTTACGCGCCGCTTAATACCGGGCGCAGGTACGGCTGGCGTGAGACCGAAGCAAAATAGCATCGGAAGTTAAGAGTTTGTCAGAGATGGTACTGTTGAAGATGCTGATTACAGCTAAATCGGAGCTCAGTCGCTCGGGCGGGTGTCCGCGTTATCACGACGTGGGGCCGTCAGCCCATGGTTTCTTCATCAAGTCTATCAGTCACTTCGTTGTTTAGCTTAACAATCGGAACGCCCGCAGCGCAGGTGAAACAGGGGACACTCTATGCAGCAAATCTCACGCCGCGCCTTCGCGCAAAATATGCTCGGCTCTTTGCTCACTTTCTCGCTGGTCAGGACTTTGTGCCGGGGAGAGTTGCTTACGGGGCCCGTCAAACCGATCGCTGGGCAGTGGTTAATGGAGATGGAGCAGGTGAGCAAGGCTTTGAAAGCAGGGAGTGTTAAGCCGATCGAGTGGCAACAGAAGATCGAGGAGCTGCTGGCCCGCGTCGAGCTTTCCGACCTGCTGCGCTCAATAGATTATGAACGGCTGGCAAAAACCGCCCTGTTCCCTGAAGACCATGAGTCGGCTCAGTCAATCGACTTTTCTCAAGCCGAAGGGCTGCCGGCGGAGTTAAGCTTTGTACCCTTCTTTTATGCGATGAAAAAAGGGGCGGCGATAGCCCCGCACGGCCACCGTAACATGACGTCTATGCATATGATCCTCGACGGCCGTGTCCATGACCGGCACTATGATCGTTTAGCAGACGAGCCGCGCCACTTAATCATCAGGCCGACGATGGATAAGATGCCCACCCGAGGCGACCTTTCAACCATCTCTGACCAAAAGAATAATATTCATTGGTTCAAAGCGCTTACCGGGACGGTGTTTATGTTCAGTATCGCAGTGTTTAATATAGATCCTGCGGCTGACTTTACCGGAAGAGAGTACATTGATCCGATGGGGGGCGAAAAACTGAACGCCGGACTGATCCGTGCACGGCGCGTCGGGTACAAGGAGGCGCGTAAACTTTACGGCAAATCGTCGACTGATCGTTTGTCAGGCTGCTAAACTCGAGCGAAAAGGGGTTGGGGAATCATGGCAGGAATTGAGGCGGGAGCGGCAGTCATCCTTGTTTTGCATAGCCCGCGTGAAAAGTGCTGGGGCATCCTCGACGAGATCAACCCGGCCGGCGTATTCTTACGCGGTCTTGACCTGAACGCTTTCGACGATTGGGTGCGGGCGATCGCCCATGACGAGCCGTTCATCGGCGTGACCGACCTGTTCTTCCCGATGTGGCGACTGGAGCGGTTAACGCGCGACGAGCGCGCCGGCGATATCCCATCGCTCGCCGAACAGTTTGAGAGTCGCACGGGCCGCAGCATACACGCGCTTTTAGAGGCGGATAAGTCCTTGCAGAACTAGGCATTCTTTGTTATACCGCGCCGGGGCGCGTAAACCCCCCTCGCACGGGCCGGTCAAGGGCGTAGAGGTTTTACCTCGGCGATGAGGCTGAAAAAATATTTCGTTGCACGTATGAAACACTGTTCCATTCTCGCGTCAGGTGTGGTATAGTCTCTTTTAATCCGTGGCAGGCCGCAGAAAGGCTTTTAAATACCACGAAACGTGAGAAAGGGAATGGAAGAAAGAGAATGTTTGCAATGGCTGAAAATAGAATGGGCGCGGATCGCGGTAAAGCGGTTGAAGCGGCGCTGCTCAACATTGAAAAGAAATTTGGCAAGGGGTCGATCATGCGTCTGGGCGAGCGCGAAGTCGCGGACGTTTTGTCGATCTCGACGACTTCACTCTCACTGGATGCGGCGATCGGCGTCGGCGGCGTGCCGCGCGGCCGTGTCGTAGAAATTTTTGGACCCGAGAGTTCAGGCAAAACGACGCTGGCGCTCCATATCGTCGCCGAAGCACAAAAGGCCGGTGGTATTGCCGCCTACATTGACGCCGAACATGCGCTGGACGCCGAGTATGCGGGCAAGCTCGGCGTCAATATTGATGAGCTGCTGATCTCGCAGCCGGATTCGGGCGAGCAGGCGCTGGAGATTGCCGAGGCGCTGGTCCGCTCCAACGGCGTCGACGTGATCGTCATCGACTCGGTGGCGGCGCTGGTGCCGCGCGCGGAGCTGGACGGCGAGATGGGCGATAGCCTCCCCGGCCTGCAGGCGCGTCTGATGTCGCAGGCCCTGCGCAAGCTGACCGCCATTGTCTCGTCGTCAAACACCTGTTTTATCTTTATTAACCAGATTCGCGAGAAGATCGGCGTCATGTTCGGCTCACCAGAAACCACCACCGGCGGGCGGGCGCTTAAGTTCTATTCCAGCCTGCGCCTCGACATCCGGCGCATCGGCGCGATCAAGGACGGCGACCGCGTGGTCGGCAACCGCACGAAGGTTAAGGTCGTCAAGAACAAGGTTGCGCCGCCGTTTCACGACTGCGAATTCGACATCATGTACGGCGAAGGTATCTCGCGCGAGGGCGACGTGATTGATCTCGGCGTGGCCCACAAAGTCGTCGAGAAGAGCGGGGCGTGGTTCTCTTACAAGGGCGAGCGGCTCGGCCAGGGGCGCGAGAACGCTAAGCAAGCCCTGCGTGATAACGTGGAGCTACGCCAGCGCGTCGAGAATGATGTGAAAGTTGCGCTCGGCATCCCGGTTCGCGCCCCCGCGGAAGAGGAGACCGAAGCCCCGGCCTCCAGCCGCAAGGCGGCAAAATAAGGCCGAAGTAACAAGAGATTAAGGCTGAGGGTGAAGGCATCAAGTGATTTTTGCCTTCACCTTTGGCCTTTTTGCTTCTATTCTCTCCCTTGTGCCGATGGGTAAATCTATCCTGATCAAAGGCGGCTCGCTCGTGACGATGGATCGGAAGAATTCCATCATCAGCGGGGATCTGCTGATCAGCGACGGTCGCATCAAGGGCACCGGTGAGGATGCCGGTCAAGCCGATCAAATAATAGACGCGCGAGGGTGCGCGGTCTTACCCGGCTTTGTGCAGACCCACGTACATCTCTGCCAGACCCTGTTTCGCGGTGCCGCCGATGACCTTTCGTTGATGGATTGGCTGAAGAAGCGAATCTGGCCGATGGAGGCCGCGCATACGGCGCAGTCCGTAAGGGCATCAGCGCGCCTCGGCATTGCCGAGATGATCCGTGGTGGGACGACTTGCGCGCTCACGATGGAGACGGTAAATCACACGGGCGAAGTGTTTCGCGCCGTCGAGGAAACGGGTTTTCGTGCGACCGTCGGCAAATGCATGATGGATAAGGGGGAAGATGTCCCCGGCGCGCTTCGTGAAGAGACCGATGCCTCGATCGGTCTCTCGCTGACGCTCCTTGAGGAGTGGCACGGCCGCGCGGGAGGACGTATCCGTTACTGCTTTGCCCCGCGTTTCGCCGTCAGTTGTACACGCGAGTTACTTGAGAAAGTCGCGCTTCTTGCCGACGAGCGCGGCGTGATGGTTCATACACATGCCTCGGAGAATCGCGCGGAGATCGAGATGGTCGAACGCGAGACGGGGCGGCGAAATATCCCATACCTTGACTCGCTCGGACTCGCCGCACCGCACGTTGCGCTCGCGCACTGCGTTCACTTAGACGATGCGGAGATGGAGACGCTCGCGCGCACCGGCGCGCACGTCCTTCATTGCCCCTCGTCCAATCTCAAGCTTGGCTCCGGCATCGCGCCGGTTAAAGCAATGCTCGAGCGCGGCGTCTCCGTCTCGCTTGGCGCTGACGGCGCGCCCTGCAATAACCGGCTTGAAATGTTCACAGAGATGCGAACCGCCGCGCTCCTGCAGAAAGCTATACACGGCGCCGAAGTGTTGCCTGCGCGCCGCGTCCTGCGCCTCGCGACTATTGATGGCGCCCGCGCGCTCGGGTTGGATCATGAGATCGGGAGCCTAGAGGCCGGCAAACGCGGCGATGTGTCGATCATCAATCTCAATCGCCTTCACTCGACGCCGCACCCGGCGGACATTGTTTCCGCCATCGTCTATTCGGCGGAGGCGTCTGATGTTGAGAGTGTGATCATTGACGGCCGGTTAGCGATGCACGAACGCGAATTATTAACGCTGGACGAGAGGGAAGTGATAGATGAAGCCAACCGCGAGTCAGCTTTATTGATGCAGCGGGCCGGCGTCTGATCTTTAATTATCGACTTGGTTATA